>NZ_JAWQLX010000012.1:0-100000 GCF_033446725.1 Polaromonas potterensis | reverse complement strand
GCCTTCGGCCGTGGTTTTATCGGGAGTGTCGACAGGTCCGGCCAACATCGGCAGGCCTCGCTCCATCCAGCGCGGGGTGATGGCATCACCGGCCGACTTGATCCGCAGGCTGCTCAATTGGCCCTGCGCATCGGCCGCCGCACGTAACAAGGCCACGTGCATGGGCCGGTAAAAGTCGTGGGTTGTGTCTTCTTCACGCGACCAGATCAGCTGCACCGGCCGGCCGCCGCATTCCATGGCCACCCGCACCGCTTGGGCAACGTAATCGACCTCCAGCCGGCGGCCAAACCCGCCGCCCAGCAAGGTAACGGTGACGTGCACCTTGTCCACAGTCACCCCGGCGACACGTGCGGCGATGGCGGTCGCCATCTGCGGCACTTGCGTCGGCACCCAGAGAAACACCTGGCCATCCCGAACCTGCGCGGTGCAGTTCATGGGCTCCAGCGTGGCATGCGCCAGATAAGGCGCGTGGTAGACCGCCTCAATCCGGCGGGTCGCGCCGGCTTCGGCCTGGTCCACCGCGCCTTTCTCATAAAAGGTAAAACCGCTGGCTTGGCTTTGAACGGTCGCTTCCAGCTCACGTTCGATACGGCGGGAGTCGAGGGCGCCGGCCGGGCGCTGGCGCCAGTCGACCGGCACGGCCAGTGCCGCCTGCTGGGCCTGCCACCAACTTTTTCCGACCACGGCAAATCCGGCGGTCGATCCGGCATAGGCCGGCAAGGGCACCAGCCGCTCCACCCCCGGCATGGCCAGCGCCACATTGGCGGGAATGGCGCCCGGCGCGCCGCCCAGCATGGGGCACAGACGGATGGCGGCATAGACCATGCCGGGCAGCCGCACATCGACCCCGAACTGCGCACTGCCATCAATCTTGGCAGGGATATCCCTGCGCGGCGCGCTCTGGCCAATCACGGTCCAGTCCTTGCGATCCTTGAGCGTGACCGTGCCTGGCGGTGTGGCGGCGGCAAATTTGGCCAGTTCGCCATAGTGGGCAGATTGACCCGAGGGGTGCGACACCACACCGTCTTTGACCGTGAGTTCGTCCACCGGCAGGCGCCACTGCAAGGATGCCGCACCTAATAAAGAGGCGCGCGCCGTGGCTGCCGCCGTGCGCACCACCGTCCAGGCGTCGGCCACGCTGCTGGAGCCGCCGGTTGCATTGATGCCTAACTCGCGCGCCAACTTGCGGACCACCCATTCGCCGACCTCGACCTTGGCCGGCCGCAATTCCGTCTCGGACGGGTGAAACGGCAGGCTGGCCACCAGCATGGCGACATTGCCGTAAATCTTGTCGGCGCCGGCCTGCTCTATATAGATGCGCGACAGCGGCAGGTCTAACTCTTCGGCCGCCAGCATGGGCAAGGCGGTAGACACGCCTTGACCCATCTCGCTGCGCGCCATGGCCAGTACCGCCGAACCGTCGGGGCGCATCTTGATCCAGCCATTGAGCGCGATGTCGCCCTCGGACGGCAGCCAGAGCCGCCCGGACCCGGTGCGCGAGCGCGGCGGCAACATGCCCCAGCCGACGATCAAGGCACCGGCGGCGCCCGCTGCACTTAATAGGTAAGTGCGTCTTTTCATGGCCGGCGCTTCCCCGCACTGCCGGGCGCCATGCCCGCAGCCCGCTGGATGGCGACACGAATCCGCTGGTAAGTGCCACAACGACAGAGATTGGTCATGGCCGCATCAATGTCGGCATCCGAAGGTTTGGGCGTCTTTTCAAGCAAGGCTGCTGCCGCCATCAACATGCCGGACTGACAGTAGCCGCATTGCGGCACCTGCTCGGCAATCCAAGCCTGCTGCAACACATGGGGTTTGCCGGGCGTGCCCAGCGCTTCGATGGTCTGGATACGTTTGCCGACCAGCATCGAGACCGGCACCACGCAGGACCGAACGGCCTGCCCGTCCACCCGCACCGTGCAGGCGCCGCAGGCCGCCACACCGCAGCCAAACTTGGTGCCCGTCATATTCAGCAGGTCACGCAGCACCCATAACAAAGGCATGGCGGGGTCCGCATCGACCTGCACGGCCTGGCCGTTGATGTGTAGTTCCATAAATCGGGCTTCCGGGGTTGTCGACAGGCGCTGGAGGCGCGGCCCGCCGCTGATGTCCATTGCACTATAGCGAGCCGGCGGCGCGCTTAATAGCCCGGAAACCAGCATGCGAAACGGCAGACCCGGATAATCCCTAGCAACATGGCACTAATAACCCTTCTTGACGCCCAACTCGCTTTTGGGCACGTCGCACTGCTGGATCACGCAGATTTCGCCCTCGAAACCAACCAGCGCATCGGCCTGATCGGCCGCAACGGCACGGGCAAGTCCTCGCTGCTGAAAATCCTGGCAGGCATAGACAAACCCGACGACGGCACCTTGCAGCTGCAGCAGAACCTGCGCATCGCCTACGTCCCGCAAGAGCCCAGCCTGGACCCGCACGCTACGGTTTTTATAGCTGCCAGCGCAGGACTGGCAAGGACAAAACACGTGGTGGAGCAATACCTGGCGGCTGACGAACACACCGACCTGGACGCCCTGCAATCCGAAATCGAGGCGCTGGACGGCTGGACCTGGGAGCAGCGCGTGGAGGAAACCCTGCACCGCCTGCATCTGGACAAGGACGCCATCGTGGGTTCGCTCTCGGGAGGCACCAAAAAACGCGTGGCGCTGGCCCAGGCGCTGGTGGCCAAGCCCGATGTCTTGCTGTTAGACGAGCCAACCAACCACCTGGACCTGGATTCGATCGCCTGGCTGGAGGAGCTGCTGGTCAATTTCAACGGCAGCATCATCACCATCACCCATGACCGGGCCTTCCTGGACCAGGTCGCCAACGTCATCGTCGAGCTGGACCGCGGCAAGTTGCGGCCCTACCCCGGCAACTTTGCCCAGTACCTGATCCAGAAGGAAGAGCAGATGGCGCAGGAAGCCGTCATCTTCGCCAAGGCCGACAAGCTGCTGGCGCAGGAAGAAATCTGGATCCGCAAGGGTGTGGAAGCGCGCCGCACCCGCAGCGTGGCCCGCATAGGCCGGCTCGAAGTGCTGCGTGAAGGCCGGGCCTCGCGGCGCGATGCCGTGGGCCGCGTCAACCTCGACGTTTCCAGCGGCGACAAGAGCGGCAAGATCGTGGCCGAACTCACCGACGTGTCGAAAAGCTTTGGCCACCCGGGCTCCGAGAAAATTATCGTCAACAAGTTCAGCGCCACCTTGCTGCGCGGCGACAAGATCGGCCTGCTGGGCCCCAACGGCGCGGGCAAAAGCACGCTGCTCAAACTTATCCTGGGCGAGTTGCAGCCTGACGTGAGCACGCCACCCGGCAAAATCCGCCAGGGCGCGAATCTGCAGATCGCCTATTTCGACCAGATGCGCGACGCACTCGACCTGGACGCGACGCTGGAAGACTTCATCAGCCCGGGCAGCGAGTGGGTCGAGATCAACGGCCAGAAGAAACACGTCAAGAGTTACCTGACCGACTTTTTGTTCAGCCCCGAGCGCGCCCGCTCCCCGGTACGCAGTTTGAGCGGCGGCGAACGCAACCGCCTGCTGCTGGCGCGCCTGTTTGCACGCCCGGCCAATGTGCTGGTGCTGGACGAGCCGACCAACGACCTGGACATCGACACCCTGGAGCTGCTGGAAGACCTGCTGCAAAACTACGAAGGCACGGTGTTTCTGGTCAGCCACGACAGGCGCTTCCTCGATAACGTGGTGACCAGCACGATTGCTTACGAAGGCACGCCGGAGAACCCGGGCTTCTGGCGCGAGTACGAAGGCGGCGTAACCGACTGGATCACCCAGTCGAAACGGGCGGCGCAACTCACCGGCAGCGGAAAGCCCACCGCCCCAGCCGCCAAAGCTGCAAGCAAAACCAGCCCCCAGCCCAGCAAGGACGGGCAACAGCCGCTGTCAAAAAAGAAGCTGAGCTACAAGGAGCAGCGCGAACTCGACGGCCTGCCGGCGCTGATTCAGCAGCTGGAGTCGCAGCAAAAAGCCATTGAGCAGGAGTTGTTTGACGGCACGATTTACACCAGCAATGCCAAACGCGCGGCCGAACTCACCGCTCGCAATTCGAAAATTGAAGAAGAGCTGATGGCGGCGCTGCAGCGTTGGGAAACCCTGTCCAGCTGACCCGGCCCCCGCAGGCGCCGCCCGGTCGGGCCAAGCGCCTACGCAATTTTGCGACGGCGTCGGGCCGGGCAGCGCTCTTGGCGTCAGCGGCTTAGGCTAAAGTGGCTGAACCGCTTCAAAGTTGCTTCATGCCCCTTCGCCCGTCGCCATCTGCCCGCCTGCCGTCCCGCCTCTGGCACTGGGCCGCCTTGTTGACGCTGGGGGCCTGGCTTAGCGGCTGCGCATCGCTGCCCATCGAGGTGGAGCGCCCGGTCTCGACGGCGCTGGCCAATCCCGCGGAAACCCGGCTCGGGCAACTGGTCGAGGCCCGCGCCGCGCAGGCCGGCACCCGCAACGACTCGGGTTTTGCACTGGTCAGCAACGCCGAACTGGCTTTTACCAGCCGCATGGCACTGATCAACGCGGCCCAGAAGACACTGGACATCCAGTATTACGCGATCCACGCGGATGACACCACAGACCGCATGTTTGACGCCCTGCGCGCGGCAGCCGCACGCGGTGTGCGTATCCGCATCCTGCTCGACGACTTCAACACCACCGGCAAAAATGCCCAGGTCCTGAAGCTGGCGTTTGAGAAAAACATCGAGTTGCGCCTGTTCAACCCCTTGCCGGGCGGACGCGGCTCGGTTTTTTTCCGCATCCTGGGCTCGCTGAAAGACATGGCCCGCATCCAGCGGCGTATGCACAACAAGACCTTCATCGCCGACAACGCGGTCGCCATCACCGGCGGACGCAACCTCGGCGAAACCTATTTCGGCCAGGGCCAGGAGACCAATTTCATCGACGCCGACGTGCTCTCCGCCGGCCGCATCACCCGCGAGTTGTCGCAAAGTTTTGACCAGTACTGGAACAATCCGCTGGCCTACCCGGTGCAATCACTGTTGATGGTCAGGGAAATCGAAGCGCTCAAGCCCGCCGCGCCGATAGCAACAGTCTCGGCCGATGGTGTGGCGGCGCCGAGTCCCGCCGGCGCGGCCGACCCGGCCACGCGGGAGGCGCGCACCACTACCGCGACGAATGGCACGGTCAGCGTGATCGCCCCCCTGCCCGACACCACCCGGCTGTCGCAACTGCCATGGGTCTGGGCGCCCTCGGTGCTGCTGGCCGACAAACCGTCCAAGATCGCCGCCGATGCCGATGACGTGCGGGAAGCACAGGACACCGCCGTCGATGGCCTGCTGCAACTGATGTCGCAGGCCAACAGCGATCTGCTGATCGTTTCGCCCTACTTCGTGCCCGGCCAGCGCATGATGACGCAACTCGCCGCGATCCGGCAAAAAGGCGTGCGTATCCGGGTCTTGACCAACTCGCTGGCCTCCAACGATGCCCCGGCCGCCCACGTCGGTTACGCGCGTTACCGCAAGGAACTGCTGGCCCTGGGCATAGACATTTACGAAATGCGCGCCGAGCAGCAAGGCACGCTCAGTAGCATCAGCGGGCTGGGCAGTTCCGGCTCGGGCGGCGGCTCGCGCGCCAGCTTGCATGCCAAGGTGGTGGTGCAGGACAAACGCCTGCTGGTGGTCGGCTCCCTGAACCTGGACCTGCGCTCGCAACTGCAAAACACCGAGGTGGCGCTGATCATCCGCAGCCGCAAACTCTCGGCCGATGCCACCCGGCTGATTGAGCTGGCCTTGACGTCCGGCGCCTACAAGGTCGAACTGCAGCCGGATGGCCAGTTGATCTGGCGCGCGCCGCAAGGCTCGGGACTGAAGGATTCGACGACGGAGCCCGACGCCAGCCTGGGGCTGAAACTGATGCTCAAGCTGCTCGGCCCGTTTGCGCCTGACGAAATGCTTTGAGCGGCCGGTGCCGACTCAGCGACAAGCTGCGCCACCCTTCATTCGCTATTAAATCAATAGCTACTTGCGCTTATGAATAAAGGTATAGAGGCCTAAATAGACATCAAACAAGCACCCAGGCTTCACTCCGGCTCAATCCCCGCCGCCTTGATGATTTTTCCCCACTTCAAGGTCTCGGCCGCCTGAAACTTGCGCAGCTCTTCGGGGTTGCTGGTGAACACCTCGGTGCCGCTGGCCTGGTAAAAAGGCGCGGCCGAACTGCTGCGCGCGGCCCTGGCCAAGATATCGCCCAGCTTGGCCGCCACATCGGCAGGTGTGCCAGCCGGCGCATAGGCGGCAAACCAGTAGGTCATTTCATACCCTTTCACGCCGGCCTCGGCAATCGTCGGCACCTCGGGCGCCAACGGCGAGCGCTGGCGTGTTGAAACACCCAGTGCCTTGAGCTTGCCGGCCTTGACCTGCGGCAGGCCGGTGGTCATGTCGGTGATCATCATGTCGATCTGGCCACCCAGCAGGTCGGTCACGGCAGGCGGGTTGCTCTTGTAGGGAATGTTCAGGATGTAGGTGCCCGTCATCTGCTTGAACTGCTCGCCCGCCACGCGGCTGGACGAGCTGCCGCTGCCAAAGGACAACTTGCCGGGTTTGGATTTGGCCAGCGCGATAAATTCGCTGACGTTGTTGACCGGCAGCGCGGGATTCACCACCATGATCTGGCCGCCGCGGCCCAGCGCGGTGAGCGGCGTGAAGTCCTTGACCGGGTCATAAGGCAGCTTCTTGAACAAGTGTTCGTTGGCCGCCTGCGTGGTGTTGGTGGTGATGAACACCGTGTAGCCGTCCGGCTTGGCCTTGGCCGCCACCTGCGCACCGATGAAGCTGTTGGCCCCGGGCTTGTTGTCGACCACAACGCTGACCTTGATGTCCTGGGTCACGGCCTGGCCGATGGCACGTGCCAGCTGGTCGGTCGCGCTGCCGGCGGCAAAAGGCACGACAAACGTAATGGTTTTGTCGGGGAAGCCCTGGGCCTGCGCCATCAGGGGCACCAGGGCGCACAGGCTGGCCACGGCCAGCATGACGGGACGGATACGGGCATTGATTGTTGGGTTCATGTTGTCTCCTTCGCGTTAAAAATCAGTGGGCGCTGGCCCCGCCAGCAAGGCGGCCAGCGCAACAGGAACGGCAATCGGCAAATCCAGCAACCAGAAGGACAGCGCCTTGCCGTGCGTATCGAGGTTGAGCGCATCGTTGACGCCGCCATCGAGCACCTCGTCGAGCACAAAATTCATGGCGTGGAGCAGCGGCAACTCAAATCGCTGCACACGGCTGGGCAGTCGGTGCGCAAAGTGCTGCGCCACCGCTGCTTCCGTCACTTGCGCAAGCAGCACAGGGTAGAGCTCGGCATGCCAGGCGATCACGCTGATGTTGGAGCGGTTGCCTTTGTCGCCGGTGCGGCCGTGGGCGACGCGGTACAGAGGCACGGTGATGGTGGATGGGTTCATGGCCCGCCCTCCAACATCTCGAAACTCACAGGCACGGCGTCACGCGGTACCAGGCAGGACAAGGTATTGAGCCGCGGCGTCAAGCTGGTGCGCACACCACCGCCGCCGGCGGGGCCGCAGGTATACAGCGCCATGACCTCTCTGGCCAGACGTTCGGCCTGGGCCCGCTCGGTGTGGGTCGCGGCCACACGCAGGCGCACGTCACGCGCATCACCGGCGGCGCTTGTGGCCAGCAAGCGGCCGTCATCGTCGCCCATGATGCTGAGCGCACCAATCAAGTCCACACGCAGGCTCAAACCCGGCAGGCGTTGGCGCAAGACCTCGGCGGCCAGACGGGCGCGGGCTTCGGCGCGCGGGCCGGCATAAGAAATTTCACCTTCGGCCAGCCAGCCCCCTTCGTGGCAGACATTGACCTTCAGGCTGACCGGCCGCGCATGACCGCGCACCCCGGTCAGGGCCACGCGGTCAGCCGCCACCAGTACCAGCCGGGCGGCGCTGATATCCGCCACCACGTCGGGTGTCAGGTAAGCGGCCGGGTCATGCACCTCGTACAGCAGTTGCTCCTTGACACTGGCCAGGCTGACCAGGCCGCCGGTGTGTCCCGCCTTGCCGATGACACAGTCGCCGTCGCTGTTGATTTCTGCAATCGGGTAACCCACCGCATGCAGCTCGGGCACGTCTTTGTAGCCGGGGTCGGAAAAATACCCGCCGCAAACCTGGGCGCCACATTCGAGCAAATGCCCGGCCATGGTGGCACGCGCCAGCCGGTCCCAGTCGTCAGCACGCCAGCCGAAATGCGACATCGCCGGGCCCACGGTCAACGAGGGATCGGCCACGCGGCCCGCGACCACAATCTGCGCGCCGGCGTCCAGCGCAGCGGCAATGGCCTCGGCGCCTATGTAGGCGTTGGCGCTGACCAGTTGCAAGTTGTCCATTGCGCTGCCCAGTTGTTCGCGCAACAAGGCGCGGTGGGGGGCACCCGACAGGTCATCACCGCCAACCACGGCAATACGCGGCGCGGGCAAGCCCAGCTCCCTGGCCATGGCGTGGATCAAGCGTGCCGCCGCCAGCGGGTTGGCCGCGCCAAAGTTGCTGACGATACGAATGTTGTGCTGCAGGCAACGCGCAAGCACGGGCCGCAACATGTCGCCCAGCAGCGGCTCAAAGCCGGCATCGGGATCGGCACGCCGGCGCAGTTGCGCCAGCGCCAAGGTGCGTTCGGCCAGGGTTTCAAAAATCAAAAAAGCCGGTCCGCCACGCACGATCAGCGTGTCCACCACGGCGCTCGCCGCATCCACCCGGTCACCGGAAAAACCGGCGGCGCAGCCTATCAGCAAAGGGGACGTTGTAGCGTGGGTCATGAGGTGGGTGTTCAAGCCGTCGAATCTAGGCTTGTCGCCGCTATTTGTAAAATCGAAAATTCGTATGGATTCACTTGAAAGTCAAATCAATTGGCCAACCCCAACCTTTCCACACGGCAGCTGCGTGCCTTCTTGGCACTGGCCGAGCAACGCAGCTTCACCCGCGCCGCCACCGCCTGCCATTTGTCGCAACCGGCCTTCAGCGCGCTGATACGCACGCTGGAAAACGAACTCAACACCCGGCTGTTTGACCGCGACACCCGCAGCGTGCAGTTGACGGCCGAAGGGCGTTTGTTTGAAACCTCGGCGCGTCAGCTGATCGGCGACTTCAACACCGCCGTCAAGGACCTGGGTGACCATGTCGAACGCCGCAAAGGCCGCGTGCATGTGGCAGCCCTGCCCTCGCTGGCGGCGGGCTGGCTGCCGGCGATTTTTTCCGAATTTAAAAAGACCTCGCCCGGCATCGAGTTGAAGCTCAGCGACCAGTTGTCAGACCCCTGCATCGACCTGGTGCGCAGCGGCCAGGCCGACTTTGCCCTGGCCTCCACCGGCGCCAGCCAGGCTGGCCTGAGCGCCCAACTGTTATGCACCGACAAGTTTTACCTGGTGTGCCGCAAAGACCACCCACTGGCCACTGAAAAGGTGTTGACCCTGAAGAAGCTGGCGCCCTACCCTTTTATCCACATGTCACGCAACAGCAGCGTGCGCCAGGCGCTGGATGCCGCCTTGCATCCGTTGCAAACCAACACCTTGCTTGAAGTGGATCAGTTGGCGACGGTGACAGGCATGGTGGACGCCGGCCTGGGCATCAGCGTGGTGCCGGCACTCACGCTGTTTCACTTCGAGCGCAAAAGCCTGGTCACCCGGCCTTTGACTATTGCCAACCTGACGCGCAAGATTTATGTGGTGCGCAGGCAGGAGGGCAGCTTGTCGGTGGCCGCCCAGGCTTTGCATGACTTGATTGTGCGGCGCATGAAGCGCTGACCGCATTCGCTAGCAATTCAATAGCTGTCTACGCCCATATTTATTGGGCTAGAGGCCAAAATGACGCATAAAAACCAGCCGCCCCGAGGCACTTACTGGTCAACCTTGACCTGGTAAGTGACGCTGAGCTGGGCACTGGGGGCCAGCGATCCGGTGAAGGTCCACTTCAGCGCGCCCTGCGCACCCACCGCCGGCTGCGTCGTCACCGCGCAGGCCGTGATGCCTGCCGGCAGGCTCGCAGGCAGTGGGCAGGCGGCGGAGACGAAGCCGGTGAAGGCCGCCGTCGAATCATTCACGAACAAGGTGGACAGCGCCTGTGTACCGCTGTTGGTGGCGGTCAACTTGTACTCCAGGGTATCGCCAGGCTTGGCGTTCACACTGGTGGCCGCAGGCAAGGCCTGGGTGACGTTACTCACCAGCTTGGCCAGTGACAAATCGCCAGCCTGGCCGACCGTGGTGATGTCGGTGGCGCTCAAGGTGTTGACGGCCAGCGCCGGGTTGGCGTTGGTGTAGGTGAAGGCGGCGCTCAGCGTCACGCTGTTCTGCGCACCCTGGCCGGCGCCTGCAGGCACAAACTGCTTGACGATCAGGCAAATGGTTTGCCCGGCGGTGACGGTGACGGCGGCGGTCACCGGAGGTTCACTGGACTCCAGCGTGGCGCTGCAGTTGCTGTCCTGGTAAAGCACCTGGTTCCAGACCGGGCTGGCCGGCGTGGCGGCATTGGCCAGTGTGAAGCTGACCTGGCCGCCGGTGCCGGCGCTGTAGGTATGGGCGTAAAACACGATGGTGCCAGGCTGGGTGGTCTGCGCTCCGTTGGGGGCCAGGGTATTGGGCGGCACCAGGCCGAAGTTCACGCCGCTCGGGCTTTGTCCGGCCGCGGCGGTGTAGCTGACGCTGGGGCGGGTATAACTGCCGCCGGTGCTACCGGCTGAGCCACCGGTGGCGATGTAGCCAGACGGTAGTGCCGGCGTGATGACCACGGTGCCGCTGATGGTCGCCGGTACCCACAAGATGTAGCTGCCGTCGCTGGCACTGCTGGCGCTGGCCACCGCCGTGACACCTTGCAAGGCGTGGACGGTGACGCCGACCATACCCGCTTCGCTACCAGCCTTGATACCGTTGTTGGCTGTGCCACCGCCAGCTCCGTTGTCGGCAAACACAGTACCGCTGACTTTGCTGCCGTTGTACAGGCCGAAGTTTTGCGGCGCAGGTGGCGCGGCGCCGACCATGAGCTGGATCACGCCCGTCGGGTTCTGGGTACCTAGCCAGCCGGCCGGGTAGCCTGCAGTGATGTCACTCAGGGTGTTGTTGCCGTCCACGATCAGGCAGTAACTGCCTTGCGCCACGCTGGGCAGGCTGTAAGCACCTGTGCTGACATCCACCGGGGCAAAGTCCGTGGCGGGATTGACGCACACGCCGCCTGAGAACGTCGCCAACTTGACATATATCTGCCCGCCAATGCCAACCTCGCCCGCATCCAGGCTACCGTTGTGGTTCGCGTCGCTGTACACATTGCCCGCTACCAGCCGGCCTGCCGTGGTGCTCACAGGCGCCGCGCAGCCCGCGCTCGGCAGATTGGCCGCGGTACAGGTGGTGGGGACCGGGGGCGTCGTACCGCCGGTAGGATCCACCGAGGCGTAATTCGTCACCGGTGCACTGCTGGTTGGCGTGACCGTGATGACCAGGGCGGCGTTACCACCGCCGCCGGCGATGGAGCCGCTGTAGTTACAGGTCACCAAGGTGCCGCCGGCATTGGCGGCCGTGGTGCAGGACCAGCCCGTGCCCACACCGCTGACATAAGTCAGGTTGACGGGCAACTGGTCCACCACGCGCGCGGTTGTGGTTGCGGCGGTGCCGGTGTTGGTCACTGTCAGGGTGTAGGCGCTGTTGCTGAAGACCTGCAACGCAGGGCTGGGCGCTGACTTGACGAGACCCAGGATCACGCTGGTAGGTGTGCTGGTCACCGGTGTGGCGCAACCTGCGCTTGGCGCATTGGCCGCGGTACAGGTGGTAGGGGTCGGTGGAACGGTTCCGCCTGTCGGATCCACCGCTGCATAGTTGGTCACACTGGCCGTGCTGGTCGGCGTAGCCGTGATGGTGATTGCCGCCGTGCCGCCGCCCGCAGCAATGCTGCCACTGTAGTTACACGTCACCAGCGTGCTACCCGAGGTCGAGCAGGTCCAGCCCGTGCCGGTCGCGCTCACAAACGTCATGTTGGCCGGCAACTGGTCCACCACACGCGCCGTGGTGGTCGCTGCCGTTCCGGTATTGGTCACCGTCAAGGTGTAGGCGCTGTTGCTGCCCACTTGCAAGGCAGGACTTGGCACAGACTTGACCAGACCCAGAATCACGTTGGTTGGCGCGCTGATCACAGGCGCCGCGCAGCCTGCCGTCGGCGCGTTGGCTGCGGTACAGGTGGTGGGGGTCGGTGGAACGGTTCCGCCTGTTGGATCGACCGCTGCATAGTTGGTCACGCTGGCCGTGCTGGTCGGCGTGGCCGTGATGGTGAGCACCGAGGTGCCGCCGCCCGCCGGGATGGTGCCGACAAAATTACAGGTCACCAGTCCCGCGGCGACGCTGCAACTCCAGCCGGAACCGGTGCCGCTGACATACGTCATATTGGCCGGCAACTGGTCCAGCACGCGCGCCGTTGTGGCCGCTGCCGTTCCGGTATTGGTCACGGTCAAGGTGTAGGCACTGTTGCTGCCGACCTTGAGCGCTGGGCTGGGCGCCGATTTGACCAGGCTCAAAATCACGCTGGTCGGCGTGTTGGTCACAGGGGCTGCGCAACCGGCGCTGGGCGTATTGGTCGCCGTACAGGTGCTGGCCGTTGGCGGCGTGGTGCCGCCGGTTGGGTCCACGGCGGCGCGGTTGCTCACGCTGGCTGTGCTGGTCGGGGTGGCCGTGATCACAACAGCGACCGTGCCGCCCCCGGCTGCAATGCTGCCGATGTAGTCACAGGTCACCAGCGTGCTACCGGTTGGCGTACAGGTCCAGCCCGTGCCAGTCCCACTGACATAGCTCATGTTGGCCGGCAACTGGTCCACCACACGCGCCGTTGTTGTCGCCGCCGTTCCGGTATTCGTCACCGTCAGCGTGTAGGCGCTGTTGCTGCCCACCTGCAAGGCCGGGCTGGGTGCTGACTTGAGCAGCCCCAGGATCACGCTGGTCGGCGTGCTGATCACAGGGGCCGCGCAACCGGTACTGGGTGCATTCGCTGCGGTACAGGTCGTGGGGGTCGGAGAAACCGTCCCGCCCGTCGGGTCCACCGACGCAAAGTTGGTGACCGAGGCGACGCTGGTTGGCGTGGCCGTGATGGTGAGCACCGATGTGCCGCCGCCCGCTGCAATGCTGCCGCTGTAGTTACAGGTCACCAAGGTGCTGCCGCTGGGTGTACAGGTCCAGCCCGTGCCCACGCCGCTGACATACGTCATGTTGGCCGGCAGCTGGTCCGTGATGCGGGCTGTTGTTGTCGCTGCCGTGCCGGTATTCGTCACCGTCAAGGTGTAGGCACTGTTGCTGCCCACCTTGAGCGCCGGACTGGGCATCGATTTGACCAGGCCCAGGATCACACTGGTGGGGGTATTGGTCACTGGGGCCGCACAACCGGCGCTGGGGGTGTTGGCCGCCGTACAGGTGCTGGCCGTCGGCGGCGTGGCGCCGCCTGTCGGGTCCACGGCTGCGCGGTTGATCACGCTGGCCGTGCTGGTCGGGGTGGCTGTGATGGTGATCGTTGACGTGCCTCCGCCTGCGGTAATGGCGGGACCGCTGTAGTCACAGGTCACCAGCCCAGCGGCGACACTACAGCTCCAATTGGTGCCCGCACCACTGACATAGGTTAGGTTGGCCGGCAACTGGTCCACCACGCGCGCCGTTGTTGTCGCTGCCGTTCCGGTATTGGTCACGGTCAGGGTGTAAGCGCTGTTGCTACCCACCTGAAGGGCTGGGCTTGGCGCTGACTTGACCAGCCCCAGGATCACGCTCGTGGGGGTATTGGTCACGGGTGCCGCGCAACCTGCCGCCGGCGCGTTGGCCGCGGTACAGGAGGTGGGGGTCGGTGTAGCTGTGCCGCCGGTCGGATCCACCGATGCATAGTTGGTCGCGCTGGCTGTGCTGGTCGGAGTGGCCGTAATGACAACAGCCGCCGCTCCGCCACTGGCGGCGATGGTGCCACTGTAGTTACAAGTCACCAGCGAGCCGACCACAGAACAAGTCCAGCCAGCACCCACGCCGCTGACATAGCTGAGATTGGCAGGCAACTGATCGGTGATGCGGGCTGTTGTGCTGGCGGCGGTGCCGGTATTGGTCACGGTCAGCGTGTAGGCGCTGCTGTTGCCTACCTGCAGCGCAGGACTGGGTGTTGACTTGACCAGGCCCAGGATCACGCTGGTCGGTGTGCTGGTCACGGGTGCCGCGCAACCGGCGCTGGGCGTGTTGGCTGCTGTACAGGTGCTGGCCGTTGGCGGCGTGGTGCCACCCGTCGGGTCCACGGCGGCACGGTTGATCACCTGGGCCGTGCTGGTGGGCGTGACCGTGATGACAACAGCGGCCGTGCCGCCGCTGGCAGCAATGGCGGGACCACTGTAGTTACAGGTCACCAGCCCAGCGGCAACACTACAGCTCCAATTGGTGCCAGCACCACTGACATACGTCAGGTTGGCCGGCAGTTGATCCACAACACGTGCCGTTGTTGTTGTTGCCGTTCCGGTATTGGTCACGGTCAGCGTGTAGGCACTGTTGCTGCCGACCTGCAAAGCAGGGCTGGGTGTCGACTTGACCAGGCCCAGAATCACGCTGGTCGGTGTGCTGGTGATGGGTGCCGCGCAACCAGCACTGGGCGTGTTGGCCGCCGTACAGGTGCTGGCCGTTGGCGGCGTAGCTCCGCCTGTTGGGTCCACGGCGGCGCGATTGATCACCTGGGCCGTGCTGGTCGGCGTGGCCGTGATGGTGATGGCCGCCGTGCCGCCGCCCGCAGCAATACTTCCGCTGTAGTCACAGGTCACCAGCGTGCTGCCGCTGGGCGTACATGTCCAGCCGGTGCCCGTGCCACTGACATAGGTCATATTGGCCGGCAACTGGTCCACCACACGTGCTGTTGTGGTTCCAGCGGTGCCGCTGTTGGTCACCGTCAGGGTATAGGCACTGTTGTTGCCCACCTGCAGCGCAGGGCTTGGCACTGACTTGACCAGGCCCAGAATCACGCTGGTCGGGGTATTGGTCACTGGGGCCGCACAACCTGCGCTGGGCGTGTTGGTTGCCGTACATGTGCTGGCCGTTGGCGGCGTGGTGCCGCCGGTCGGGTCCACGGCTGCGCGGTTGATCACGCTGGCCGTGCTGGTCGGCGTGGCTGTGATGGTAAGCACCGACGTGCCGCCGCCAGCGGTGATTGTGCCGACAAAATTACAGGTCACCAGTCCACCGGCAGCGCTACAGCTCCAGCCGGAGCCGGTGCCGGTGCCGCTGACATAGGTCATGTTGGCCGGCAACTGGTCCACCACACGCGCCGTCGTCGCCGTCGCAGTGCCGCTATTGGTCACTGTCAAGGTGTAGGCGCTGTTGTTGCTAACCTGCAGCGCCGGACTCGGCGCCGACTTGACCAGCCCGAGTACCACGCTATTCGTCACTGGCGCTGCGCAGCCGGCTGTAGGCGTGTTGGCCGCTGTACACGTCGTGGGTGTCGGCACGGTGGTGGTGCCATTAGAGCCCACCGCGGCATAGTTGGTGATGGCCGTCGTGGTGTTGGTCGGTGTGACGGTGATCGCGATGGTCGAACTACCAACGCCAGCTGCGATCGTGCCAACAAAGTTACAGGTCACCAGACCACCTGCGGCACTGCAGCTCCAGTTGGTGCCGATACCACTAACGTAGCTCAGGTTGGCCGGCAACTGGTCCAGCACACGTGCCGCCGACGCGGGCCCCGTGCCACTGTTGGTCACTGTCAGGGTGTACACGCTGTTGACGGCGGTTTGCAGCGCCGGGCTGGGCTGGGATTTGGTGAGGCTCAGCGCCGGGATGATCGGGGTGATGATGACGGAGCCGTTGCTGCCAGGATTGCCACTGGCCGGTGCAACCCCCGTGACTGAAGGCCCCCCTGCACCACCGGCACCACCGGTCACGCTAAAACCCGTCACCGCTGCCGTATTACATGAACCGCCGCCTGTCGCCTGTGTGGAGGTGTTGGTGCCGCTGCTGTCCGCCACGGCCCCTCCCCCGGTGCCACGGGGGCAACCAGCACCGCCGCCACCGCCGCCAGCACCATCCTCGCCATTTGCACGGCCTGTTCCTGCCTGGCCTGCAGCGCCTGGCATAGCGCCCGTGGCCGAAGCGTCGAGGCCAGCCCGACCCATCACATCCAATGCGCCGCCCTGCCCGCCGCCGCCGCCGCCGGCGATCAGCACCCGGGTATTGCCGCTCGTGGCCACCACACTGGCGGCACCACCGCCGGCACCGCCGCCAGACCAGCCACTGCCGCCGGGAGTTCCCCCAACCCCGCCCGCATACCCGGTTGTCCCTCCTGCAAGGCCACCCGCGCCAACAGAGGTGGCGCGGGTGTAGGGGTTTCCGTCCGAAGTCTTTCCAGACTGCCCGCCTTGGCCCACATAAATATTAAGTACCGTGCCAGGTGCTGCCAAATACGTGCCCGTGGCCCGGGCGCCGTCGCCGCCGGCGCCGCCCCAGCCATTGGCATCGTTTCCGCCGCTGCCGCCGCCCGCACCATTGGCCTGGATGATCACCCCGGCCGCACCAGCAGGAACGGTATAGGTTTGCACCGCGCCGGTGTAGTTGAAGGTTTGAGCTTGGGCGCTGACTTCACGAGGCAACAGAGCCAGCAGGAACAGCCCGGCCAAGGCGACGGCGATGCCCGGTTGTAGCCGCGTGCGCTGCGCAAGGCGCCCGAGAAACGTGGTGAATGGCGTCATGGTTTTCATGGTTTGCTGATCGCCGGCCCGGTGGCGCTGGCGGAAGAGCCCAACAAGTTCTCGTCAAATTTAAAGCGCAGGCGCACGTAGAGGCCGCGCTGAGTGTAGGCCTCGCCCGCGAGGTCGGGAGCACGGAAGCCCTTGATGTTGTAACCCAGGGACAGCCACATGTTCTTGAAGGCCAGGTAACCGACTTCCAGGCCGACGGCGGTTTCCGCGGCACCGCCACCCCACATGCGGTAGGCCTGCAGGCTGACATCCCAGCGTTCGCTGAGATCCCAGGTCGAACGTCCGCCCAGCAGCTGCGTGACCGAGTGGCTGTTCAGGTCGTTGGACTGGTCGCGGCCCCACTTGGCGGCATAACGCGCGCTCATGACCCAATCGCGGCGTGGCTGCACGTTGAGGTGGGTCGACAGGATCAGGCCGGTCTCGTCGCGGCGCAGGCCGGGCCCCAGGGTGCTGTCCGCGTCTTTTTTGTATTCGACACGCCCCAGTGCGTTCCACACATTGGTGTCGACCGGCCGGTAGGCCACGCCCGACTGCAACGTCAGCAGTTCACGCTGGCCGGCGCCCGCGCCGAGGTTGACCTGCTCGCTGTAAAGCCCGCGGTTGAGCAGCGTCCAGTTTTCATCGAGCTTGTTGGCCAGCGCGCCGGTCAGCAACCAACTGCGCGAGGTGGTCGAGGTCTGCCACTGAACCTGGCCCGAGGCTTTCCAGTCGGCGGCGGCCGTGTAGTCGGCGCCCAGCGTCACGGCGCTGGAGTCGGTCTGCGTGACACCGGTCAGAGGCTTGATGCGCTGAACGCTGCCGGTCAGGCCGATGCCGTTGTCCAGGCGCCAGAGCCGGCGCAGGCCGACAGCGGCCTCGCTGTTGCGGCCGTTGATGCTGTCACCCATGCGGTATTCATTGAACAGCTGGGTGCTGTCGGTGAGTTCCGTGTTGATGCCCGCCACCGTGGTGTACTGCGACGCCGCCGGATTGAGCGTGTAAGGACCCTTGAGACTGTTGATGAAATCGTGACGCCCATAAAGACGGGTCGTGGAATTAATGGCGTAGTTGCCGCCAATGCCAACCTCCTTGCCCCCTGTGCCGTCAATCGCGTATTCGACCAGGCCAAAAACATCTGCTTGCGGCACATTCGGCACAGGCACGGTGAGCTTGACACGCGCGGTGGTGGTTCCCACCTCTTCAGTCGATCCGGCAGCCAGTGCGGCCGGCGAGGGGATCACCGGCACCGAGGTCCCAGGCAGGGCCGGTGCAGACAGCGCCGCCGCCGTGTTGGCGCTGCTGTAACGCACGCCCACTTCAAGCTTGATATTGCCGCCCAGGCTGTGTTCGAGCTTCAGCTCCATGCCGGTCTGCGCCGCACCGGTGACGCTGTTGGCGGTTCGCAGGGCTTCGCCCACCAGGCGATTTTTTTCGTCGACGGCGTAACCGATCTTGGCGCCGTATTCCGACAGGCCGGCGGACTGCATGCTGTTGGGATTGACAAAACCGGCGCTGGTATTAACACCCCAGACACGCGCCTGCAGCGCCTTGTCTTCGTGCCGCAGTTCGGCGCGTTGGCCAGCGCCACTGCCCTGCAGGTCGGTGCTGCTGCGGGCCAGCTCGCCGGTCAGCACGGTCTTCTCGCCCAGGCGCGCCAGCACATTAACGCCATTCAGGCTTTGCTGGTTGAGCGGATCGGTGTCGCGCATGGTGCTGGCCCCCACCGTGATGCCTGGGGCGACTTGCACCCGGACATCGGCACCGGCCACGTCGTGCTTGGGGCCACCCATATCCACGGAATAACTCACGCGCAAAAAGATTGGGTTGAGGTCGGCGTCCACACTGGGCACCGGCGACTTGAGCAACAACTGGCCGCTGTAAGCCTCGATCTCGTAGTCGGTGAAGGGCGTGAGCGGCGTGTCTTTCACGATGACCGAGGCCTGGTTGCGGCCACGGGTGATGACATTGACCTGCTGGCTGTTGACGACGCCGTTCATATTGAGACGGAATGGCCCGGAAGTGCCGTTGGCGCGGAACTCCTGCACGACTTGCGTCGCGGACGTGCGGCTGGCAAAAGCCTCCGCCGTCAGCACGCCCTCCTGGTAGCGCCCCTTCACGCCATTGAGGGCGCGGGCATACTGGGTCAGCTGGCGCGCGGGATTGTCGCTCTGGGTCGAATAATCGCCCAGCAAGGCATAGCTGGTGCCGTTTTGCAGCATGACATACAGCCTGCCGGTCGACTGCGCGTCAAAGCCGCGTGCCGACGAATCGCCATACACCGGGTAAAACTGGTTGGGCTGGATGTCGCGGAACAGCGCCGTGTCGGAAGGTTTGTCGGAGTCGTAGGCCAGGGTCAACAGCGAGGACCCGAGAACCTTGCCTTTCAGGAAAAAAGCGGTTCGCGCGCCCGCGTCCCCTTTGCCGTTGGAAAAACTACGCGAAGTGCTCTGGATCTGGCGCTCAAACACATCGCCGCTTTGCGAAGGTTGCAAGGCCGAAGGATTCAGGCTGCGCAGGTTGATGACGCCCTCCACAATACCGGCGGCAATCATGGGCCGCAGGTTGGGCAGGAACTCGATGCTGGCGGCGGACTTGACGGTGCCGCTGATGATGTTGAGCTCGGCCTTGCCGGGCTGGGCCGGCGGCAGCAGCAGAAAGCGCCCTTCACCACCCTCGACAAAAACCTGCGTCCCGGGCTGGCGCGCATCGAGGTCGGGCGTTTGCCACTGGCCCAGGCTGGCCTGCAGGCTGACCTGGGTGCGCGCGGCCACAGGCAGGCCTTGTGCATCGCGCAGGGAAATCGTGATAGGCACGGCGGTCGTGCCGTCTGCGACCAGTTGCGGCGGCGCGCCAACGTCGATTTTTGCCAACGCGCCAGGCACCCGCAGCGTGACTTGCGCCGTGCCACGGGTTCCGCCAAAACTGTCGACCGCACGCACAACCAGCGTGTTGCGACCGGCCTGGAGGTCCACCCCGATGTACTCCCAGGCCACAACCTTGTTCTTCTCCAAGTTGCTCTTTTTGCCGACCTGCGTCGCCGGCACAGCCTGTCCATTGACCGTGAGCTCGAAACTCGCGCCCAGCGGGCCCTTGACACGAACCCGGGTCTGGGTGGAAGACATCAACTGGTCGTCCACCAGACCCACAAAGGCGGTTTCGGCCGTCAGGTCAGGCAACAGGTCTTCAAGCGGCTGGGCCGCTTGCGCCGCTTCAGCGCTGGCGGTCGGAGTGGCTGGCGCCGACGCTGGCGCGGGCTCAATACCAAGCGGCGTGTAAATCGGCTTGGGCAAGCCCCGTGCATTGGGTGCATAAGGGCCGCCGGTGTCCCCCACGGCGCCCAGCGTGCCGGCCGGGTTGGTTGCCATGCCTCCCGGCAGCGGGGCCAGGGCATTGGAGCCAGCATTGTTTTGCAATGCGCCGGGCAGTCCGAAGCCGCCGCTGGCGGGCAAGGTGCGGCCATCCACCGCAACCGCGCCGCGGTTGGCCTGCAACAAGGTGCCGGCGGCCTGGACAATTTCCGAAGGATTGCTGAGGGCCTTGCGGCGCGCGACGATCTGCTCGCGAATGCCTGGTGTGCATTCGGCGATGGCAAAGTCGGCCTTGTGCAACTCGCCGTTGGTCAGGTCCACAAAACGGCTGCCGCCGTCAAAAGCGTTGCGATTGTTCAGCACCGCCAGCGTGGCGCCCGCGGGTAAGGTGATGTTGTCGACCTTGGCAACATGGGTGCGTGGCTCCAGGCCGTAGAAGCTGTACTTGCCTTCTTCGTCCGTCACCGCATAAGTGCCGTCTTCCAGGTAAATACGCACGCCCGGAATACCCGCTTCGCCAGCGTCCTGCACGCCGTCGCGGCTGCAGTCGGCAAACACCTTGCCGATCACATAGGCCTTGTTGGAGAACACGCCGCCAACCACCTGCACGCGCACGCTGGATCGGTTGGACCGTACCGCAGCGCTGGCCGCCTGGGCGGTGTTGGTGCCATTACCACTCTGGCTGCCCACGCCGATACGCAGGCGGTAGGTCAAGGTCGGTTGCGCGCCGACAGCTATGGCACCCACCGCAAACTGCAGGCTGGGGCCCGCGCCACCGGCCGGGTCTGCCAGCGGCGCGCCGTTGAACCGCGCGCTGCCGCGCACATAGGCAAATCCGGCCGGCAGGCTGTCGTTGACCACCGTGGCCGGCAGCGGCACCGCACCAACATTGTTGAACTTGATCGCGTAGTCAACAAAATCCCCGATTTCGGCGGTCTTCTTGTTGGCCGTTTTCTGGATGAACAGGCTACCCGCGCTGCCGGGGTCCATCGGCACATCGAAATGCACCGGCAAACCGGCCACCAGAAAGTTGCCGCCGTAAGAACCCGGTGTGTCGATCAGGCGTCCGGCTGGCTGCAGCGCGGCGGGCAGCACGGATGGGGAGGTGTAACCCGCTGGCGCGGTAATCACCAGACGGTAGGTGCTGCTCAGCACCAGCGGGAACTCGTAGCGGCCGTTGGCCGCCGTCACGATGACGCTGGGCGCCGGCGTCACGCCATCGGCCTGAAACACCACTGCCGGCCCGCCGGGGCTACCGCCGTTGCCCGCACCGGTGACATCGATCAGTTGCACGGTGGCGCCGACAATCGGCTGATTGGTATTGGAGTTGTAGACCGTGCCGGACGGATCCACCAGCAGCATGGTGGTGGCCGACACCGAAATGCCGCTGCAGCTCGTGATGGTGGCGGTCACGGTATCGTTGCTCAGCACTTCCAGAATGCCGTCGCCCGCGGCCACGATATGCACGCTTGCATCCGCCGTGGGAATATGCGGCTGGATGCGAAAAATGCCGGTGTTCGGGCCGGTTTCCACGCCAGTGAAAATTTCCGCATCCCCAGTCAACTGGCTGACGACCTTAACCGGCACCGTGCCGATCAGGGCGGGGTCGGCATTACAAATGGCCGCATCGAGCTGCACAAACAGCGGGCTGCCGGGTGTGCTCTGGGTGGTCTTGGTGACATAACTGTTGTTGGTATAAAAAAGAATACTGGCCGCACGTGACGGCAACGGCAGCACCACGGTATTGCTGGGGGTGATCAAGGGCGCGCCCGCATCGTTCCAGCCCGCATAAGAGGTACCTGTCACGTTGCCGGCGGCGTTCGAATTCACATTGACCGTGAACTGCCCCTGCAACAAGCCGCCCTGCGCTAAATTGGCGATGCTCCAGGCCACGGCATCGACCGCCACGCCGGCCGGCACCACCGTGACGTAGCTATTGGCGGCACCACCCAGCAGATGAAACAGCGTCTGCGCGCCTGGGTGGGTGGCAGGTTGGGCGGACACAAAGGTGGTGTTCACAGGCACGGGAATGCGCAAGATGAAACGCGTCGCCGGTACGCCATCGACCGTGAGGCTGGTGGGGCTGGCCGCCATGTTGCCGTTGTTGATGGCCTTGGCCGTCAAGCCCAGGTCGGTGCCCGGCGTCGCCGTGGCGGAAGCCGCTGCCAGCGTCACCTGGACCGCCGCGGCGTTGGTGAGGTTGATCGTATCGGTGTTGCTGGCCGCGGCCCCCTGGGCCTGGCTGACCGCGCTCAGGGTAATTTGTGCCGTTTGGCCTGGCGTCGCACCGGCGGGAATCTGGCCGGTCACCAGCAGGCCCGCATTGGCGCCGACGGCAAGCAAGACCACGCCGCCGGCCGGAATCACGGACTCCCCGGCGTCCACCTGGCCGTTGCCGTTGGCATCCAGCACCACCTGCAGATTCAGGGGGATAAACGCACCACCGGCCACACTGGCCGTGATCAGGTAGTTGGTTGTCGCATTGCCGGTGTTGGTCAGGTTGTGGTTGATCGTGAACGGCGCACCCGTGCCAATCAGCAGGTTCTGGCTGGCGGTCAGCGTGAGCGCCTCCAGCGGCAAGACCTTGGTGTTCACGACATTGGAATTGATACGCACTGACAAGCCTGTCGCCGAGTCCACGAAGGTCGCCGTCGCCATGGCGCTGATCACCGTCCCTGCAGCGGGCGCAGCTGCCTGTGCTGCGGCCCAGAAGAGCAGCAACATGCAGGAGATCAGCAGCTTGTTCAGCAGGCGGAAAAGCATGTGGGGCAGATGGATGATTTGGTTTGCGGCAGGGCGACGCTTTCCAAAGGGCACGCAGGTGCTCTTTGAAAAGCGGGGAAGCTTTCGCTTCCCACGCCAGAAGTCAGGACGGATTAGTTGTCGACCTTCACACCGAAGGTCACGACAGCCGACTGACCGGGGGTCAGGGTGCCGATCGTTGCCGTCACAGTGCCGGCAGCGAGCGCGGCGGGTCCTGTCACGCTACCCACCGTCGTGGCCGCCACACTGTTCACCGTTGTGTAGCTAGGTGTCGAATCCGAGATGACAACGGAGGTCGCGTTGGCCGAGCCCACATTGGTCACGGTGACTTGGTACAACACGCAGCCGCCGGGCTTGGCAGCCAGGTTGCCTTGGCCAAAAGCCTGCCCCGCATCGACAGCGCCATCGCAGTTGGCATCCAATGCCTGCATCTTGACCAGGGTCAGGTTGCCTGCGATCACCGTGGTGCTGTCGGTGGCGGTTGCCACGGCGGGAACCGTCGTGACATAGCTGCCATTGCTGGTCGTCACCGTGATGGTCGTGGTGTCTACCGCGCCGGGCGTGGCGCCGCTCGGTGCAATCACCTTGTTGAACACGGTGATGGCTGCGCCGGGTGCCAGGCCAGCAGGCAGGACACCCGCGGCATGCAGGTTGCCCGTGATCTGCGGATCGGTCGCGTCGAGCACGCCGTTATTGTTGGCGTCGTAGTACAGCGCGGAAGTCCAGCCGGCCTGGGCGTTGGACGCGGCCAGGGCCATCGTGCTCACCGTGCCATTGCCTTCGAGCACGTTGCCGGTGTTGGTCAAGGTGTGGCTGTACACGTAAGAGCCGCCTGGGTAGGTCTGGCCTGCGCCGTTGGGCGTGAGGGTGATGGAGCGCACTGCAACCACGGACACGGCGTCATGCACCGTATCAGAGACACTCGACGTGGGCGACAAGGTACGGAAGTACACGCTGGTGACACCCGCCGTAGAACCCACCGGCACGCTGACCACCGCGCAAACAAAGACTGCGCCGCCTGAGGCTACGGAACCGGTGTTGGTGATGGTCGCCCCCATCGTCGAGCAGTTGTTTGAACCGCCGTCGGCACGGAAGCTCACGCTCCAGCCGGCCGGCAGGGTCACGCTGGCAAACGTGTTGACCGTGCTGGCTCCCAGGTTGTAGCTGTCCGGCGAAGGACCGGTGTTGTTGGCCACGAGGGTGAAGACTGTCGAAGCGCCCGGGTTGACCTGGTTGGATTTCTGTATCGCAGCTTCACCCGTGGGGAACACGCCCACACCGGGGCCGCCTACCGTATCGTTGGTGACATCGACGGACGCGCCGGTGATGGCGGTCAACTGGTCGTTGGCGCTAGCCGATTTGGTGGGGTCGAACACCGACGTGGCCGTCTTGGCGACGATGAATGGCGCACCCGCGCTGCCGGCGTTTGGCGGCAACGTGGCTTTCAGGATCACGTTGTAAGTGGCGCCGGCGGCCAACGGTCCCGTGTCCACGGTGCCATCACCGTTGGTATCCACCAGCGGCGTGGCGCCGTCGCTCTTGTACAGCTGGAAGGTCGTACCGGCCGGGAAATTGCCCGGGCTCAGCGTCATGTTGAAGGTGTCGCTGCCATTGCCGGTGTTGGTCACGGTGTTGGTAAAACTGACCGTCGAGCCGGGTGAGGCCGGGCCGGGTACCGTGGCGCCGGTCAGCGTCACGCTGGCGGTCTGCAGCACCGAGAAAGGAACCGTGTTGGACGAACCGGTCACCGTGGCCGCGCCGTTGTTGTAAGACGTCGTGGCGGTGTTGTTCAGCGTGCCGGGTGCACCCGCTGCCACGACGCTGAAGCTGATGGTGCCCGACTGGCCGGCCGTCACCTGGTTGAGCGTCACGAGCAGGGTCTTGGTGCCCAGGGTGTAGCCCGAGGTCAGCGTGTTGGGCGCTGTACCGCTGGGGCTGCCGCTATCGCTCAGCGCCGTCGCGCCGGTGGTGCTCCAGCGTGCGGAGTTGGCGGTATAGGTCAGTCCTGCTGGAAGAATGTCGGTGATCGCGACGGCGGTTGCCGTGCTGTTGCCGGTGTTGGTATAGGTCAGCGTATAGGTGATGGCCGTGCCCGCAGGGCCGCTGGAGATGCTGGCCGATTTGGTCAGGGTCACCACCGCATTGGTCGTCACCGTGGTCACGTCGGTATTGGACGTCGTCTTGGTGTTGTCAAAAATGCTGGTACCCGTCACCGTGATGGTGTTGGTCTGGCCGGCTGTGGCCGTGTTCGGCAAGGTGCCAACCGCGATCAGTTTGAAGGTGGCGCCAGCAGCCAGAGCACCAGTCGAGGTGATGGCCGAACCTGTGGGCGCGCCGCTGCCGTTGTCGGCGAAGAACTGGACGCTCGCCATCGAGAAGCCACCGGCGTTGCTGCTGGTCAGGTTGTAGCTGTCCGATCCGTTACCGGTGTTGGTCAGTGAGTGCGGGTAATACACCACACTGCCGGGGGTCGCATTTTGCGCGCCATTGGCCGCCAAGGTCAGACTCGCGATCTGTAGCACCGTGGTCTGCACCACGTTGGAGCTCACGGTGCGTGTGACGCCCGATGCATCCGAATAAGTGGCCGAGGCCTGGTTGCTGATTGACGTGCCGGACGGAGGCGGCGCAGCATGGGCCGCCATACCTGCCATGAGCAACGCGAAGGCGACAAACAATCCCACCATCCAGTGGGTAAAAAAGTGCGACAGCCGTAAGGGCTGCGGACTTGGGGGGTTGGCATACATGAGGCTTTTCTCCTGACTTCAAGACAACGATGGATCAACAAATAACAAACGCGAAAATCGCAGGCCCACCAGGGCCGGCGAAACTGCTCAGGGAACCCGGGCCGTGGTCACGGCTTGGCGGCGGCAGCTGATGCCGGGGGTGAATCAATACGTACCCGCAGGCTCACCACCGTGGTGCCGCCGGCCGGCAAGGAGCCGATTTCCCAACGCAGCGCGCGGTAGTCGGAAAGAGGAACGGGTTCCCGGCGTTCGCTGCCGTTGGCCTGCTTGACCGTGCGGGTCAGCGGCATGGGCGCAAAGTTGTTGCCGTCGGTCGACGCCTGAGCAGCCGCTGGGTCGGCACTGCCGGCGATCAAAGTGGTGCCCACGGGAACCGGCACGGTGGCCAGCAGCTTGCTGGCGGCGGCGCTGCCGGTGTTGCGGTAAGTGGTGCTGTATTGCAGGACATCGCCTGATTTGCCCTCGGAAGCCGGCTTGAAGACCGGCTTGCCATCCACCATGTCCACGCGTTGGGCGACCATCTGGGACGTCATGGTGGGGGTGGTTTGCGCCTGCGCGGCATGGCCAAAAATCAGGCCCACCGCAAAAATACAAAAACTCAAAATCTGTTTCATAACTCGTCCAATGGTTAAAAATCCGGGCGTTGACTTGTTACAACGGCCTCATCCCCCAAGCCCTGCCAATGACAGAACTGTTGCTACATGTAAGTCTATGTTACTTAGCGGAAAAATCAGGCGCGCGAAGGAGGAACTGCGACACAAGGCCACAGAAAAGGCGACTTTTCGTGAAATAGCTGTCAAAGATAAGGAATGGCTGCGGCCTGAGTTACGCCTTGATGGATGCCAAAACCCACCCCATCCGAGACAAATTGGCAATATGACGCACTCCGACCCAATGTATCAATTTGTAAATACAGATCGATTTAAATGCGAGTATTCACAAACTTTCTGACTGACGGGCGCGCGACACGGCCAGGAGGAACATGGGCCCGTGACGGATTTGAAGGGCAGCGGGCGGGCCAGGCAGACATGTCGGACAAAGCTTGAGCGACGGCCCCTCCGGCCGAAAAGACAAGGGAACCGGGGGACTGGGGACTGGTTTTTTTGCGCCTGGCGCCGGACTGGCCACAGGGTGGCGATGCAGAGGCCCGCAGCGACCAAGGGCCTAGGTCACGTCATCCGGCTGTGGTCGCGGGGCTATCAGGGCAGTGGATCGACCTGCCGCATGAAGCCGGGTGCCCCTGCGTAGCAACAAGTTTTGTCGGGTGTGAGCCGCGCCCGTGAAGCGGTGTTGACGCCGGCCTCGACGCCGCACAATATGTGCGGGCGAGTTCCGGCTTGCCCCAAGCCGCCACCCGTACAGTGGGGCAAGGGCGTCGACCCACCCGCTCCGTTCGGACCAAGCTTCAGGTCGCGCCGCGGGCCTCGACAGTCAGGATGTCAGCGGTCGAAAGCTGGCCGCTTGGGGTCGAACTTCCAGCCCGGGATCAGGCTTTGCATGGCCACGGCATCGTCGCGCGAACCCAGGCCGTGCTGTTTGTAGAGCTGGTGCGCTTTTTCGACCTCGACCATGTCCAGCTCGACACCCAGGCCGGGCTTTTTCGGCACTTGCACCAGACCGCCTTCAATTTTCAAAGGCTCTTTGGTCAGGCGCTGGCCGTCTTGCCAGATCCAGTGCGTGTCGATGGCCGTCACACGGCCTGGCGCGGCGGCGCCGACCTGGGTGAACATGGCCAATGACACGTCGAAGTGGTTGTTCGAATGCGAGCCCCAGGTCAAACCCCAATCACGGCAGGTCTGCGCCACACGGACGGAACCGGCCATGGTCCAGAAATGCGGATCGGCCAGTGGAATATCCACCGACTGCAGCGAAAGCGCGTGGCTCAACTGACGCCAATCGGTGGCAATCATGTTGGTGGCGGTGGGCAGACCCGTGGCACGCCGGAACTCGGCCATCACCTCGCGGCCCGAGAAACCCTCTTCGGCGCCGCAGGGGTCTTCGGCATACGCCACCACGCTGCGCATGTCGCGCATCAGGCGGATCGCATCCTTGAGCCGCCAGCCACCGTTCGGGTCCAGCGTGACGCGGGCCTCGGGAAAGCGTTCATGCAGCGCGCGCATCGCGTCGACTTCTTCCTCGCCGCGCAAGACACCGCCCTTGAGTTTGAAGTCGTTGAAACCGTAACGTTCGTGTGCGGCTTCGGCCAGGCGCACGATGGCGTCGGGCGTCATGGCTTTTTCGTGACGCAGGCGCGACCAGGCGTCTTTGGCTTCCGGCTCGCTCGCATAAGGCAAGTTGGTCTGCGCTTTGTCGCCGACAAAAAACAGATAGCCCAGCATCTCGACCGCGTCACGCTGCTGGCCTTCGCCCAGCAAGGCCGCGACCGGCACGTCCAGGTGCTGGCCCAGCAGGTCCAGCAGGGCCGACTCGATGGCCGTCACGGCGTGGATGGTGGTGCGCAAATCAAAGGTCTGCAAGCCGCGGCCACCGGCGTCACGGTCGGCAAACTGGCGCTGCACCTGCTGCAACACCTGCTGGTGTGCGCCTATGGGCTGGCCAACCACGAGGTCGCGAGCATCTTCCAGGGTCTGGCGGATTTTTTCGCCGCCCGGCACCTCACCCACGCCGGTGCGCCCGGCGTTGTCGGTGAGGATCAAGAGGTTGCGCGTAAAGAAGGGGCCATGTGCGCCGCTGAGGTTTAACAGCATGCTGTCGCGGCCGGCGACAGGAATCACACGCAGGGCGGTGATACGGGGCGTGGTGTTCATGGGCATGTCAGCTCGCTCAATCAATGCTGATTTTGCCGGTTTCAATGACTTTCTTCCAGCGCGCAAATTCATGCTGCTGGAAGGTGGCGAACTGTTCCGGCGTGTTGGCGACCACTTCAAAACCGACAGACACAAACTGCTGCTTGATCTGCGGGTCATTCAGCGCGGCGACGATGGCGGCATGGGCCTTGGCGCGCACGTCGGCCGGCAGGCCCTTGGGCGCCACCACGGCTTGCCAGGAATACACCACCAGGTCTTTCATGCCGGCCTCGCCCAGCGTGGGCACCTCAGGCAGCAGCGCCGAGCGTTTGCCGGAGGTGATGGCCAGCGCTGTCAGTTTGCCGGACTTGATGTGTTGCAACACGGCGTTGATGTTCTGGAACGAGGCATCGACCTGGCCGCCCAACAAATCGGTGATCGCCGGTGCGCCGCCCTTGTAGGGCACATGGGTGCCGCTGGTGCCGGTCTGCTGCCAGAACAACTCGGCCGTGAGGTGGTCGCTGGAGCCATTGCCCGAAGAGGCAAACGACATCTTGCCGGGGTTGATCTTTTGGTAGGCCACCAGAGCGCCCAAGGTTTTGTAAGGCGACTTGGCCGGCACCACCAACACATTGGGCGCCTGCACGGCCACGGTGATGGTGTCGAAATCCTTCAAGGTGTCGTAAGGCATGTTGCGGATCAGGTGCGGCGCAATCACCAGCGGGCCCAGTGAGGTCACCAGGAAGTTGTAGCCATCGGGCGCCGAACGTTTAACCTGCGTCGCACCAATCGTGCCGGTGGCGCCGGCCTTGTTTTCCACCACAAAAGGCTGGCCCAGCTTTTCGGTCAGCTTGGGCGCAATGGCACGTGCGACGGTGTCGGTGGAGCCACCGGGCGGGAAAGGCACAACCAGGGTCACGGATTTGGCCGGCCAGGCTTGGGCCTGCGCAGCGGCACTGAAGGCCAGCCCGATCGCGAGTGCGGTCAACAGTTTTTTCATGGGGAAGTCTCCTGGGGTGATACATAGCGCCTGCGGGGCGCCGGATTTTCAAAACGGGGGCAGCGGCCGGGCGCGAAGCCCAAGGGCGCCAGCGCATCGGTCAATTCCTGACGTGGAAAAGCCAAGCTAACGCGACCAAATACAGGCAAATGGTAGCGCTACCTTTTTAAAAGTCAAGGCGGGAAAATCCGGGGTTGGAGGGCCTCAGGTGCTGTCGCGGCTGACGATGGAAAAGCCCACGTCCACCACCCGCGTAGCCACCTGGCGGCCTTCGGCTCTGTCCACGATAAATTGCGCGGCCTGCCGGCCAATCGCCATGCCGTCGATACGCACGCTGGTCAGGGCCGGCTGCAGATCGGCGGCAAACTCAAGGTCGCCAAAACCCACCACCGCCAGTTGTTGGGGCACCTTGACGCCACGCAATTGCGCTTCAGTCATGACACCCAGAGCCAACAGGTCGGAGCTGCAAAACACCGCGTCCAGGCCCGGCGAAGTTTGCAACAACTCCGCCAGCGCACTGCGTCCTTGCTTCATCGTGGTCGGCGCCGGCACAATCACCACGGCCACCTCACCCAAGCCGGCGGCATGGGCCGCGGCCTGAAAAGCCTGCTGGCGCCGCTGCGAACGTTCGTCGTCACCGGCGATCACGGCCAGGCGGCGCCGGCCCCGGGCGTAGAGAAAATCCACCACCGCGCGGCCCACGTCCACATGCGAAAAACCCACCAGCATGTCTATGGGGGTGGGCGTGAGGTCCCAGGTTTCGACCACCGGGATGCCGGCGGCCAGCAGGCGTTTGCGCCCTTCGGGCGAATGCATGATGCCGGTCAGCACAATGCCGTCCGGCCGGCGGCTGATGATGGCATCCAACAAAGCGTCTTCGCGCGAATCGGCATAACCACTCTGCCCCAGCATCAACTGGTAACCCTGGGCGGCCAGGGCTTCGTTGAGCGAACGCACGGTTTCCATAAACACCGGCCCGGAGATGGTGGGCACCAGCGCCGCCACCAGACGGCTGCGCGCCGAGGCCAGGCCGCCGGCCATGCGATTCGGCACATAACCCGTGCGGGCGACCGCATCGCTGACTTTGTCGAGCAAGGCTTTGGAGACCTGGCCGGGCGTGTTCAGCGCGCGCGAAGCCGTGATGGGCGCCACACCCGCCAGCCTCGCCACGTCATGCAGGGTGACCGCGCCGCTGCCTCGGCGGCTGCGCCGTGCCGGCGTGTTGTCTTCGTCGTTCATCGCCGGATTCTAGGCGCAGGCGTAGCACGCGGCCGCAGGTTTCTTTCGCCCTGCGCCGGTATGGCCAGGACACCGTTCAGGCCTAAGCCTTACCCGAATCGCTATTAATTTAATAGCTATTCACGACCGTCACCAAAGGGCTGGAGTCATAAAACACCACTAATCACTGGCCTGCCAGCGTCTGAACACCATCAATAACAGCCAGGCCGTCAGCCAGAACACCAGCGCGATCCCGACCCTATACAGCGCAACAGCGCCGTAACCGTCGACATGGGCCGGATTGAGAAAAGGATAGGGATACCAGGCCACGGCGGCGCCGCGAACCAGCACATACGTCAGGTACGCCAGCGGGATCACCAGGCACAGCCCCACCTGCCGCGCCGTGAAACGGGTCCGGGGCGGACGTAGCAGCCACTCCAGCACGACCGCCACCGGCATGACGTAGTGCAAAAGCACATTCACCCAGGGCAACAAGCTGCCTAAATCCACATCACGCAGCAACACGGAAAACACAATACCCACCACCGCCATGTTGACGGCCGAGATGGCGCGTGCCGACTCCAGCGCCGGCGACAACTCGCGTGATACCAGCCGCAGCGACGCCGTCCCCACCAGCACCAGGGTCGCCATCAGGTTGGCCAGGTTGGTGAAGTAGCTGAAAAAATTCACCAGGCTGAAGTTGAGCCGCAGATGAATCGTCAGTTGCGTGGCGATCGCGACCAGCGTCAGCACCCCCAGCAACCAGATGGTGACGCTTAAGAGTTTGTGTTGTGAAGGCATGGGTTTCAGGCTGATGCCAGATCGGTGGGGTGCGGGCCGTATGAATAGATGCGCTTAATCCGCCGACCAGACCGCCAGCTCATACCCGTCCGGGTCCTTGAAGTGAAAACGGCGCCCGCCGGGAAAGGCAAACACTGGCAGGACAATTTCAGCCCCGGCCAACTCCAGCCGCTGCTGGGTCGCGGCCAGATCGTCGGCATACAGGATGACCAGCGGACCACCCGCTGGCCTGACTGCTGCCGTTGTGGTGAAGCCGCCGGCCAGACTGCCGTCGCTGAACTCGCTGTAGGCCGGTCCGTAGTCGGTGAAGGTCCAGCCAAACACCTGGCCGTAAAACGCTTTCGAGCGGGCAATGTCCGCGACCTTGAATTCAATGTTGTCGATCCGGTGGTTCCGGCTTGTGTCCGTCATGGCAAAACCTTTCTGTTGTGTACGTCGCTGCAAATTGTCATTTCATGCCATCCCTGAGGCGCGCAAAAACCTTCCAGAACGCCGCATCCTGGGTGGTCGCAAAGTTGATACGCATCAGGGTGCTGGGCTGGCGCGCCGCATGAAACAGCGCCCCGGGTGCGAGTAAATAACCTTCGTCCAGCATGCGCTGCGCCAGTGCGTCGGTGTCCACCCCGGTTTCGACCCAGCCGAACAAGCCCGCCGGCTCGGCCGCAAAACTGCAGCCGTGCGCCAGCGCCAGCTTGACGCTACGGGCGCGGGCAACCGCCAGCCGGGTGCGGATACGTTCGGCATGGCGGCGCAACTGGCCCTGGTCGATACACCAGGCCAGCGCTTTTTCCAGCAGGGCCGGAGTGGTCAGAGTCACCAGTAGCTTGGTGTCCAGCAGGCGCTCGACCAGCTCGGGCGGCGCCGCCAAATAACCGACGCGCCAGCCCGGCGCCAAAATCTTGGCAAAGCCGCTGACATACACCGTGCGTTGCAGGCCGTCCAGCGCACACAGACGCGTCGCGTGTTCGGGCGCCAGGTGGCTGTAGGTGTCATCTTCAACAATGTGGAAGTTGTGTGTATTGGCCAGTTGCAAGACGCGGTGCGCGCTGCCGGGCGTGAGGCAATAACCGGTCGGGTTGTGGAACACGCTAACGCTGACAAACAGCTTGGGCGCATGCACCTCGCAATAACGCGCCATCACATCGAGGTCTGGCCCGTCGGCCCGGCGCGGCACCGGCAGGATACGCATGCCCATGGCATCGAGCCGCGCAAACTCGATGGCCCAGCCGGGCTCTTCGACCATCACGTAATCGCCGGCGCGCAGCAGGGTGCGGCTCACCACATCCAGCGCATGGGTCGCGCCCACCGTGGTGATGATTTGTTCAGGCGCGGCCGGGATGTTGAGGCTGGCGAGCTTTTTTGACAAGGCCTGGCGCAAGCCGCTGTCGCCGGCCGGTTCGCCGTAGTTCAGCGAAAACTCCTGCAGCGCGCGTGCGCTGGTGACGCGGCGCACCGCCGCCGGCATAAAGCTGGTCTCCAGCCAGTCCATGGGGAACACCCCCATGCCGGGCTGCGCCTTGTCGCTGCTGCCATGGAACATGCCGCGTATCAGCGCCGTGGCGTTGACCGGGTTGTGCTGCGGCTGAAAACCCGTGGGCGGCTTCGTCATCGCTACTAAATTCATAGCTGATTGCGCCCGCGTATCGGGGGCTACAACCACTTCTCGCACAAAAAATCCGCGATTTTTTCGAGCTTCCACCAGCCCCAGGGCCAACAGCCTGTCATACGCGGCCACCACGGTGGAGGCGCTCACGCCCTGCTGTTGCGCACACTGCCGCACCGAGGGCAGGCGCGCACCCGAGGCCAGCAGGCGGTTGCGGATACGTTCGGCAAAACGTCCGGCCAGTTGTTCGGTCAGGGACTGGGACGCGGCTTTCAACAACATGGCGCGGCCTTCCGTACCGGCTGTGCTGCCAAAATCAACAGTACAGATTGAAATATTGTCTGCATAACTGTATTGGTAGTGTGCTGGTTTCAACTATAGAGTCAAGACCATGAATTGGCAAGAGTTCACCGCTTTACTGGTGTTGGCCACGGCGATGAGTTTTTCGCCCGGCCCCAACACCACCCTCTCGACCGCGCTGGCGGCCAACCACGGCCTGCGCCGCGCCCTGCCTTTTGTCTGCGCCGTCCCGGTGGGCTGGGGGGTGTTGCTCAGCCTGTGTGCGGCCGGCCTGGGCGCCCTGCTGTTGGCCATGCCGCTGATGGGCTGGGTCGTCAAGATCACCGGCGTGGCGTATCTGCTGTGGCTGGCGTCCAAAATCGCCCGCTCGCACCAGTTGAGCCAGGCCGACGCCGCGCGCCTGAACGTGGGTTTCTGGCAAGGCGCAGCGCTGCAGTTTGTCAACATCAAGGCCTGGATGCTGGCACTCGCCATCGTCAGCGGCTGGATCGCCGGGCGCGAAGAAGCCGCGCTGCGTTTTGCCGTGGTGTTGCCCGTCATGCTGGCTTATGCCTTTGTCAGCAACCTCACGTATGCGCTGGCCGGCTCGCTGCTGCGGGAGTGGTTGTCCGGGCCGCTTGGCAGCGGCCGGCGTCTGCTGTGGTTTAACCGCGGCATGGCCGGGGTGCTGGTGCTCACGGCCATCTGGATGCTGTTCATATGAACACCGCGCAGATCAACAAGGGCCTGTGGTTGGGCCTGCTGGGTATCGTGATTTTTTCGCTCACCCTGCCGATGACACGCCTGGCCGTCGGCAGCGCCGATGCACCACAAATGTCGGGCCTTTTCATCGCCATGGGGCGGGCCGTGGTGGCGGCCGCGCTGTCGGCCGTTTTTTTGCTCATCACCCGTGCACCCCTGCCCCGACGCCAGGACTGGTGGCCGCTGGCCGTCACAGCGGGTGGCGTGGTCTTCGGCTTTCCGCTGCTGACCTCCATCGCCATGCGTTATGTGGAAGCCGTGCATGCCAGCGTGATTGTGGGTGTACTGCCACTGGCCACCGCCGCCGTGGGCGCGCTGCTGCACCGCCAGCGCCCGTCGGCCGGCTTCTGGGGCTGCGCCGTGTTGGGCAGTTTACTGGTGGTGGCCTTTGCCATGTTGCGCTCGGGCAATGGCACGGGTGGCGTGTCGATTCATTGGGCCGACCTGCTGCTGCTAGCGGCCTGCCTGTGTGCGGCCGTCGGGTACGGTTATGGCGCGCGGCTGTCGCAACACATGCGGGCCGAACATGTGATTTGCTGGGCGCTGCTGCTGTCGCTGCCGCTCAGCCTGCCGCTGACGGTTTTCAGCTGGCCGCAGCTGCCGCTCCAAGCCAGCGCCTGGTGGGGGTTCTCCTATGTGGCGGTGTTTTCGATGTGGCTGGGCTTTTTTGCCTGGTACCGCGGCCTGGCGCTGGGCGGCACGGTGCGTGTCAGCCAAGTGCAACTGGTGCAACCGTTTTTGTCCATGTTGTTTGCCGTGCCCTTGCTGGGCGAGCACCTGGACGCCGTGACCGTGGGTTTTTCCCTGGCCGTGATCGCCACGGTGTTTATTGGCAAGAAAATGCCCGTTCACACCGCTACTTTGCAGAAAGCCACATGAACATCAGCCACATCCCTTTCGGCACCACCGACTGGTCCAGCGTGCCGCGCACCGAACACCCCGGCATGACCGGCCAGGCCTTCTGGCGCACGCAGCAGTTTGGCGACATCCGGGTCCGCATGGTCGAGTACAGCGCCGGCTACACCGCCGACCACTGGTGCAGCAAAGGACATATCTTGTTGTGCCTGGAAGGCGAATTGCACACCGAACTGGAAGACGGCAGCCAGCACGTGCTGCGGCCCGGCATGAGTTACCAGGTCGCCGACCACGCAGAAGCGCATCGCTCAGCCGCGCCCAAAGGTGCGAAACTGTTCATTGTGGATTAACCCCCGATACCGACAAACGACAAGAAAGAAACCCATGGAAAAAGCCAACACGCCCTGGACCTTGGCCGCTCGCGCTGAAAAAATGAACCCTTCAGTGATCCGCGAGATCCTCAAGGTCACCGAAAAGCCCGGCATCATCAGTTTTGCCGGCGGCCTGCCCTCCCCCAAAACCTTTCCGGTCAGCGCCTTTCGCGAGGCCTGTGACAAAGTGCTGCGCGAGGACGGCCATGCCGCGCTGCAATACGCTGCCAGCGAAGGTTATGCGCCCTTGCGCGACATGGTGGCGGCCATGCTGCCGTGGAATGTCGATCCGGCCCAAGTGCTGATCACCACGGGCTCGCAGCAGGGCCTGGATCTGATCGCCAAAATCCTGATCGACAAGGGCAGCCGGGTGCTGGTGGAAACACCAACCTACCTGGGCGCACTGCAGGCCTTCACACCCATGGAACCCGACATCGTGAGTGTGGCCAGTGACAGCGAAGGCGTGGACATCGCCGACCTGGGCCGCAAGGCGGCCGGCGCGCGTTTCTTTTATGTGTTGCCCAATTTTCAGAACCCCACCGGCCGCACCATGACCGAGCAACACCGCGCCGCGCTGAGCGCCGAGGCCGCCCGGCTGGGCCTGCCCCTGGTCGAAGACAACCCCTATGGCGACCTGTGGTTTGACGAAGCGCCGCCGCTGCCCCTCACCGCACGCAACCCGGAAGGCTGCGTCTACCTGGGCTCGTTTTCCAAGGTGCTGGCGCCGGGATTGCGACTGGGCTTCATGGTGGCGCCCAAGGCGCTTTACCCCAAACTGCTGCAGGCCAAACAGGCGGCCGACCTGCACAGCCCGGGCTTTAACCAGCGCATGGTGGCCGAGGTGATGAAGGGCGGCTTCCTGGACCGCCATGTGCCGACCATCCGTGCGCTCTACAAGTCACAGCGCGACGCCATGCTGGCCGCCATGCAACGTGAAATGCCCGAGGACGTGAGCTGGAACACCCCAGCCGGCGGCATGTTTTTATGGGCCCGCTTGCCGGCCGGCATGAGCGCCGTTGATTTGTTGCCCAAAGCCGTCGACAAAAACGTGGCCTTTGTGCCCGGCGCCGCCTTTTACGCCGAGCAGGCCGACGAACGCACCCTGCGCCTGTCCTTTGTCACGGCCAGCAGCGAACAGATCAAGCTGGGCATCGCGGCACTGGCCGCGGCGATCCGGGAGAACCGCCCCGCGCAGGCCGGTGCCGCACGTAGCGCAGAAAGTGTGGGGGCTAAATAAATGCTAAAAATCTGGGGGCGCATGAGCTCCATCAATGTCAAAAAAGTGGTGTGGGCGGCGCAAGAACTGGGGTTGGACTTTCAGCGCACCGAGGCCGGTGGCCTGTTTGGGGTCGTCAAGACGCCCGACTACATGCGGCTCAACCCCAACGCCCTGGTGCCGCTCATCGAAGACGAAGATTACGTCTTGTGGGAGTCGAATGTCATCGTACGTTACTTGTGCGCCAAACATTCTTCGGGCCAGATGTACCCCACCGATCTGCGCGAACGTTTTGACGCCGAGCGCTGGATGGACTGGCAACAAACCAGCTTGAACCCGGTCAGCCGCCCCAGCTTCTGGCAACTGATACGCACCCCGGCCGAGCAGCGCAATCCCGCGCTGATCGCCGAGTCCAATGCCGCGGTCGAGTCACTGATGGCGACACTGGAGAGCCATTTGGCGCAGCGCGCCTTCATGGCCGGCGACCATTTCACCATGGCCGACATTCCCATCGCTTGCGAGGTACACCGCTGGTTTGGCCTGCCACAGCCGCGCCAGAGCCGGCCGGCCATCGAACGCTGGTACGCCAACATCTGCGCACGGCAGGCCAGCAAAGGCGTGCTGGACCTCGCGCTGACCTGATCTTTTTAACCAGCGGATCGCACGCCATGCAAACCAGGCCTTTCAAACAAGTCGACGTGTTCACCGACCAGCCGTATTTCGGCAACCCGCTGGCCGTGGTGCTGGACGGCAGCGGCCTGGACGATGCGGCCATGCAGCGTTTTGCGCAGTGGACCAATCTGTCGGAAACCACGTTTGTGTTGCCGCCCACAACCCCGTCGGCCGACTACCAGGTGCGTATCTTCACACCGGGTGGTGAGTTGCCTTTTGCCGGCCACCCGACTCTGGGCAGTTGTCATGCCTGGCTGCAGGCCGGCGGCCAGCCCAAACGCCAGGACCTGATCGTGCAGCAATGTCAGGTCGGCCTGGTGGCCATACGGCGCGAAGGGGCACGCCTGGCCTTTGCCGCGCCGCCGCTCAAACGTTCGGCGCCCAGCCCGGTGATCCTGGCGCAAGTCGCCGCCGCCCTGGGCCTGAAGGCGCAACACATCGTGGCGGCCCAGTTGCTGGACAACGGCCCGGTCTGGCTGGGTTTGCTGCTGGACGGCGCCGACACCGTGCTGCAACTGGAGCCGGATCACCTGGCGCTCAAAAAGCTTGGCATCAAAGTGGGCGTAACCGGCACCCACACTACGCAAGAAGCTCCTTTTTTGATAGCGCGCGCAAATCGCGAAGCACGCGCCTTTGGCAGCCGCGCTCCCGCCGCGCTGGCGGAAACCGCTGCCGCCGACTTTGAAGTGCGGGCCTTTGCCGCGCCGATAGGCATCCTCGAAGACCCGGTCACCGGCAGCCTGAACGCCAGCCTGGCGCAATGGCTGATGGCCGAAGGCCACGCGCCCGAGCGTTACGAGGCGGCGCAAGGCACGTGCCTGGGCCGGGCCGGCCGCGTGTTCCTGACGCGCGAAACAGCGGCCGATGGCAGCACCCAGGTCTGGGTAGGCGGCGAATCGGTCACCTGCATCCACGGAAACGTCGCGTTATGAACACGGCCCAGGTCGATCACCTGGTGGTGGTGGCGCACAGCCTGGCGCAAGGCGTGCAATGGTGCGAAACCACGCTGGGCATCACACCGGGGCCGGGCGGCGAACACCCGCTGATGGGCACGCACAACCGCCTGTTCAGCGTAGCCGGCCAGTCGTACAAGCGCACTTATTTTGAAATCATTGCGCTCCAGCCCGGCATCACCCCGACCCGCGCGCGCGGCACCCAGCGCTGGTTCGACATGGACGACAAGCTGCTGCAGGCCGCCGTGGCCAAAGACGGGCCGCAGCTGGTGCATTTTGTCGCCAGCGTCACCGGTGTGGTGACCGGCGTCAAGGCCCTCGCGGCGCTCGGCCTGGACCGGGGCGCCGTGGTCGAGGCCTCACGCCAGACCACCCAGGCGCTGCTGAAATGGCGCATCACCGTGCGTGATGACGGCCAGCGGCTTTTTTACGGCGCCCTGCCGACCTTGATTCAGTGGGGCGATCCCAGCGAAGACCCGGCGCAGGCCGCCCATCCATTGGATGCGATGCCGCCTTCGGGTGTCACGCTGGAAGCGCTGCAGGTCAGCCACCCACGCCCCGCCAAACTGCTGGCCGGTTACGCCGCCATCGGGCTGAGCGGTGTGAGCGTCACCCCCGGTGCGCCCAACCTGATGGCCACGCTGCAGACACCGCGCGGGCGTGTCACGCTTGAGTCCAAAGGAGTCTGAATGCCCCCACGCTCACATTCGTTCGCTGCTCCACTAGGGGCTGCGCGCTGCCCTAGGGGCGGCCCGTCGGGAGCGCCGAGATGCTGACCTTCACCGAACTCGCCTGGTTTGCACTGGTGGCGCTGGCCCTGGTCCTCACACCCGGGCCCAACATGATTTATTGCATCTCGCGCACCTTGTGCCAGGGCCGCGGTGCGGGGCTGGTGTCGCTGGGCGGCGTGGCCGTGGGTTTTCTCGTGCATCTGCTGGCCGCTTCTTTCGGCCTGACGGCGCTGCTGCTGGCCGTGCCCATGGCGTTCACCGCCATCAAGGTGTTGGGCGCGGCCTATCTCTTGTGGATGGCCTGGCAGGCCATCCGGCCCGGCGGGCTCTCGCCGTTTGAAACCCGCAGCTTGCCACATGACCCGCCACGCACCTTGTTCCTGATGGGTTTCATGACCAACCTGCTCAACCCCAAGGTGGCGATGTTTTACCTGTCCTTCTTCCCGCAGTTTCTGCACCCCGAGCGCGGCAACTTGCTGCTGCAAAGCCTGTCTTTGGGCGCGGTGCAGATCAGCGTGAGCCTGGCCATCAACACCTTGATCATCTTTTTTGCCGCCGGCCTGGCGGTTTTCCTGAACCGCAACATCGCCTGGATGCGGGTACAGCGTTATGTCATGGGCACGGTGTTAGGCCTGCTGGCCTTGCGCCTGCTGACCGAGAAGCGGGTGGCCGCATGAGCGCCGTTTTGCGCAGCGAAGCCGACTGCGGCTTGCCCGGGCTGCAGGACATCGAAGCCGCAGCGCGTGTGGTTTACCGCGAGTTCCAGGCCACGCCGCAGTACCGCTGGGGTTTGTCCAGCCAGCGCCTAGGCACTGACTGCTGGATCAAACACGAAAACCACACACCGGTCGGCGCTTTCAAGATACGCGGCGGACTGACTTATTTCGACGCACTGAAACAAGCCGGCGTCTTGCCGCAAGAAATCATCAGCGCCACCCGTGGCAACCACGGCCAGAGCATAGGCTGGGCGGCGCGCGCCCACGGCGTGGCCTGCACCATCGTGGTTCCGCAGGGCAATTCGCTGGAGAAAAACGCGGCCATGCGGGCCCTCGGCGTGACCCTGATCGAACACGGCCAGGACTTCCAGGAAAGCCGCGAGTTCGCGATGCGCCTGGCCACCGAACGCGGCGCCCACATGGTGCCGAGTTTTCATGCCGACCTGCTCAGCGGTGTCGCCACCTACTGGTGGGAGTTCATGCGGGCGGTGCCGCAGCTCGACGTGGTGTATGTGCCCATAGGCCAGGGCTCAGGCGCTTGTGCGGCGATTGCCGCCAAGCTGGCCTTGCAACGCCAGGTACGTATCGTCGGTGTGGTGAGTACCCACGCCACCACCTATGCCGATTCGCTGGCCGCAGGCCGCGTGGTCGAAGCCCCGGTGAGCACACAACTGGCCGATGGCATGGCCTGCCGCATCGCCGATGCCTCGGCCCTGGACATCCTGCTCCCGCACATCGACCACATCGTGCAAGTCAGCGACGACGAGGTCGCCCAGGCCATGCGTGCCCTGTATACCGACACCCACAACGTGGCCGAAGGTGCGGGCGCCGCCAGCTTTGCCGCGGCCATGCAGGAGCGTGCGCAGCTCCAGGGTCAAGTTGTGGGCATCACCTTGTGCGGCGGCAATGTGGATGCGCCCGTTTTTTCCAAGGTGTTAGGCGCAGCCTAGGCCCGCAAGCCTGGCGCTTCATCGCGAGCTTCGGATTCGCTGCCGTCTTTGCACAGCAAGTGCCAGAGATCTCGCGCATAACCCGATAGCCGCGTCTCGTCCCGGCGGACGCAAACCCGCAGCAGCCGCGTCGCCCACGGTTCCTGCAAAGACAGGACCTGCAGACCCTCAGCCTTCAGGTTGTTGATCACCGAGCGGGGGACGATGCCTATGCCCGCGCCGGATTTCACCAAGGACGCGACCGCCGGGAATCCGGCCACCTGAATGCGAACATCCATGGGCTGCCCCAGCGTGATCGCTTTCGACATGATGAAGGTGTGAATGGCGCTGCCGCTGCCCATGGAGACAAACGGATGGTCCAGGCATTCACGCAGCGAGACCGCACCCTGGCTGCCGATGCTCAAAGAGACAGGTGCCAGCACCACCAGTTCGTCCTCGCGGTAAGGCCGGAACAACAACTCCGGGTGAGCATCGTCCCAGGTCACCACGCCCAGATCCGCGCGGCCTTCAACCACGGCGGTCACGATGTCATGGCTCAGCCGCTCTTCGAGCGAAACGCGTACGCTGGGATGGGAGCGAAGAAACAGCTCGAGATCACCAGGAAGAAAAGACGCGATGGCACTGCTGTTGGCAAACAGCGTGACGTGCGCCCGCACCCCATCGGCATAAGGCACGAGGTCTGCGTGCATCTGCTCGAGTTCAGCAAAACAACGGCGACAATGTTCTAACATCACCTGCCCGGCCCGCGTCAGCGAGACCCCCCGCGCATTGCGCGTGAAGAGTTGTGCCCCCAGGCTTTCTTCCAGGTGTTTGATGCGCAAGCTGGCCGACGACGGCGCCAAAAAACAGGCTGCCGCACCGCGCGAGACATTGCCGGCATCGGCGACCGCCACCACCAACTTGAGGTCAATCAGGTCGTAGCGCATGCGTTCGTGCTCCACAAAGAGAGGCTTTGATAAAACTCGTTTGCCGGCTCACCTGGGCTATGGAAAACTCTAGGCATCGCGATTCGCTGAAGGCATCATCGGTACAAGACCATGCGGTTTTTCGCCGAAGCTGAGCAGTGACTCGCGCCCTCGCCCCCTTGGCACAGTACGGGGAGTTCGACTTAACACGGTTTCAAATCATTCAAAGGCAACATGTCTCTCCATCCGATCATCACGCAGGAAGCGCCTGCCGCCATTGGCAGCTATTCACAGGCCATTCAGGCCGGCAACACAGTCTATCTCTCGGGCCAGATTCCACTGGATCCAAAAACGATGCAGCTGGCCCAGGGCATTGAAGCGCAAATCGCGTGCGTCTTCAATAATTTGAGCGCTGTTGCACACGCTGCCGGGGCTTCACTGGCCCACATCGCCAAGCTGACAGTCTACCTGACCGACCTCGCTCACGCGCCCGCACTCAACACCTACATGGCCTCGCATTTCAGCCTTCCCTACCCGGCGCGGGCGGTGGTGGGCGTGGCAGCCTTGCCGCGCCAGGCACTGATCGAGATCGATGCCATCGCGGTCGTCCCGTCAACACCCCAAGGAGCCTAAACAATGTCACGCACCTGGGTACGCCATGCCATCGAGCGGCTGAATCGAGACTTCCAGCGCTCGTCCGATACACATCTGATCCTCGTGGAAACGCCTGCACTGCCAGACATCCGGATTTACCTGAAAGACGAATCCACACACCCGACCGGCAGCCTCAAGCACCGTCTGGCCCGGTCTCTTTTTCTGTATGGCCTTTGCAACGGCTGGATCACCGAAGGAACCACCATCATCGAGGCATCGTCGGGCAGCACCGCGGTTTCCGAGGCTTACTTTGCGCGGATGCTGGGTCTTCCTTTTATCGCCGTCATGCCGCGCAGCACCTCACCGGCGAAAGTGGCCCAAATTGAATTCTTCGGCGGGTCTTGCCAATTCACGGACACGGCCGCGGGCATGTACGTGGAGGCGGAGCGGCTGGCGCACGAACGCAAGGGGCACTTCATGGATCAGTTCACCTACGCCGAGCGGGCCACCGACTGGCGAGGCAACAACAACATTGCCGAGACGATTTTCCAGCAGATGAAAGGCGAGCCCTACGCGGTGCCACGCTGGTTGGTCGTGGGCGCAGGCACGGGCGGCACCTCAGCCACGATAGGCCGCTACATTCGTTACGAAGGCTACGCCACCGAGTTGTGTGTGGTGGACCCGGAGCACTCCGTGTTTTGCGACTACCACCGGGACCGCGATGCGGGCACGGTGAGCGCGCGCGGCTCCGACGTCGAAGGTATCGGCCGGCCACGCGTTGAACCGTCCTTCATTCCAGACGTGGTCGACCTCATGCTGCGTGTTCCCAACGCGGCCTCGTACGCTGCCATGCGTTTCCTGGAGCGACTGGTGGGACGTAAATACGGCGGCTCGACGGGGACCAACTTCTACGGCGCCCTGCAACTGGCCTGTGAAATGCACATGCGGGGCGAGGCCGGTGCCATCGTCACGCTGGCATGTGATGCCGGCGACCGCTATCTGGATACCTACTACAGCGATGCCTGGCTGGCGGCCAACAACTACAACATCCAGCCCTATACCCAGCGCGTGGAGGACGCCTACCGCACAGGGATCTGGCCCGCGGCGTGAGACCGCCACCGGCCTGGCCCACGCCGGGCAGGTGGCCAAACGTGGCCTCAGGCGCCCAAGAACTGAACGCCCCGGTCGGGACCAAAACGTGCACACGCGTCGTCCACCAGACTCAAGAGCAAGCTCAGAAATGCCGTGCTCGGCGCGCCGGCGGGTGATTCGTCACGGGCCAGCAAGAGGTCCTTGCGCAGCAAACCCAGGGTAAACGTCTCCGGCCCCTCCAGAGACAACATCCGTCCCAGGTAGGCATGGAACAGTGCGCCCGATGCGGTTCCCGTCCCCAAGGCCTCGTGAAGAATGTCAGCGCTGCATCCCGCGGCGCGCGCCATAGCCGCGCCATTTGCCAGGCCGAGCAACGCGCCAGCCATCATCGTTTGGTTGATGAGTTTCATGCGATAACCCGCGCCGGCCTCGCCGCAATGCACAAGCCGCTGGCTTAAGGTGGCCAGGACAGGTCGGCAACGGGCCAGCACCTCGCTGGAGCCGCCGACGAACAGCGTGAGCGTGCCGTTCTGCGCACCGGCGACACCACCGGTCACAGGAACGTCCAGCACATCCACCGCCGACTGGCTGGCCCAGCGTGCGAGCTGGATCGCCGTCGACGGGCTTGCCGTGCTCATGTCGACAAAGACGGTGCCTGGGCCGGCGGCAGGCATCATCTGTTCGTACAAGGCCAGCACATCATCGGGGCCCGTCAGCATGCTCACGACCAGGCCACAACGCCTGGCCAGCGCGACTGGCGATTCCGCCCAGCCAGCACCGGCGGCCAGCAGCGACGCGGCCGCTTCCGGCCGACGTGCCCAGACAGAAACCCGATGGCCCGCCGCCAGCAGGCGGTGGGCCATCGGACTCCCCATGCGACCCAAGCCGATCCAGCCGATCTCTTGCGGCGCCGGGTTTCGCTCCGGCAGGTAGGGGTCTGTCATCTCGTGTTAATCACTCTGGATTTTTGCCTCGCTGACGATGCGACCCCACTTGGCGGTTTCGGCGCTCAGGTGTTCGGCCAGCAACTGCCGTGAGCCGCCCATGGGCAAGGCACCGAGATCAGCAAGTCGTTTCTTGAACTCAGGCATCGCCAGCACGGCGTTGACTTCAGTGTTGAGGCGATCGAGGATGGCTGGCGGGGTGTTCTTGGGTGCCAGCAGCGCAAACCAGGTCGACGACAACAGTTTGGGGTAGCCCAATTCGGCCAAGGTCGGCACGTCCGGTAACGCAGGCGAACGGGATGCCGACATCACGGCCAGCGCCCGGACATTCCCGCCTTTGACCTGACCCACAATGCCGGGCACCAGTTGAAACATCATCTGGATGTCATTCGCAATGAGGTTGGTGGTCGCCAGGCCTGGCGCGTTGTAAGGCACGTGCACCAGTCTGGATCCGGTCTCACGCATGAACAGTTCGCCAGCCAGGTGCATCGAGCTGCCATTGCCAGTGGAGCCAAAGTTCAACTGACCCGGTCGCGTTTTGGCATAAGAGATCAGCGCGGCCACATCCTTCACGGGCAAGGCATTGTTGACAACGATGATGTTCGGCACGTCAGCGACCAGGGCGATCGGTTCGAAGTCGCGGCGCGGATCGAAGGGCAAATGGCGGTAGAGGCTGGGGTTGACCGCCAGCGTTCCGGCCCAGGAGAACAACAGCCGGTAGCCGTCGGGTGTGGCGCCTGCGGCAGCCACCGCACCAATGTTGCCATTCGCACCGCCCCGGTTGTCGATCACCACCGGCATTTTCAGGCGGGTCGTCAACTGTTCCGCCAGTAGGCGCGCGATGGTGTCGCCCGTCCCGCCGCCGCCGGGCGCCGGAACAATGATCTGCATGGTTTTTCCCGCAGCCGGCCACGAATCGGCAAAAGCTGGCGAAAACAGCCCCACCGCGGCAGCGGCCCCTAACACGGTGTTCAGAAAAAGTCGGCGCATGGAGATTCCTTGAGAGTTAAGAAAGTTAGATGCAAGGCGAAAATGGATCAAGCGTAACTGAGTTGTCGGTGAGGCAGGCGCACGGCCTCGATGACCGCCTGGATGCTCCGGTCCTGGATGGCGACCGGTAAAACGCAGCCGGGGCCAATCATGAGCCTGCGCCCTTCGTTATGGGAGAGCGCCTCATGAATTTCACGCTCGATGTCGTCCGGCCAGCCGTGGAGCAACGTCCCGTGTTCGTTCAGACCGCCGACCAGCAGCCGCGGAAATTTTTCCCCCGCCTCGCTGAGTGAAGGTTTGGTCAGCCTGTCATGCCAGTTGAACATCTCGACCGGGTAGTCCACCAGCAGGTCGAACATGATGTCGTCGCCATGGGCGTGCAGCATGTTGAGGCGCGATCGGCCGCGCAACGCGTTCAACACTTCGAGATCGTATTTTTTTCCGAAACACGCGTACTCCTGCGTATTCAGGATGCGATTGGAGGCGAGCTGTGTCGCAAAAAATACACCATCGGCGCCGGCCTCCAGAGCCTTGAGCGCGAACTCAATCGTGACGTCGGTGATCACACGCAGCGCCTGGTGCAGTGCGTCCGGCGAGCAGCGAAGATCGGCCAGCATCCTGTCGGTGGACAGCTTGCGTGCGGTGGTCAAGGGGCTGAACACCGTTTGCAACAGCGGCGCTGAACCTCGCAACGCCTTGGCGGTCGCCGCCAGCGCCCGGTTCTGCTGCCCGTAGGACCCCGCAAGCACGTCGAGGGGACGGATGCGTGCCCAATCCTCAGTCCTAAACACGGCCGGCCTGATCACTTCACGCGCACCGTTGGCGGCACCTCGGTAACCGGTTGTCGCCCCCCAGTCTTCCACGCCATAGGTGCCAGACGGCATGAACTTCACCAGATCGAAGTCCCATTTTTTCTGCCAGTCCACGGTGTGCGCCACCAACTTCTCCAGGCAAAGATCATCGTCGGGAAAGTGACGCCACAAGGCAACGGGTGCATGGTCGGTGGTTTCGCCAGCGATGGCGGCTTCAATTCTCTGCCAGTGGTTCAGGGCTTTCATAACGGTCTTCTTGCCAAATGGTTGATGTGAAAGCAGTCTCCCACCAGCCAGAACAAGAGACAAACGAGTTCTTCCGAAGGCTGCTTTTGTACTACGCAAAGACACAACACACCCTGCCGACAGACGTCATCTGCGCTACGCGAAAATTTCGGGCGAATGTCGCCAAGGTGCTAATACAGGCCTGAAACGTCCCCGGGGCGACTGAGCCCCCGCCGGCTTGTGGCCACAATTTATCCATGGGAACCCTTTACCTCGTGCGCCACGGCCAGGCCTCGTTTGGCGCCGACGACTATGACGTGCTCAGCCCGCTGGGTTACCGGCAAAGTGTGCGCCTGGGGGAATATTTCAAATACAAGGGCCTGGTTTTTGATGCTGCTTTCACCGGCACCTTGCAGCGCCAGATCAACACCCTGGCCGGGATACGCGAAGGCATGGGTGATGCCATGGACGCGGGCTTGCAGGCCCAGCCCCGCGCGGGCCTGAACGAATACGACAGCCATGCCGTCATAGCCGCCATCCATCCGCACAAGCTGGAAAAACCGACCTCGCCCGAGATGTACCGCAGCCATTTCCGGCTGCTGCGTGACGGTCTGGCGCAATGGATGTCGGGCGTGGTCAGTCCCCAAGGTATGCCCAGCTACACCGAGTTTGTGGCGGGCATCAGCGCGGTGCTGGATGACATCAAAACAAACTACACCGGAAATGTCTTGCTGGTCTCCAGCGGCGGCCCGATCTCGACGGCCGTGGGCCATGTGCTGGGCACCTCGCCGGAAGCCACGATCGAGTTGAACCTGCGCATACGCAACAGTTCGATGACCGAGTTTGCCTTCACACCCAAGCGGCACATGCTGGTGACCTACAACACCTTGCCGCATCTGGACGCGCCGGAACACGCGAGCTGGATCACCTACGCCTGAACACGCGCCCCAGCGAATCGCTATTTATTTGATAGCTGCTTGCGACCAACCCATAAGGGCTATAGGCCTATTTTCCTTAAAAATATGCGGTAGCGCCTGATCTAACGTGCCGACGTGCCCGCCACGCGCCAGATCACGTTGCCCACGTCATCGGCCACCAGCAAGCCCCCACGTTTGTCGATGGCCACACCGACGGGCCGGCCATAAGCCTTGCCATCCGGACTGAGAAAACCCGTCAGGACATCCACCGGTTGACCCGAGGGTTTGTTGCCCGCGAAGGGCACAAACACCACCTTGTAGCCACTAAAGGGCTTGCGATTCCAGGAGCCGTGTTCACCCACAAACACGCCACTGGCCAGTGAGGCGGGCAAGGCCTTGCCTTCCGAAAAAACCATGCCCAGCGGCGCCACGTGCGCGCCCAGCGCGTAATCGGGCACCACCGCCTTGGCGACCAGATCAGGCCGCGGCGGTTGGATGCGCACGTCGACGTTTTGCCCGTAATAGCTGTAAGGCCAGCCGTAAAAAGCGCCGTCTTTCACCGAGGTCAGGTAGTCGGGCACGAGGTCACTGCCGATTTCGTCGCGCTCATTCACCACGGTCCAAAGTGTGCCGTCGGCGCTCCAGCCCAGGCCGTTGGGGTTGCGCAGGCCAGAGGCGAACACGCGGCGTGTGCCGGCCCGAGGGTCGACCTCGAGAATGGCCGCGCGGTCCACCTCGGCCTCCATGCCGTTTTCACCCACATTGCTGTTCGAGCCCACCGTGACATACAGCTTGCTACCGTCGCGGCTGGCCATCACGTTTTTGGTCCAGTGGTGGTTGATGCCGGCCGGCAAGTCCACCACCTTGACCGGCGTGGCGCTGATGGCGGTCTGGCCGTCTTCATAAGGCACCTTGACCAGGGCGTCGGCATTCGCAATGAACAGCTCCTTGCCGACCAGCGCCATGCCAAAAGGTGAATTCAAACCCTGCAAAAATACCGTGCGGGTTTCGGCCTGGCCGTCGCCGTCCACGTCGCGCAGCAAGGTGATGCGGTTGGCGCTGGGCACGCCAGCCCCGGCCCGTTTCACCACCACGCCCATCACCCAGCCCCGAAAACTGAACCCTGCTTCCGGCTTGGGCGGCTTGTTGCTCTCGGCCACCAACACGTCGCCGTTGGGCAAGACATAAACCCAGCGCGGATGATCCAGGCCGGCGGCCAATGCCGTGACGCGCAGGCCCGCCATAGGCTGCGGCATCACCCCCTGGGGCCAACCGGTGGCCGGGGCAATATGAACCGTCGGAAACAGGGCTTTGTTCGGCGGGGGCAAGGTCGGGGTGGCGCCCACATCGGCCGAAGGCGGCAACTTGGACGTGTCGCCACAAGCGCTCAGGCCTGTCGCCAACAGCACCGCCAGGGTGACGGTGCCCAAAGAAAATGCACTTGAACGACGGGTAGCGGCAATGGACATGATGAACCCTTGGTCACGACGTGCCAACAAGGCAGCCTTCTGCATCACTGTGACACAGGCCGGGCCCATTTGGTGTCAGCCAAGCGCTTGTCAGTTCAAGCCAACGGGTCCAGCCGACCGATTTCCTGCAACAGGGCCGCCAGGGCCGACCCGCTGGCCTGCAGCACGGCCCGCCCTTTTTCAGGGGTGGCCGCAGCGGCATTGCCGGCCGCGCCCGTGGGGTTGAGGTCTTGCGCCGCCCAGGCCAGTTTGGCGCTGCTGCCATTGCCAAGAATCGCGTAGTGCTGCGCACGGTCCTGGCTGCTCGAATGGAAATCCTGCGCCTGCGCCATATCCACTTTCTCCGGGTGCAGCGCCAGCATCATCGAGGTTTCAACATCGCCGCCATGTACCCCAAACCGCTCTTCGCCAGCACCAAACAATTGCTTCACAGATGCAGGCAAGGGCAGGCTGAAGGTGTTGACCATCAGCACCGTCATGCCAAAACGCGCACGTAATTCGCGGCCCACAATGTCCAGCGTGGAGACATTGCCGCCATGCGCATTGAGCAGCACCAGTTTTTTGATGCCGGTGCGCGCCACACATTCACCCACATCCACCCAGCTTTGAATCAAGGTGGCCGCGCCCAATGTCAGCGTGCCGGCAAAAGCCACATGTTCAATGCTGCGGCCCACGGTTTGTGTCGGCAAAAACAAGACCGGCGCGCCAGCCAGATGCGGCAGGCAATGCGCAATCACGCCATTGACCAGATCGGTATCCACACTGAGCGGCAGATGCGGGCCATGCTGCTCGATCGCAGCCACTGGCAACACGGCAATGGTGGCGGCAGCATCAAGGCGGGCAAAGTCCGGGCTTTTAAGGTCGGCCCAGAAATGCGGGAAGGTGAAGGGATTAGGCGCGGGGTTCATGGGCATATTTTGGGGCCATTCTGTGGAATCGGGTCACAGACGTGGTTGGCAGATTCTTTCAGCATCACGCTGCGTCGGTGGTTTGTTTCAGACAGTAGGCCTGACTCCCCACTCCCACCCCTAACCCCTCCCTCGCCCCGCTGGGCGATGGCGGGGGACTTCATTTGGCCGCGTGTGCTGCGCCCGCGTGCATGAATGACGGCCCCCGCTTGTCATTCCGGCGCATGCCGGAATCCATCCCCGCACCCGAATCCGAACCCACCCCCTTCTGCCTGCGACTAGGAGCACAGGTCCAGTCGGATCAGGGCGAGCGATTGTCTGAGCCGCAGGCGAGTTCGAGCTCGACCCCGACTGGACCGAGCAGCGCAGGTTACCCGTAGCGAAGCGCAGGGACGCAGACAGTGGGGTCGCCTTTTCTTTGCTTACTTTCTTTTGGCGAAGCAAAAGAAAGTGAGTTGCCGCCGGGCAACCCCCGGCAGGTTGGAGAACCACAAACAGCAGAATCAAAGACAACGAAAACTAAGCCGCCGCAGCCGCCTTCTGAATCTCCCCCCGCAAACTCTGTTGCTGACTCAGATGCCGCCCCTGTCGCTCCACCCGATGTTTCTCCACCGCCAGCGACGGCGTTTTCTGCAAGCCCGCCAGCAAAACTGCCAGACACGCAGGCCGCCCACGCGCCCCACTGGCCTGGTAATCCGCGAGCAAAGCCGCACACACCTCCGGCGCTTCCACTGCACGTATTTGCGTCAGGTACTCAAACAACAAGTCCACCAGCTTTTCATACGCAAACTCATGCGTCTTGCCAGTGGTCTGCCAGAGCCAGTCGCTGAAATTCAAAAAATGCTGAAAGGCCGAACCCGGTTCCAGCAGCAGCTTCAAACCCAAGGCAAAACGCCCCGAGTTGGCGACCATTTCCCAGTAGCGTGCAAAGCGTTTGACGCGCTGCATGGTCAAAAAATCAACCGTCGAGTTTTGCAAAATCGTGTAAGGCGTTTGCGGGTCGTAAAGCATCGCAAAATCCGTCGTGTGCCGGGTAATGGGTGTGCCGCGCAGACGTTTCAACACACCGAACTGAATTTCATGTGGCGCCAGTTCATACAGGCGGTCAAAGCCTTCGGCAAAACTGTCCAGCGTTTCGCCAGGCAGACCAAAAATCAGGTCGGCATGCACATGGGCCTGACTTTCCCCGACCAACCAGCGCAGGTTGTCGGCGGTTTTGCTGTTGTCCTGTTTGCGCGAAATGCGTTGCTGCACCTCGGGGTTGAAGCTTTGGATGCCCACTTCAAACTGCAGCGCGCCCGCCGGAAACTGCGCGATCAATGCTTTCAGGCGATCCGGCAGGCTGTCGGGCACCACTTCAAAATGCACAAACACATCGGGCGTGTCCTGCAGGCGGTCCAGGAAAAACTGCAGGATACGCACCGAGTTGTCTATCTTCAAATTGAAGGTGCGGTCCACAAACTTGAAGTTGCGCGCACCACGTTGATACAGCGCCTCCATCTCCGCCATGAACACATCCAGGTCAAACGCCCAGGCGGTCTTGTCGAGCGAACTCAGACAAAACTCGCATTTAAAAGGGCAGCCGCGCGAGGCTTCCACATACAGCAGGCGCTGGGCCAAATCGTCAGCCGTGTAGTCCTGATAAGGCAGGGCCAGTTCACTGAGTGCGGGCTGTTCGCCGGTTATCACTTTCATCAAAGGTTTGGGGCCGTCGAGCAAGGCCCGGCACAACTTGGGGAAACTCACGTCGCCCCAGCCGGTGACCACATGGTCGGCGAGGCGGCAAATTTCCTGCTGCTCGACCTCGTGGCTGACCTCGGGGCCGCCCAGCACAATCTTGATGTCGGGCCTGAGCGTTTTCAGCAGGCGCACCACCTGTGTGGTCTCGACCACGTTCCAGATATAAATGCCCAGGCCAATCACCTCGGGCTGCAGCGCCAGCAAGTCTTCCACAATGCGGGTCGCCGGCTGGCCGATGACAAATTCGCGCAGCTGTGTCTGCGCCCGCAGGCCGGCACCGCCGTGCACATCCAGGTTGGCCAGCAGGCAGCGCAGGCCCAAGGAGGCATGGATGTATTTGGCGTTCAGCGTGGCCAGTACCACACGCGACTGGGGGCTGGACGGAAAGGAGATCGACGAGGACGCAAGGCGGTTCATGCCAGTATTATCAAACCATGACCCAAACCCTGTTTCGCGACAATGCCTACCTGGCCGAATGCAGCGCCACCGTGACCGCGGTCACCGAGCAGGGCCTGGTGCTGGACCGCACGGTGTTTTATCCGCTGGGCGGCGGCCAGGCTGGCGACACCGGTGTGCTGGTGCTGGCCGACGGCCGGGAGTTACCCATCGCCGATACGCGCAAAGCCAAGGACGACACGGGCCAGTTCACGGATGCCATTTGCCATCTGCCTGTATTGCAAGACCCGGCCGACTCGGTGCTGGAGGTCTTGCTACATACAGGTGTCAAGCCGGGCGACGCCATCATGGCCCGCATAGCCTGGGCACGTCGGCACCGGCTGATGCGTTTTCACACCGCTACCCATTTGCTCTGCCACTTGGTGCCGCAACTGGTCAATGGCTGCTCGGTCACGCCTGACTACGCCAGGCTCGACTTCAACATGACGGCGCCGCTGGACAAGGAAGCCTTGACGGCCGGCCTCGCCCGCCTGATCGCGGCGGCACACGCCGTCAGCGTGGGCAGTATCAGCGACGCCGAACTGGACGCGAATCCGGCACTGGTCAAAAGCATGAGTGTGCAACCGCCGCGCGGCAGCGGCCAGGTGCGCACCATACGCATTGGCACGACGGACCTGATCGACCTCCAGCCCTGCGGCGGCACACATGTGGCCAACACGGCGGAAATTGGCGCCATCCTGGTCACCAAGATCGAGAAAAAAAGCGCAACAACGCGCCGCGTGGTGCTGGCTTTTGGCCCATGAGCCGGCCGCGCAACATCACCGGCGAATCTTTTTTCGCCTGGGACGGTGACACCCTGGTCGTCAACATCCTGGGCAAACCCAGTGCCGGACGGGATGCGATTGGCAAACCCAAAGGCACACAACTCAAGGTCAGTGTGACCGCCGCACCCGCAGCCGGCAAGGCCACCGACCATATGCTGCGTTTTCTGGCGCCGCTGTTTGGCGTGACGGTGGCCGACATCACGGTGGTGTTTGGCCAGGAAAATATCAACAAGCAGTTGCGTATCAAGGCGCCGACAAAGCTGCCGACGGTGTTCGCGCCACAGCCCCAGCCACCGCACAACAATTAGGTTTTTAGTGCTGCCGCACAATGCGGCATGCGGCCCCCACGCTGGCGCCGCAGGAACTAACAGCGGGGTCGCCGCTCACACCATGATCATGTTTTTTCAACGTTTCGCCTCCGCTCTTGTTTTTATAGCTGCTTGCGCCCTGTCCACGGGGGCTACAGCCCAAAATAGCTTCTTAAGCAAAACCTCCGCCAGTGCGGTGGTGGTGACCGACCAGGTGAAAGCCGAATTGCTGGCCTGGGCGCCCGATGGCGTGGAGGCCGGCAAACCGGTCTGGGTCGGGCTGCAACTGACCCACAGCCCCGAGTGGCACACCTATTGGAAAAACTCCGGCGACTCCGGCCTGCCGACCCTGCTGGAGTGGACGTTGCCGGACGGCGTGACGGCCGGCGACATTGCCTGGCCCACTCCGAAAAAAATCCCCATAGGCACGCTGGCCAACTACGGCTACGAAAACACCATGCTGCTGCCGGTGCCGCTGACCGTGGCCCCCGGCTTCAACGCCACCCAGCTCGACATCCGGCTGAAAGCCGCCTGGCTGGTCTGCAAAAAAGAATGTATCCCGCAGGAAGGTGAGTTTTCCCTGCAAATTCCGGTCAAAAGCTCCACCGGCATGAGCAGCAGCGTTTTTGCCGCGGCCTTTGCCGCCAGCCCCCAAGCCCTGGCTGGCACGGGCAGCCAGATCGAACTTGGCACACAAGCCATCAAGGTGTCGCTGAGCGGTCTGCCAGCGGCACTGCAGGGCAAAACCCTGGCGTTTTTCCCTGAAACCGGCGGTGTGATCGAACCGGCCGCCCCTTGGCAACAAGCCTGGCAAGGGGCGGTCTGGACCGCGCAAGTGCCGTTTTCCAGCCAGCGCAGCGAAAGCCCGGCCCTGATGCCGGTGGTGGTGGCCTTCCAGGACGCCGCTTACCGGATTGAAGCGCCGGTCAAAGGCGAGTGGCCAGCCTTGGCCGCCATCGCCACGGTGTCCCCTGCTTTGGAAGCCGCGCTCAAGGCGAATGCCGAATTGGGCGCCACCCCCGTCAGCAGCAACACGCCGCCCCTGAGCCTGGCGTTGGCCCTGCTCGGTGCCTTGCTGGGCGGCCTGATCCTGAACCTGATGCCTTGTGTGTTCCCGGTGCTGGCCATCAAGGTGGTGGGTTTTGTGCAGATGAAAGACCAGGCCACCCGCGTGACCACCGGCCTGGCGTATACCGCCGGTGTGGTGCTGTCTTTTCTGGCGTTGGGCGCCCTGCTGCTGGGCCTGCGCGCTGCGGGTGAACAACTGGGCTGGGGCTTTCAATTGCAAAGCCCGGCCGTGGTCGCCGCGCTGGCCGTGTTGTTCACCGTGATGGGTTTGAACCTGGCCGGTTTGTTTGAGTTTGGCGCCCTGCTGCCCAGCCGCGTGGCCAACATCCAGGCCAAAAACCCCACCATCAATGCCTTTCTTTCGGGCGTGCTGGCCACCGCGATTGCCTCGCCCTGCACCGCACCGTTCATGGGTGCGTCACTCGGTTATGCCCTGGGGCTGCCGGCCTGGCAGGCACTGGCCGTGTTTGGCGCCATCGGTGTTGGCATGGCCTTGCCCTACCTGGCGGCCAGCGCCGTGCCGGCGGTGGCGCGCCTGCTGCCGCGCCCCGGCCCGTGGATGCTGACCTTCAAACAACTGATGGCGTTTCCGATGTTTGCCACCGTGGTCTGGCTGGTCTGGGTGTTGGGCCAACAAAGCGGCATCGACGGCGCCGGCGCCCTGCTGGGCTTGCTGGTGCTGCTGGCGCTGGTCTTGTGGTCGCTGACGCTCAAGGGCCGGACCCGGACCCTGGTCGCTACGTTTTCGATAGCTGCTTGCGCAATAGGGCTATGGGCTGGCGGCCAAAATATCGTCAAACCCTTGGAAACGTCCACGCTTGCCGCGACCGCGGACCGCTGGCAGGCCTGGGCGCCTGGCCGTGTGGACCAGCTCACGGCCCAGGGCCAGAGTGTGTTTGTCGACTTCACCGCCGCCTGGTGCGTCACTTGCCAGTACAACAAAAAAACCACCCTGGCCCACAGCGCGGTGCTGGCCGACATGGATGCCAAGAAAGTGGCGCTGCTGCGCGCCGACTGGACGCGCCGCGACCCGGCCGTGACCGCGGCGCTGAGCCAGTTGGGCCGCAGTGGTGTGCCGGTTTATGTGATTTACAAAGCCGGCCGCGCGCCGGTCGTGTTGTCGGAAATTTTGTCTGTTGAGGATGTCCGGGCCGAGTTGGCCAAGTTGTAATTCCCCCGTCCAGGAGTTCACGCCATGTTGCATCGCGCCATCAATCGCCGCCTGTTCTCCAGCACCCTGGTGCTCGCCCCCTGGGCGCTGGCGCTGCCGGCCCATGCCGCCAGTGCGGTTGTCGGCCAGGCCGCACCGGATTTTTCGGCGACCGACACCTCGGGCCAGCCCCGCAAGCTCAGTGACTTCAAAGGCAAGCTGGTGGTGCTGGAGTGGACCAACCCGGGCTGCCCCTTTGTGCGCAAACATTACAGCGGCAACCTGCAAGGCCTGCAAAAAGAGTTCGCCGCCAAAGGTGTGGTCTGGCTGGCCATCAACTCAACCGAAAGCAGCGACTACCTCGCGCCCGCCAAACTGGCCGGCTGGATGGTGGACAAACAGGCGGCACCCACGGCCACCCTGATGGACGTGTCGGGCGACATCGGCCGGTTGTATGGTGCCAAAACCACGCCACACATGTACATCATCAGCCCGCAAGGCCAGCTGATTTACGCCGGCGGAATAGACAGCATTCCCTCGGCCCGTGTGGCCGACATCCAGAACGCCACCAACTACGTGCGCCAGGGCCTGAACGAAGCGCTGGGCGGCAAGGCCCTCAGTGTCGCGTCCAGCCGGCCGTATGGCTGCTCGGTGAAATACAAGGACAAAACATGAGCCAGCTGGCCGCTCCCAAGGCTCATCACACCGCAGCGCATCGTGCGAAGGTGATCCAATGAGCCCACCCCTGTCCCCTGCCCAGCGTCTGCCATACATCCTGAGCCATTGCCGCACGATTGCGGTGGTCGGCCTGTCGCCCAAGCCGCACCGCACCAGTTTTGATGTAGCGCGTTACATGCAGGCCCAGGGTTACCGCATCATTCCGGTGAATCCGAATGCCACTGCGGTGCTGGGCGAAAAAGCCTATGCCAGTTTGAGTGAAGCCGCGCAGCACGAAAAAATCGACCTGGTGAACTGCTTTCGCCGCAGCGAAGACATTCCGCCCGTGGTGGATGAAGCCATTGCCATCGGTGCGCAAGCGGTCTGGATGCAACTCGGCATCAGCCATCCGGCCGCCGCGGCCAAGGCCGAAGCCGCCGGCCTGCTGGTGGTGCAAGACCACTGCCTCAAGATCGATCACCGTGTGCTGATGTCCAGCGGTTTGCTGACAAAACCACACGCGCCCGCATCGACGGTCTGATCTCTTGCGCTGGGGCGCTGGTTCCGGATAATGGCCGCATGCCCCTGCCCCACCGGCCCTTGCTGTCGTCCTCCGTCTGTTGGCTGGCCCTGCTGCTGGGCGGTTGTTCAAACATGGGGCCGGCGTCTGTGCACCGGGGCGAGACCCAAGTGGCGCCGCTGACTGTCAATGAACTGGTGCAGTCGGATGTGAACCGCGTGGCCACGCTGGGTATGCGTGACAACCTGGACAGCCTGTACCGGCTGCTCGACAAGCTCTACCGGCGCAACCCGACCGAGTGGCGCAAAACCAGCGCCGTGAGCCGCGACGCGGCAGTCCAGAAGGTACGCGAGGCCATAACCCAACGCACACCCTGGCCCGAGCTGAAAGGCCAACGCGACATTGCCGCCTTGTCGCTGGCCCTGGCGCCTGACTTCAAGGGCGACCGGGTCGCCGCGTTTATCTACGCCAGCGCCGACATGTTGATCGTTGCCCACGACAACCGAAGCACCTTCTACCTGGTCGATGGGCTGGACGCGCAACACATCTACAACGCCGCGCGCAACATCGAGTCGGCGGTCTGGCTGCTGGCAAGCCGGCGCAACACCGCAGGCCAACCCTTGCTGCTGGCCGATGAAATTTCCGCGCAGGAGCGCAACCTGAGTTTCGAGCGCGAGTTCGGCAAGGTCATAGGCCGGCTCGATTTATTGTCCGAGGTGCTGACTGAAAAATACCGCCGGGCCGTGATCAGTTATGTGCAAAACCTGGCCGGCGCCTCTTTCCTGCAGTTTCTGCCGGTGCGCTGAGCGGCCGGGCCGGCTCAGGCGGCCTGCCGGGCCTGGCCGTGCTCCAGCAACACAATCAATTCCTTGACGATGCCGTACATCACCGCGCGGTCCCGCGTCGGGTGGTCGGCAAACTGCACCACGGTGCTGCCTATGCTGGCAAAACTGAAGTCACTCGCCAGCCCCGGCGCCTGACCATAGACCACCGAGAGCCCGTACTGGGTCATCAGCGGCCCGCAAGCCTGCCAGTCACGCGTCCACTGCGGCAAGGCTTGGGCGTTGTCCCACAAGGTGCCCGCGCTTTCATAACATTCTTCAATGTGCTGGTGGCCCAGCAACTGCGCCAGGTGCCGCTCTTTGGCGATACAACTGCGAAAATACTCCTGATCGTTCATGCGCATGGCGGTGCCCCTTGGTCGAGTCCAGCAAACCCAGCCCCATGGTAAATCCGAATCAAGCCGGTGGGTAGCGCCGGCTTGATTCCTTCCCGGCGCCTGCTCTGAGACAATCGAGCCATGTTTGCTCCTCTTCAAAACGACACCTTTTTGCGCGCCTGCCTGCGTCAGGCCACCGATTACACCCCTGTCTGGCTGATGCGCCAGGCCGGGCGTTACCTGCCCGAGTACCGCGCCAGCCGCGCCAAGGCCGGCAGTTTCATGGGCCTGGCGACCTCGCCGGACTACGCCACCGAAGTCACGCTGCAGCCGCTGGAGCGTTACCCGCTGGACGCCGCCATCCTGTTTTCCGACATCCTGACCGTGCCCGACGCCATGGGCCTGGGCCTGAGTTTTGCGCTGGGCGAAGGCCCGCGTTTTGCCACGCCGGTGCGCGACGAAGCTGCCGTGGCCAAGCTGGAAGTGCCGGACATGGACAAGCTGCGTTATGTGTTTGACGCCGTCACCTCCATCCGCAAAGCCCTGAACGGCCGGGTGCCGCTGATCGGTTTTTCGGGCAGCCCCTGGACCCTGGCTTGTTATATGGTGGAAGGTGCGGGCTCCGACGACTACCGCCTGGTCAAAACCATGTTGTACCAGCGCCCCGACCTGATGCACAAAATGCTGGCCATCAATGCCGACGCCGTGGCCCTGTACCTGAACGCCCAGATTGAAGCCGGCGCCCAGGCGGTGATGATTTTTGACAGCTGGGGCGGTGTGTTGGCCGATGCGGCTTTCCAGACCTTCAGCCTGGCGTATACCCAACGTGTATTGCAGCAGCTCAAGCGCAGCCACAACGGCGTGATCATTCCGCGCCTGGTGTTTACCAAAGGCGGCGGCCTCTGGCTGGAGAAAATGGCCCAGCTGGACTGCGAAGTCTTGGGCCTGGACTGGACCGTGAACCTCGCCCAAGCCCGGGAGCGGGTTGGCGGTCGCATGGCACTGCAAGGCAACCTGGACCCGAATGTGCTGTTTGCCAAGCCGGACCAAATCGAGACCGAAGTGCGCCGCGTGCTGGACAGTTTTGGCCAGCCCCACGCGGACACCGCCAGCACCGGCCCCACCCATGTCTTCAACCTGGGCCATGGCATCAGCCAGCACACGCCGCCAGAAAGTGTGGAAGTGCTGGTGCGCGCCGTACACGCCTATTCACGCCAGATGCGGACCGGAACGCCCCATTAAGGCAGCGGCATGGGGCGCCAATAGCACAAAACCCGGCGCCGTCTCTAAGACTTATTCACAAAATTCTTGCTGCGGTGCCGCAATAATCGGTTAAGCGGCAAGATAGCGCTATCAAAGCCATAGCGCTTCTAAGTGATTGATTTATATAGGATTTTTAAATTGCATTTTTAGCGGGCAATTTAAGCAAAGCCTTGATTTATAAGGCCCCGGCGAGGTTCCAGGGCAATCTATCAACAAAGTTATCCACAGAAACCTTGGATTAGTTCAAAGCGGTTTTAAATCAAGCACTTACGGCGATTTTCCAAAATGAATCTGAAGACTTCCCCCTAACAAGCCCCTCTGCTTGACCGATTGCCCCTCCCCCACATGACTTATTGGCTCAGCATCGTTGTCGCCACCCCGGCCCACAGCCGAGTGGCGGGGGCGCTGACCTATGCCAGCGAGTGGCCACTTCCGCCGGGAAGCCTGGTGCGGGTGCCGTTGGGCAAACGCGAGATCCTCGGCGTGGTCTGGGCGGCCTTGCCGGACAGCGGTGATCTGCCGACTGCCCAGGCCAAAGCCGTGCTGGGCGTACTGGACGGTTTGGCACCGCTGTCGGCCACTTGGCGTCGGCTGGTCGGGTTTACCGCCAGTTATTACCAGCGCTCCATCGGCGAGGTGGCACTGGCCGCACTGCCGCCACAACTGCGCGAACTCAGCAGCGTACAACTCACGCGCCGGCTCAAACGGCCGCCGCCGGCGGCTGAGGATGCGCCAGACGCTACTAATTTAATAGCGCTTAGCGCAGAGCAGGAAAGGGCGATTGCCGAATTTGATGCCGATACCCGGCCAGCGCTGCTGTTTGGCGCGACCGGCAGCGGCAAAACCGAGGTCTACCTGCGCGCCGCCGCCCAAGTGCTGGCCGACGACCCCAGCGCCCAGGTGCTGGTGATGGTGCCCGAGATCAACCTGACGCCGCAGCTGCAAAGCCGGTTTGAAGAACGTTTTGCCCACCTCGGCAAAGCCCAGGTGGTGGCGCTGCACAGCGGCCTGACACCGGCGCAGCGGCTCAAAAGCTGGCTGGCGGCCCACGCCGGCCAGGCCCGGCTGGTGCTGGGCACCCGCATGGCGATTTTTGCCTCGCTGCCGAATTTGCGCCTGATTGTTGTCGATGAAGAACACGACCCCAGCTACAAGCAGCAGGAAGGCGCACGTTATTCGGCGCGTGACCTCGCGGTTTACCGCGCGATGCTGGAGAGCTCCGCCAACAACAGCGGCGGCATCACGGCTCCCTCTTCATCAGCTGGGGCCGCGGAACCGGCTTTGCCGGACCGCAGGCGCAGCGCCCCCTCGGGGGGCAGCGCAGTACGCGAAGCGACAAGCGTGGGGGCCATGTCCTGTCGCGTGTTGCTCGGCTCAGCCACACCGTCCCTCGAAAGCTGGCAGGCCACGGAGACCGGACGTTACCAGCGCCTGACGATGAACCAACGTATAGGCGGTGCGGCCCAGCACGGCCAGTTACCCACCGTGCGGCTGGTGGACATGAACCACCAGCCCAAACACTGCACCATCGCGCCGCCCTTGCTGGACGCCATCGCCCAGCGTATCGCGCGCGGCGAGCAGTCGCTGATTTTCCTGAACCGCCGCGGTTACGCCCCGGTGCTGGCCTGCCATGACTGCGGCTGGAAAAGTGAATGCCCGCATTGCAGCGCCTTCCGGGTGTTCCACAAAATCGACCGCACCCTGCGTTGCCACCACTGCGGTTTTACCGAACGGGTGCCGCGCGCCTGCCCGTCCTGCGGCAACATCGACATCGCGCCGCTGGGCAAGGGCACGGAACGGCTGGAGGAGCACATCGCCGAACTGCTGGCCGGCGGTGAGCACCCGGTCACGCGGCCGAACGGCAGCCCGCTGCGTATCGCCCGTATCGACGCCGACACCACACGCCTCAAGGGCGCGCTGGAGTCCCAACTCGCCAGCGTGCATGCCGGCGAGGTCGATGTGCTGGTCGGCACGCAAATGATTGCCAAGGGCCATGATTTTCGCCACATCACCCTCGTCGCCGCCATCAACCCCGACGGCGCCCTGTTCTCCAGCGACTTCCGGGCGCCGGAACGTCTGTTCGGCCTGCTGATGCAGGCCGCCGGCCGCGCCGGGCGTGACGCCGACCGCGGCGCCGCCAGCGAGATGTGGGTGCAGACCTTTCACCCCCAGCACCCGCTGTTTGGCGCGCTGAAAAAACACGACTACCCGGCGTTTGCGGCGCAGGAACTGAAAGAACGCGAAGCCGCCGGCATGTCCCCCTTCGGCTTTTCCGCCCTGGTGCGCGCCGAAGCCCGCACGCAGGACGTGGCCCAAGGCTTTTTGAACGCCGCCGCCGAAGCCGCGCAAGTGCAGGCGTTGCCGCAACACGACCAGGTCACGCCTTACCCGGCCGTGCCCATGACCATCCAGCGCGTGGCCAACATCGAACGCGCCCAGATGTTGATTGAAAGCAGTTCGCGCGCGGCGCTGCAACGTTTTCTGGCGGCCTGGCAGCCGGTGTTGCACCAGACCCGGCAACAGGCCGAGTTCAAAAGCCTGATCCGCTGGGCGATTGATGTGGATCCGCTGGCGATATAAAGAGCCCTCGCGAGGGGCCGCTGCGCCTGCGGCCCGCCTAAGCCGGTTCCGCGGCCCCGGCTGGGTCTGAATCGAAGCGCACGGCCGCGTCGGCCACAGGATGGCTTACTCAGCCGTCTCGCCAGAATCCTTGATGACCTGGGTCCAACGCTCCATTTCGGCTTGAACGAAGGTCTTGTGGCCGGACGGGGCGAGTCTCGCGTCCGTGACAATCCGCAATCCGAGGGCTTCCTGGCGTTTGATCAGGTCTGGGTCCTTCAAAGCCGCTTTTAGCGCCGCATTCAAGCGCGCCAACACCTCGGGCGGCGTGCCGCGCGGCGCGTAAAGCCCATGCCACACCGTCACATTGAAGCCCGGCAGGCCTGCCTCGGACAGTGTCGGCGTCTGCGCCAGTGAGGGCAAGGCGAGGCGGTCCGTACTACTGACGCCATACACCTTCACTTTTTTGCCTTCGATCTGTGGCACGGCGTTGGTCGCCTGTTCACACATCAGGTCCACCTGAGCGCCTATCAAGTCCGTCATGGCCGGGGCGGTCCCCTTGTAGGGAACCGTGGTCATTCTGGATTTCAGCGCGTTTTGCAGCATCAGCCCGCAAAGGTGGGATGCCGACCCAACGCCGGCATTGGCGAGATTCACACGCCCGTCAGCATCTGCAATCCACTTCCGCAATTCACCCAGATTGTTGGCGGCCAGCGTTGTTCTGCCTATCAGCACGGAAGGCGCTTCGTTGATCAGGCCGAGATACTCGAAGTCGCTCAGCGTGTTGTAGGGCAACTTTTTATAAAGCGCCGGCGCGGTGGCAAGACCAATGTGGTGAACCAGCAGCGTGTAGCCGTCGGGCTTGGCACGTGCGACGCGGGCTGCACCGATGGTTCCGCCGGCGCCAGCGGTGTTGTCGACGATGACGGTTTGACCCAGCGGTTTTCGCAAGGCTTCCGCGAGGTCGCGGGCGATTTTGTCGCTGGGGCCACCCGCCGCAAAGGGCACGACCAGGGTGACGGCTTTGTCGGGGAACTGTGCCCAGGCCGCATGGGTCCATGCGACCAGGCTGGCCCCTGCGATCGCCAGATGTCGTTTGAGATTTTTCATGTGTTTGTCTCCTTGTATTTATCGAACGAATCAGGCCGAGAGCGCGTGCATCTGGGCGTAGAGGTCGGCTTTGCCTTCAAAACCTATGCCTGGCAGTTCCGGCAAGGTGACGTGGCCGGCTATGACCTTCACGCCATCCGGGAAGCCGCCGTAAGGCTGAAAAAGATCGGGGTAGCTCTCGTTTCCACCGAGACCGAGGCCGGCGGCGATGTTGAGAGACATCTGATGCCCGCCGTGCGGGATGCAACGCGATGGCGACCAGCCAAACTGCTTGAGGACTTCCAGGGTCCGCAGGTATTCGACCAGGCCATAAGACAGCGCGCAGTCGAACTGCAGCCAGTCGCGGTCGGGGCGCATGCCGCCATGACGCAGCAGGTTGCGTGCGTCCTGATGCGAGAACAGGTTCTCGCCGGTCGCCATAGGCCCGGGGTAGTATTCCGAGATCGCGGCCTGCAGCGAATAGTCGAGCGGGTCGCCTATCTCCTCGTACCAGAACAGCGGGTACTCGCGCAGCATCTTGGCATAGGCGATGCCGGTCTCCAGGTCGAATCGGCCGTTCGCGTCCACCGCGAGTTGGGCTTCGGAGCCGATCTCTTTCAGCACCGCTTCGATGCGGCCTTTATCCTCGGCCAGCGAGGCACCGCCGATTTTCATTTTCACGACGTTGTAGCCGCGGTCCAGATAGCTGCGCATTTCCGCGCAGAGTGCACTGTTGTCCTTGCCAGGGTAGTAATAACCGCCGGCCGCATAAACGAAGACGCGCGGATTCGCCACCCTGTCGTTGCGCTCGGCCAGCATCCGGAACAGCGGCTTGCCCTCGATCTTGGCCACCGCGTCCCAGATCGCCATGTCGATGGTGCCGACAGCGACGGAGCGTTCACCGTGCCCACCCGGTTTTTCGTTGCTCATGACCGCCGCCCACACCTTGGAGGGATCGATGTTGGAGCCTGCTTCATTGAGCAAACTCTCGGGCGCCGCCTGGAGGATACGGTCGCGAAAGCGCTCACGGATCAACCCTCCCTGGCCGTAGCGGCCGTTGGAATTGAAGCCGTAGCCGACGACCGGCTTGCCATCCCGAATCACGTCCGTGATCACGGCCACCAGGCTCAATGTCATCTTGCTGAAGTCGATATAGGCGTTGCGGATAGGCGAACTGATGGGAACTGTTTTTTCTCTGATCTCGACGATTTTCATGTTTGCTTCCGTGAAGGGATGGACTCGGATCGTTATGATCGTCAAGACCGCTGCATTTGACCAATGCTGTTTTTTTTCTCTTCAATGCTTTCAAGGCACTGGGCATGAACGTCTCCTGGCTCGAAGATTTTTTGGTGCTGGCGACGACGGGCAACTTTTCCCGCGCCGCAGATGAGCGCCACATGACCCAACCGGCTTTCGGCCGCCGGGTGCGGGCGCTGGAGGAGTGGATAGGAACCGAGCTTTTCGACAGGCGTTCACAGCCCGTTCGCCTGACAGAGGCGGGGCAGTGGTTTCACGGCGTCGCCCATGATTTGCTGGCCCAGGTGGCCCGTGTCCCGGGCGAGGCCCGGGCCGTTGCCGAGGCCAGTTCGAATTCACTCCGTTTTGCGGCAACACATGCCTTGTCGTTTACCTTCATGCCAGGCTGGCTGCGCAGTTTCGAGGCGCATACCATGGCAGGCACCATCCAGCTGGAGTCTGATGTGTTGCTGCGCTGCGAAGCGCTGATGGAGCAGAGCAAGGTGCAGTTCGTGGTGTGCCATGCGCATCCCCAAGCGGTCGGCCGACTGCAAGCGGATGCTTATCCCTCGGTGAAGATAGGCGCGGATGTTCTCGTGCCCGTGACCGCCGTGGATTCCGATGGTCATCCGATACACACGCTCCAGGCCGGCAAGACGGCTGTCCCGCTTCTGAGCTACAGCGCCGAGTCAGGCCTTGGACGCCTCTTGCGCGAAACACGGCTTGACGCCCTGGAGAACGTTTCAACGCAGACCGTTTTCACGGCACATCTCGCATCGGTTCTCAGAACCATGGTGCTGGACGGACGTGGCCTTGCCTGGTTACCGCAGACCCTCATCCAGGACGATCTTGCCAGTCACCGTGTCGCCCAAGCAGGCGTGGGAGACTTGTGCATCGAGCTCGAAATCAGGCTTTTCCGATCTCGCAATTCGATGGGGCGTGCAGCCGAGGCGCTGTGGGACGCCATCGTGGGGGCTGGCGTCGCTGTTGGGTAGCCGGAGTTGACCCGTAGATTGCACCTCTACCGTGACTCCGACCGACGCTTTGGGTCCGTTGTTGATCGTCACGAACGACCGCTGACCGGCAAGTCAATCCAGTGGATTCCTACCTCCCGAGTCCTCAAGTCAACCAGGCCACCGCCGCCGAAAAGCTGAAAAATGCCAGCACCGTCGACAACAAAATGATACGTGCGATGCGGCCATTGTTGGCGCCAAACTTCTCGGCCAGCAGCGAGGCATTGCTGGCACTGGGCAAAGCCGCCACCAGCACAATCACCGTCAGCGCAAACGGCTGCAGCGGCACCCCCAGCGCGATGGCGCCCAGGCCGACCAGCCCCACCAGCACCGGGTGTAACACCAGTTTGATCAGTGCCACGGGCACGTAGTCCTTGAACGGAATCACTTCTACGCTGTTCATTTGAGAGCGTGCCAACACCGCCCCTATGGTGAACAGCGCCACTGGCGCCGCCGCGTCGGCCAGCAGGCCCAGCGTCTGCATCACCGGGGCTGGCAGCGTCAGCTGCAGGCCGGATGACACGGCGCCCAGCACAATCGCCCAGGGCATGGGGTTGAGGGCAACACCCCGCAACGCCTTGCGCGCCGCCACGCCGGCGCCGTGGCTGTCTGCCGAATCCAGCCGCGACAAGGCGATACACAGCGAGGTGGTCACCAGCAGGTCCACCACGATGGTGACAATCGCCGGGCCGGCGGCCTGGGCGCCCAACAGCGCCACCAGCAGCGGCACCCCCATAAAACCGGTGTTCGGAAAAGCCGCCACCAGCGCGCCGAAAGACGCGTCGTTCCATCCGATACGGCCCGGTGGCCGATCGCGCGTGACGGCCACCGTGAACGCCACGATGAGGAGCGCACACAGCAGGTAGACACCGAGTACGCCGAGGTCCAGCAACTGAGCCACCGGCGTGCTGGCGCCGAAGCGGTACAACATGCAGGGCAGCGCGAAATAAAGCACAAAGGTGTTCAGGCCGGGAATCGCCGGCTGCGGCAGCAGGCCGCGCCGCGCCGCCAGGTAACCGCAGAGCACCAGCGCAAAGAAAGGAAAGGTGACGAGAAGAATGCCTAACACAAAGCCTATTGTCGCCGCAGCCCTTGGCGCGGCGCTGACTGGCTATGATGGCCGCTAGCCCGACTTTTTTCGGGGGGCCGCTTGCCCCCCTCCTGCCGACTTCCGTTTTTTCCACGCCTCCCGCCTGCATGTCTTCTTCTCCCGCCTCCCCTGCCGCTCACGGACTCAACCTCGCCCAACAAGAAGCTGTCAACTACATGCACGGCCCCTGCTTGGTGCTGGCCGGTGCCGGCTCGGGCAAAACGCGGGTGATCACCCACAAGATAGGCCGGCTGCTCCAGGCCGGGCTGCCGGCGGCCAACATTGCCGCCATCACATTTACCAACAAGGCCGCCGCCGAAATGCGCGAGCGCGCCAAAAGCCTGATTGGCAAGGCGGCCAAGGGGCTGGTGATCTGCACCTTCCACGCGCTGGGTGTGCGCATGTTGCGCGAGGACGGTGCGGCGCTGGGCCTGAAACCGCAGTTCTCCATCCTGGACAGCGACGACGTCACGAGTATTTTGAAAGACGCCGGCGGCAGCGTCGACGCGGCCACCGCGCGGCAGTGGCAGTGGACCATCAGCGCCTGGAAAAACCAGGGCCTGAACGCGGCCCAGGCCGAGGGTGTGGCCAACGGCGATGAAGAACGTCTGATCGCCCGCGTCATGGCGCGTTATGAAGAACGCCTGACGGCTTACCAGAGTGTGGACTTTGACGACCTGATCGGCCTGCCGCTCAAGCTGCTGAAAGAACACGAGGCCGTGCGCAGCAAATGGCAGCAGACCATGGGCCATGTGCTGGTTGATGAATACCAGGACACCAACGCCACGCAGTACGAGGTGCTGAAGCTGCTGGTCGGTGAACGTGGCCGTTTTACCGCCGTGGGTGACGACGACCAGTCGATTTACGGCTGGCGCGGCGCCACGCTGGACAACCTGAAGAAGCTGCCGGTTGATTACCCGAGCCTGCGCGTGATCAAGCTGGAGCAGAATTACCGCTCCACCAGCGCCATCCTGCGCGCCGCCAACAACGTGATTGCGCCCAATCCCAAGCTGTTCCCGAAAACGTTGTTCAGCGAACTCGGCGAAGGCGAACCGGTGCGTGTGGTCGATTGCGACAGCGAAGAACATGAAGCCGAACGCGTGGTCGCACGTATCCAGAGCCTGCGCGCCGGCGCGGAGCTGCAGCCCGTGGGTGCCCAGTACAAGGAATGGAAAGATTTTTGCGTCTTGTACCGCGCCAACCACATGGCCAAGCCGTTTGAAAAAGCTTTTCGCAAGGCGCAGATCCCCTACAAGGTCTCGGGCGGACAAAGCTTTTTTGATCGCGCCGAGATCAAGGACTTGTGCAGTTGGATGGTCTTGATGATCAACAACGACAACAACGCAGCCTTCATCCGTTCGATCAAGACACCGAAACGCGGCATTGGCCACACCACCCTGGGCGCGCTGAGCACTTTTGCCGACAAATACAAACTCAGCATGTTCGAGGCGCTGTTCAGCCACTCGCTGAGCGCGGCGCTGCCGGCCAAGGCGGTCGCCTCGCTGCATGAGTTTGGGCGTTATCTCAACGACCTGGAGTACCGCGCCAAACGCACGGTGGGCGCCGAAGACGCGCGCAGTTTCCTGAACGACTGGCTCAAGGAAATCGACTACGAAAAACACCTGTACGACGGCGAGGACAGCGAGAAGGTCGCCGCCGCGCGCTGGAACAATGTGATGGATTTTTGCGACTGGATGGCGCAGCGCTGCGGTGGGCAGATTGACGATGCGGCCGGCGCCACCACCGCACGCGAAACCAAAACCATGCTCGAGGTGGTGCAGACGATTGCGCTGCTGTCGACCATCAGCGAACGTGAAGGCGACCAGAACGTGGTGACCTTGTCCACCCTGCATGCGTCCAAAGGCCTGGAGTGGCCCCACGTGGTGCTGGCCGGCTGCAACGAAGGCCTGCTGCCCTTCAAGCTGGAAGACGACGACGGCAGCAACACCGAAGACCTGGCGCTGCGCCTGCAGGAAGAACGCCGCCTGATGTATGTGGGCATCACCCGCGCCCAGCGCACCCTGGCGGTGAACTGGTTACGCCGGCGCAAGAAAAACCGCGACACCGTGGCCGGCATCCCGAGTCGTTTTATTGCCGAGATGGGCCTGGACAAAACCACGGTCAAGGAAGACCCGCGCGAAAAGATCAAGGCCTTACGCGCCGAGTTTGCCAAACGTGCGGCCGACAGCGCCGTCGCGAACAGCCTGGCCGAGGCCGCCAGAGACGCCAGCCAGGCGGGGGGCCAGTGATGACCCATTTCATCGCCACCCGAGTCGCTATTGTTTTTATAGCTGCTTGCGCCCTGTCCACCTGGGCTAGAGCCCAAAATGATACAAAAAAATCGACGCCAACCGCCGCCAGCGTGGCCTGCCCATCGGCCGCACAACTCCAGCCGGTGCAGCTGTATGGCGCGTGGCGCGTGCAATTCAGTCAGCCGCCAGCCGGCCTGCCCGCCGATGCCACCATGCGGCTGGAGCGGCATGCCGAGTTCAGCGAGAGTCTGGCCGGCGCCGTCAGCCGTGAGCTGGGGGCCGCGGCCGGTAGCCGCGCGGTGGCCGGCCATGCGGCCAGGGCCCAGTTGGCCGGCGATCTGGAAGACGGGTTTTTGACCCTCGACGAATCCTCCAACGGCATCAGCATCACAGGCACCTGGAATGGTGAAATGGTAGAAGGATCATGCGGAAAAAAATTCAAGGGAACCTGGAAAGACACCAGCAGCAGCGCACCGCCCGACGCGGCGGACGTGCCGTTCACCCTGGAAAGAAACCCGGGATGGTGAGCCTGACCGCGACGGCTGTGCAAAAAATCTCCGCGCTGCTGGGTTTGAGCTTGCTGGCCGCCGGCCTGGCCCAGGCGCAGACCGGGACCAACGTGGCGCAGCCGGAGCGCAACCCCCTCGGTTGGCAGGCCTGCCAGGCCATGGGCAGCGATGCCACGGCGCAACTGGCCTGTTTCAAAAACTGGGCCGCATCGCAACCGCCGACTGCGTCAACGTCAACGGCCGCCTCCGCTTCGCAGCAACCCGACACGGCCACCGCCTTACCGGCCGTGCAGGTCGTTCAAGTCCAGGCGCCGGACGGCAAAAAGATAGGCTGCCGGGACACCAAATACTCCGAACTCGCACGCTTCTGGGAGCTGCAAAAAGGCAGCGACTGCGACACCTTTGGCCTGCGCGGCTACCGGCCCATCAGCATGATGTGGATAGGCTCGGACGGCGTCAACAACCAGCCCTCCTCCCCCTCGCCTGGCCACACCGTGAGCACGCCCTTCCACTATGAACGGAACGAGACGCGGCTACAGCTGTCGGTGCGCACCAAGGTCGCCAAGGGTTTGTTGACCTCGGCCACCGAGGACGACGCCGCCAGCGACTCCTTGTGGGTTGGCTACACGCAGCAAAGCTCCTGGCAACTTTTCAACGGCACGGTCTCGCGGCCCTTTCGCACCACCGACCATGAGCCCGAGGTGGTCTACATCTACCCGCACATGATCGACCTGCCGGGCGGCTGGAAATACCGGCTGAGCGGCCTGGCCCTGAACCACCAGTCCAACGGCCAGAGCCTGCCGCAGTCGCGCAGCTGGAACCGGGTCTACCTGATGGGCGCGGCCGAAAAAGAGCTGGGTGGCGACGCCCGCCTCACGGTGCAGGGACGCATCTGGCACCGTCTGCGGGAATCGGCGCAGAACGACGACAACCCGGGCATCACCGATTACATAGGCCGTGCCGAACTGGCTGGCGCGTGGCAGGTCAACAAGCGGCACACCCTGGGCATGACTGTGCGTCATTCGCTCAAGTCCGAGGCGCGTGGCTCGGTCAAGCTGGAATGGATGAAGGCCTCCACCGCCATTGCCGACAGCGCCGCCCTGCGTTACCACGTGCAGCTGTTCAGCGGCTACGGTGACAGCCTGGTGGACTACAACCGCCGCCGCACCGTGCTGGGCATAGGCCTGAGCCTGGTGGACTGGTAGACAAGACCGGCTCACGCTATTGCGCACCTGCGACAGTCCCTGACGGACAGCCACTCGGAAAGGCCACCTGCACGGGGTCCGGTCTCACCCTTGCTGCAGCTTTGTGAACAACGCAAGGCCTGTTGACTCGCCAGCTTGAGCGGACACATACACAACCGCGGCAGCCTCCACCGAAAACATCCATCGGGCGCCGGGGCCCGCGCTACCTCATCGCAAGCGCAGCCGATGTGCTATTTTTAGAGCGACTGCAAGCCCCACAACTCAACGCTGTGTCGCGCCGAAACGCGCTATCGCCATCCTGGCCAGGGCATCGATCGAATCGGTCAGCACGATGCCCAGCGCGGCACGTTGTGCATGTGGCACGGCCAGGGGCAGCTCGGTGCAGCCCAGCACCACGGCCTCGGCGCCTCGCGCCACCAGCCGGCGTATACATTCGGCAGCGGGCGCAAACGCGTCATCGGGGCGGTTGCCTTTGACGGCGGCGATGGCATCCACACACAGCTGAAGTTCTTCCTCGTCGGGCACGATCACGCTGTGGCCGCGTTGCGCCAGCGGCCCTTGGTACAGCCCTAGCTTGAGCGTGGCGGGTGTGCCCATGAGGCCGATGCGCGCCCTGGCCACCCCCAGCCTGGCCAGGTCCTCACACACCGCATCAACGATGTGCAGCAGCGGCACCCTGGCCTGCTGCGCCATTTGCTCGAACCAGAGGTGGGCGGTGTTGCAGGGAATGGCGATCAGCCGCGCGCCCGCGCCTTCAAGCCGGCGTATGCCTGCCATCATGGCGGCCAGCGGGTCTTCCCCCTGGCCCAGGCGTGCCGAGGAACGGTCAGGCACACGCGGGTCGTTGCACAACAGGACCGGGATATGGTCCTGGTCGCATCCGGCTGGCGTCAGCGCCACCAGCCGGGTGGCAAAGGTGCTGCCGGCCAGCGGGCCCATGCCGCCCAGAATGCCCAGCAGGTCGGCGCTGGGTGGCTTATGCATGGCGCGGGGCCCGTGACAGGACTTCACCGGGCAAGGCGCCAGTGGCGCACTGGCCGTCCCAGACCTGTTGGCCGTTGACCCAGACGCCGCGGATACCTTCGCTGGCTTGCACCGGTTGCTCGAAAGTGGCGCGGTCGCTCACGTTCGCGGGGTCAAACACCACCACGTCGGCGCGGTAACCCACACGCAGCAGGCCACGGTCCGCCAGGCCATAGTGGCGCGCCGCCAGCCCGGTCATCTTGTGGATCGCGGTCTCTATTGGCAACACGCCTCGCTCGCGCACCAGGGTGCGCAACACATTGGTGAAAGTGCCCCACTGGCGCGGGTGCGGGTGCGGGTCAAAAGGCAAACCGTCGGAGCCCACCATGGCCAGCGGGTGGCGCATGATGCGCTCCACATCGGCTTCGTCCATCAGGAAATAAATCGCACCGGCCGGTGCCAGGCGTTCCAGCGTTTGCACATCGTCCAGGCCCAGCTCGGCCTGGATGTCGGCGAAGTCGCGGCCCTGGGCCGCCGGCATGGCGCTGGACCAGGTGATCAGGGTACGCCGCGCAATCCGCACGCGGTCCAGCCGCAACATGGTCGAGGTCGCCGGGTAAGGGTGACAGTCCAGACACACCGGCTGCAGGCGCGCCGCCTGGTCGATCAGCGCCAGGGTTTCCTGCGAGCGCCCATGGTTGTTGCCACCGGCCAGCTTGTGGTGCGAGAACACCACCAGGCAGTCGAGTGCCCGGCCAATCTGCAGGGCTTCTTCCATGGCCGGCACGATGTGGTCGGCCTCGTCGCGCAAATGGGTGGCGTACAGGCCGCCGTGGCGGCGCAGCGGTCGGCCCACTTCGATGATTTCTTCGGTAGGCGCGTGTGCGGCCGGCGGGTAAAAGGTGCCGGTGGACATGCCGAAGGCGCCGGCCTCCAGCGCCTCGGTCAGCAAGGCCTGCATCTGCGCCATCTCGGGCGCGGTCGCGGCGCGGCCGGTGTTGTCCATCACGGCCACACGCAAGGTGGTGTGGCCAACCAGCGGCACCACGTTGACGGCCGCAGGCGCTGCGCGCAGCGCGTCTATCCAGGCCTGGAAGGTGGCAAAACGAAACAGCCGGGCCGGGCCCAGCAGGTCCAGCGGCTGCGGCACCTCGCTGCGCACCAGCGGCGCCAAGCTGATGCCGCAGTTGCCGGTCACCACCGTGGTGATGCCTTGCGACACCTTGGGTGTCATGTCCCGATGCACCAGCAGGTAACCGTCGTCGTGGGTGTGTGAGTCAATAAACCCCGGTGCCACGATGCAGCCGCTGACATCGAGGACCGCCACATCGGCCGGCATGTGGTGCCTGTCACCGATCGCGGCAATGCGATCACCGTCGATCAGCAGGTCGGCATGCACCGGCGCGGCGCCGCTGCCGTCAACCAGCAGGCCACCGGCCAGAATCAGCCGGGGGGCGGGTGTGGTGGGCCGCATTCAGTCGAGCTTCTCGATCTTGGCGCTCTCGACCACCTCGGTCCAGCGCGCGGTTTCGCGGTCAATCATCTGCTTGAACTGGGCCGGTGTGCCGCCGGCGGGCACGGCCCCCAGGCGGGCCAGACCCTCACGAACTTGCGGCGTCTTCAGCGCGGCCTGGATGGCGGTGTTCAGCTTGTCGATGATGGGCTGAGGCACTTTTTTCGAGGCCACAATACCGCCCCAGCTCACGGTTTCGTAACCCTTGAGGCCGGCTTCGTCCAGCGTCGGCACGGCCGGCAACAGCGGCAGGCGTTTCAGGCTGGTCACGCCCAGCGCGCGCACCTTGCCGGCCGCGGCCAGCGGCACCACTTCGGACGAGTTGGCGAACAGGTAGTCGGTGCGGCCACCCAGCAAGTCCTGCAGCGCGGCCGGCCCACCGTTGTAAGGCACATACAAGACGTCAATCTTGGCCATGCTGCGGAACAACTCACCACTCATGTGGCCGGTGGTGCCTATGCCGGGCGCGCCGAAGGACAACTTGCCCGGGTTCTTGCGGGCCGCGTCAATCACGGCGCCCGCGCTTTGGTAAGGCGAGTCGGCGCGCACAATCATCACGTTGTACAGATCAAAGGCATGGGCCACGGGCACCAGGTCGCGGTCCACGTCGTAAGGCAGCTTCTTGAACAACGAGCGGTTGACGGCCAGCGTGTTCACATTGCCGTAACCGATGGTGTAGCCATCCGCCGGTTTGCCGATGATGTTGAGAATGCCGATGTTGCCGGCCGCACCGGGCTTGTTGTCGATCACCACGGGTGTGTGCAGAATTTTCGCCAGCTCGTTGGTGATGACACGCGACAAGACGTCGGGCGAACCCCCGGCGGCCGAGGGCACCACGAAGGTGATGGGCTTTTCGGGATAATCAGCCAGGGCCGCGGGCGCGGTCGCCATCATCGAGAGGCCGGCCGTCAAAGAGGCCAGCCAGGGGGTGAGCGTGAAGTGGCGCATGTCGTGGTGTATCGGTTGGTTGAAGATACCACCCAGAATACCGGCAGACGCGAAAATCTCCTCATTCATTAATGTCCACAGCCAATAAGCGGCTGTTATGGTTTAAGACGAGGCACCAGGTGGAAAACGATTCAATCAGCGCAGACACCGACGGCGGCAGCGAGCCGAGCCGTCCGCTCAACCTGCGCCAGATCGAAGTGTTCCGCGCCATCATGATCGCCGGTTCAGTCAGTGCCGCCGGGCGCATGCTGCATGTCTCGCAACCCGCGATCAGCCGGGTGTTGTCGCTGACCGAGAGCCGCCTGGGCTTTCAGTTGTTCGAGCGCCAGCGCACCCGCTTGTTGCCCACGCCCGAGGCGCGCCGCCTGTTCGGCGAGGTCGAAGGCCTGTACCACGGCATCCAGCGCATCAACGACCTGGCCAGCAACCTGGCGCGTTCAGGCGCGGGCCGGCTGCGCATCGCCACCAGCGCGAGTTTTGGCGAGCGGCTGATCCCGATGGCGCTGGAGCGTTTTTGCAAACGCAACCCCGGCGTGCATGTGTCTTGCCGCAACGTGACGTATGACGAACTCGCCGCGCGTTTTCTCACGGGTGACGTGGACATCGCCATTTCCATGCTGGCGCCCGACCACGCCAACCTGCAGGCCACCGCGCTGGGGCAGGACGAACTGGTCTGCCTGGTGCCCGGCAAACACCCGCTGGCGCAGCAAGACGCTGTGCGCGCCGAGGACTTGCGCGCGGTGCGCTGGATCGGCTACCCGCCCGCCGCACCTTTGGGGCGCTTGTTGAGCGCGCTGCTCGGGCCGGAAATCGCTGCCTCGGCGCAGATCGAAGTGCACTCGCCCACCACCGCCATCGCGTTTGCGCACCAAGGGCTGGGCGCCGCGCTGGTGGTCGGCTGGAGCCTGCCGCGGGTGCTGCCGCCCGGCATGGTGGTGCTGCCTGTGATCGCATCCACGCCGGTGAACATCTGGGCCGTGCATTCCCGGCTGGAACCGTTGCCGGTGCTGGCGCAACGTTTTCTCACGGCGGTGAGCCACGTGCTGAAAGCCGACAAACAACCATCACATTTCGGCAGCGCACCATAACGGTGGGCTATTGCCGCTTGGCGGCTTGAGTGCCATGGCCTGGCCGCCAACCCGCATGTGGCGTGGTTTTGCAGGCGATGCCGGGTTTTATTCCGCGATGCCTGGCCGTGTCCGCCACGGCCACGCCGGGCATTTACGCCAACCGGCCGGCGCGGCATCATCGGTGAGGTCTTCAACCTCTATCTGTGAGCAAACCATGAGTCAAAACAAGATCGGCCTGGCCGTTGCGCAAATGGGGCCGGTGCACCTCGCCGACAGCCGCACCGCCGTCGTCAAACGCCTGCTGGACATGATGCGCGAGGCCAAGGCGCGGCAAGCCGACCTGGTGGTTTTTCCCGAACTGGCGCTGACCACGTTTTTCCCGCGCTACTGGATGAGCCAGGAAGAAGCCGAGGCCCGTTTTTTTGAAGCACAGATGCCCAATGCCGAGGTGCAGCCGCTGTTCGACGAAGCTCGCAAGCTGGGCATTGGTTTTTACCTGGGCTATGCCGAGCTGACACCCGAAGGCCGGCCCTACAACACGGCCATCCTGGTCGACAAGTCCGCCAACATCGTCGGCAAATACCGCAAGGTGCACCTGCCCGGCCACGTCGATCACAAGCCCGACGCGCCTTTTCAGCACCTGGAGAAGAAATTCTTCGATGTCGGTGATAAACCCTGGGGCGTGTGGGACACGCTGGGCGCCAAGATCGGCATGGCCTTGTGCAATGACCGCCGCTGGCCCGAGACCTGGCGCGTGATGTCGCTGCAAAGCGCCGAGATCGTGGTGCTGGGCTACAACACACCGTCGCAAAACATCCATTGGGACGAACCGGTGCACCTGCGCATGCACCACCACCTGATCACGCTGCAGGCCAGCGCCTACCAGAACTGTGTGTGGGCAGCCGCTGCCGCCAAGTGCGGCCGGGAAGACGGCTTTCACATGATAGGCGGCTCCGTCATCGTGTCGCCCACCGGCGAAATTGCAGCCCAGGCCAGCACGGAAGACGACGAAGTGATTGCGGTCCAGGCCGACCTGGACCTGGGCAAAGCCTTCCGCCAAAACGTCTTCGACTTCGCCCGCCACCGTCGGCCCGAGTATTACCAGCTGATCGTGGACCGCGTGGGGCCGGGCGAGCCGCTGCCACGGTAACTAGCGGGTTGGTTTGAATGGTTTGGGGCGCTTGCTTGCTACATTTTCAATAGCTGCTGGCGCCCACGCTTACTGGGCCAGAGGCCAATTTTTCTTGAAACGTTCGGCCTCGGCTGCCAGTCTTTTATTCGGCGCGCCCCTTTTTTGAGTCAAACAGGGCTCTAGCCCACGAAGGATGGACGCCAGCAGCTATTGTTTGTATAGCGCCTGCATGGCCTTGTCTGAGCTTGCCGATCAAAAAGAAGCGGGCGCTTGTCATGGCCAGAAGCAACAGCCCCCGACGCGCAAAGGCCCATACACACTTCAGAGTGGTGGACGCGATGGACCTAGTTCTGCTGACAGGCCAGCAGACGTGCTCAAACTGAAGCACACCAATATTCGGGACAGCGCACCCTGGATCGTGCGAAACAAAACCGGCGCACGCCTGGGCATTGAAGTCACTGGAGAACTGGCGGCCGTCATCGCCAGAATCGGCGAGCGTCTTGGCTTGCCACCGGCACGGCTATCCGATCTCGCCCAGGCTCATTTGTTTCATGGCTGCAATGTCTCACATCACGCGGGCAGGGGCGGGGTTGTGCAGACCTTCCCTAGCAAACGACACGCTCAGAAGGGCAACGGGGAAAAGCAATGTTGATCCGCGTAACTGACAGAAATTCTTCTGGGGCGCGTCGCCCCTGCCTTGCTCACGACTCACACCGCTACGCTGGTAGAGGCAATTCCCGCGCAGTCCGATAGCTCAAGGACGCCTCGACGTCTCGGGTGCAGGACGTTAGCGACAAGTGCGAACGCGCAATCGGTTAGATGACCTGGGGCTTTCTCTGGCTTATAAATATAGATGTTGACTAAAACAGCATTTTCGCTATATTCTATATTCATGCCAAAAACCGCCCACGCCCTCCTGCATCTCCCGCCAGCAACTGCTGCAGCCATCGAAAAGCTTGGCGCCGATTTGGCCGTCGCCCGCTTGCGCCGCAAGGAGTCATTGAAGACCTGGGCAAAGCGCATGGGAGTATCGGTGCCTACGCTGCAGCGGCTCGAAGCCGGCGACCCTGGAGTCGGCATCGGCATTGTCGCGACCGCACTTTGGCTTATCAAGCGCGACGGCGAACTGAGCAATCTCGCGGCACCGGAACACGACCAAGGCGCCATCGAAATGAATGTCCGGGAGGCCGTTGAACTCGGTCGCGCACGCGCCCAGGCCTCTGCAGAAGCACGCATAAACGCAAACCGGAAGAATGGCTGAGATGCGATTGAACGACTTGTACCTCTGGCACCTGGGTGATCCGGCAACGCCGCGCTACGTCGGCGCACTGAAGCTCGTCTCCGCTGGCAAGGGCGTTTCCTTGCATTACGGGAAGGAGTGGCTGGCCAACGGGTTCGCACTGAGCGAGGACCTCCCGCTTGTTGACAACGAGTTCTTTCCGCCAGGACGTTTAACGGCCGATGCGCAGCGCGCGGTCGGTGCTGTCGACGACGCGCGACCGGACCGTTGGGGTGAGAAGGTCATTCGCTTCGTGGACAAACCCAAACGCCTCTCCCTGATGGATTACCTGTACTACGCCGGCGACGACCGATTCGGCGCACTCGGTGTTTCCACATCGTCGAGCAACTACAGTCCTCGAGCCCTGGGTCCGCTGCCTCGGCTAGAGGATGCGCAACAGCTCAGTGACGTTGCTGCCAAGATTGAAGCCTCGGAGCCCCTCACTGCCTTGGAAGCCAAAATCATTGCTGGTGGCGGTAGTCCGCTCGGTGGCGCGAAGCCCAAAGCGCTCATCGACATCGACGGCCAGCAGTGGGTCATAAAGTTCTTCAACAACGAGCCCGTCGACACACCGCTCATCGAGCACGCGACGATGACGCTGGCCGCGCGCGCAGGCATCACGGTGGCCGAGACACAGCTCATCCCTCTCGTCGGGACGCACGCCGTCGCCATTCGCCGCTTCGACCGCGAACAGGGTCAGAGAATTCACAGCATCTCAGCAGGCACCGCTATCCGGGCTGCGACCGCATCGGGCGCTGAGCCCGAGATGGGATACCCCGCACTGGCGCAAATTCTCCGCCGGGTCGGAATTACCCGGGATGACATCAACCTTGAGGACGCGCGCGAACTCTTCCGTCGCATGGTCTTCAACATCCTGGTCGATAACACGGATGACCACGAGAAGAACCACGCACTACTGGTCGTAAACCCGTTTGATAATGGCCGCCTGAAGCTGGCGCCGGCGTATGACGTCCTGCCGACGAATTCGGGGCAGGGGTTCCAGGAGTTCATCTGCGGCGATTACGGCAGGGACTCAACGCTCGAAAACGCCATGTCGCAGTGCGCTGCATTCGGGCTGCTGCCCGCGGAGGCTGCAGCAGAAGTCGCCGCCGTCATTGATGTCGTGAACGCCTGGCAGCAGCACTTCGCGCACGCCGGAGTATCGGCGCGCGACATCAAGAGTCTGGCCGAGCGCATCGACGGCGGAGAGCTCTTGACCCAGCGCATTAACTTCGACAAAACCCGGTTTCAGTCCGCGCCGGCTAGGCAAAAGAGAGCAAGTCCCTTTCGGCGCGCCTGAAGTCCTCATAGGACAAACCAGTCTCCGACCACGCGAGTGGTACCAACCAGAGCCGTTCGACGCGCGGCTCACATTATGTTGCCCACTGAATAGAGGAGATGGCATTTCAGCCGGGCGGCTTCATGCCTGAAGAAGAAATCATCTCAGACATACAAGGACCGCACCATTGGTGCCGGAGCGGTCTTTGTCGGGCTTAGCAACTCCTAGCAAGAACGGCTAGCCTGCGTCAGGTTGCGGGAATTGCCCTTCAGTGGCCTTCCACCGAGATGGGCGTAAACGGCCTACGGATGGCCTCGCTCCGCTGGCTATTGGCCGTCCTGGTTGGGGTGGTGCAGCTAGTTATGGCTCCCGGCCTGTCGCCGAGCAGAGGTGCAGTAACTTTTCGGGCTAAACACTCTTGTCCTTCAGTTACTGCAGAAGTTGCTGCACAATCGCTCAGATGCCTGTGGAAGTTACCGGACTTCTTTAGGCATGAAAAAAGCCCTAACGTGTTGTCACGTAAGGGCTTTTGGACATCCTCGGATTAGTGAGGACTAGTATTTGGTGGCCTGGGGCGGAATCGAACCACCGACACAAGGATTTTCAATCCTCTGCTCTACCGACTGAGCTACCGGGCCTAAGCCTCAGATTATATATCATCAGGCGGCGCGCTTACCCCGGGTCAGATCCACACCCAGTTGTTTTAGCTTGCGATACAGGTGGGTGCGCTCCAGGCCGGTCTTCTCCGCGACGCGGGTCATGGAGCCGCCTTCCTTGGCCAGATGAAATTCGAAATAGGCTTTTTCAAATTCATCACGCGCGTCACGCAAGGGTTTTTCAAGCAGGAAACTTTGGGTGGCTTGTGGGCCGAGCTCCACGGCGACGGCCATCATGCTGCCCGCCATGGCGGCGTCCACCGTCAGGTCCACCGCATGCAACAGGGTGGTGGGTGCAACCAGCGGTTTGCGGCCCACGGATTTCACGAGGCCCTGCTCCACCGCCTTGAGCAGCTTTTGCAGGGTGATGGGTTTTTCCAGGAAGGCCATCGCGCCAATCTTGGTGGCTTCGACTGCGGTGTCTATGGTGGCATGGCCGCTCATCATGATCACCGGCATGCTCAGCAGGCCGCTGGACGACCACTCCTTGAGCAGGGTGACGCCGTCGGTGTCGGGCATCCAGATATCCAGCAGCACCAGGTCGGGCCTGGCCCGGTTGCGTGCGGCGCGCGCCTGGGCGGCGTTTTCTGCGAGTTCGACCTGATGACCTTCGTCATTGAGAATTTCCGAGAGCAGGTCGCGTATGCCCAGCTCGTCGTCAACTACCAGAATATTTGCCATGATTGAATCACTATCCCTAACCAGCAGTTATCGATCTTGCGGGGCGCTTGCCTCCAGCCCACAAGTGTTGTTAAGTCACAACCGCGAATGATAGCGATACTTGGGACCCTTGCACGACGCCATCAAGCATGCGATTCGAAATATCGATGCGCGCGCCGTGTTCGTCGGCAATCTTTTTGACCACCGCCAGGCCCAAACCCGTGCCTTTGACCTTGGTGGTGACGTAGGGCTCGAAGGCGCGTTTGAGGATGTGTTCGGGGAAGCCCAGGCCGTTGTCGCTGACGGTCAGGCGCACACGGCGCGAGCTGGGGGAGTATTCGGTCTTGAGCGTGACCAGGGCCTGGTGGCCGGGTGGCAGGCTTTCCTGCGCGTCCTGGGCATTTTGCAACAAGTTGTGAATGACTTGCCGAATCTGTTGCGTATCTGCCTTGATCGCGGGGCAATCGGGGTCCAACTCGGTCACCACCGGCACCACGGCGTTTTCGCTGGCATACAACTGCGTCACATCATTGACCAGCGCATTGAGGTCCAGCGGCTTGAGTTCGGCGGCTGGCAGGCGCGCATAGTCGCGAAACTCATTGACCAGGCGTTTCATTGCATCGACCTGATCGACGATGGTCTTGACGGATTTGGTGAGCAGGATTTGTTCGGTCTCGCCGACCTTGCCGGTGAGTTTCATCTCCAGCCGCTCGGCCGACAGCTGGATGGGGGTCAGCGGGTTTTTGATCTCATGCGCCAGGCGGCGCGCCACTTCGCCCCAGGCCTGGGCGCGCTGGGCGGACACCATCTCGGACACATCGTCAAACACCAGCAGGCATTCGTTGCCTGGTAATTTGGCGCCGCGGGCAATCAGCGTGATCGCGTTGTCTGGCGTGCCGGGTTGGGCCGCATTGAGCTCGAAGGACTGCTGCCAGTGTTCGATGCCGTGTAGCTGGTTGCCGCCAAAGTAGGCATCGAATTGCGCCTGCACCCCTTGCGCAAAGGCTTCCAGGCCGGGGACCTCGGTCAGTGGCCGCCCATGGTAGGCCGCCAGCGGCGCACGCAGGATACGTGTGGCGCCGGGGTTGCTGGTCTGGATGCGGCCTTCCAGGTCCAGCACCATGACACCGGCGGTCAGGTTATCCAGAATGGTCTGCAGGTTGGCGCGTGCGGCGTCCACCTGGTCCATGCTTTTTTGCACGGCGCCGCGCGCGTCGGCCAGTTGCTGGGTCATGTCGGCAAAGGAGCGGGTCAGGCCGCCCAGTTCGTCCTTGCCCTGCAAGGCCGCCTTGGGCGTGAGGTCGCCCTGGGCCACCTGCCGCACACCTTCGGCCAGCAGCAGCAGTGGCCGGGCCAGCTGGTTACCGAGCAGGACGGCCAGCAAGACCGCGCCAAACACCGCGAGGAACAAACTGAGCGTGAGTGTGCCTATGTACATCTTGCGCAGGCCGCCACGGGCCAAGGCACGCTCCTGGTATTCGCGGTTGGCTTCCTGCACGGCAATCGCGTTGGCCACCAGGCTGGCCGGCAACAACTCGGTCACCTGCAGGAAGCGGCTCTCGCCGAACAGGCCGACACTGGGATTGCTCACCAGCGCCAGGGCCTTGATGCGAGGCGGCGTGTTGCTACTGGCCGCCGTGAGGCTGGCGGCGCTGCCCGGTGCCGCGGCTGGCGCGCCCGGGTCCGGCCCGGACGCTTCGGCGCCGGGTAGACCGACTTCGTCCAGCCCTTCGATTTGTGTGGCCACACGCTGGGCGCGGGCGTTGCGCAGCAGTTGTCCGGGCGGCCGCTCCAGCTTGATGGCGTAACGTGAACTACCGGCACTCGCAATCATCTGGCCGGAAGCGGTCCACAAGACCACGTCGCTGACACCCAGTTGCTCACGCAGGCGGTCCAGTGCCAGGCCGGCCGTGGCGTCGGGGGTTTGCGACAACTGCCCCGCGGCGACCCGGGTTTTGTTGGCCAGCTCGGCGGCCAGCGTATCCAGCGTGACACGGCCCAGGTTCAGGCCCGCGTCCAGCGCGCCCTCCACTTTCACGTCAAACCAGCTTTCAATCGAGCGCGAGACAAACTGGTAAGACACCACATAAATCATCATGCCGGGCAACAAACCCACCAGCGCAAAAATGGCCGCCAGCTTGACCAGCAAACGGCTGCCGAATTTGCCCTTGCGCAAACGCAGGATCAGGCGCAGCCCAATCCAGCCGATCACCAGCAGCAGCAATACGGCCACCGCCACGTTCAGCGCAAACAGGCGCACGTAGTTGCGTTCGTAGAGTTCGCGGTTGCCGGTGGCCTGAGTCAGCAAAAACAGCAACACCAGGCCCAAGGCGGCAACAACCCCAACCCCGACACCCACGGTCCAGCGAAAGGCCGGGCTGCTTTTCAGGGCATCGATCTTCTGGCCAGGCGGGTTCACTTCACCGCCTCTTTGAGCGCGTCCTTGGCCGGGTCCTTGTGGGCGTCACGAATCGGTTCGGCCACCAGGGGACGGTTGGTTTCGACCGCGATGGTCCAGTCCTTCTGCCCCGCCACGCCAATCTGGAAGGGGCGCGGCAGTTGCGACAGGTCGAGCCGGAAACGGAAATCCACGTTGTGCCGGGAATCGGGTTCGATTTCCGCGGCGTCGGCCACGCGCCAGCGCGAGATACGCTGGATCGCGGCCAGGGCCTCGGGCAGGCCATCGTAAGTCTGGCTGATGGAGGCGCGCAGGCCGGTGACGCTGATGGCGCCGGACATCACATTCAGGCGCCAGCGCCGGGTCAGGGGCTGATACGCCAGACGCATGGTGCGTGTGGCGCTGGTGACCCGTTTGTCATACCAGTACCAGCGATCCCGGTAGATGTCGGCCTCGGCGACAAAAAACATCGGGATGCCCTTGAGCAGCGCGTCTTCGACCACAGGCGGCACATCGAACTGGACGGTGGCGGACAGGTAGACCGCGTCGTCGGAACGCTCCAGTTTCAGCTGGGTGACCTCGGTTGCCAGAGCGTACGGGCCAGCAAACGCCATCAGGGCCAACACACAAAACGCCAGTAACCGCCGCAACATTCGCTCAAGCGTTGCGTTTTTCAAAAAGCGCGTAATAAAAGCCGTCGTTCTCACTGTTCAAATTGTCCGGGAAGACGGTCGCCGGGGCGCCACTTTGGGGCAGTAAATGACCGGGTGATGCCCCTAAATGGGCATCTTTGTGGCGCGTAACAAACGTTTGGGCCTGCTGCTCGCCTTCAGCCCGAAAAACCGAGCAGGTGCAATAAAGCAGCCGGCCGCCCGGTTTGAGCAGCGGCCACAAGGCGTCAAACAGCCGGCCCTGCAGTGCCGCCAGTTGTGCGATGTCGGTGGGGCGGCGCAACCAACGCACGTCCGGGTGGCGGCGCACGATGCCCGAAGCGGTGCATGGCGCATCCAGCAGGATGCCGTCGTACAAGCGGCCATCCCACCAGGCGTCGGGATGGGCCGCGTCGCCAACCCGGATATCGGCCTGCAGGCCCAGGCGCTGCAGGTTCTGGCCTATACGTTCGCAACGGCGTGCGTCAATGTCCAGCGCCGTGACCTCGGCGTCGGCCAGCTCCAGCAGGTGGGCGGTTTTGCCGCCAGGCGCGGCGCAGGCATCGAGAAGCCGCAGCCCGCCCTCCCCGGCCGCCACCAACCCGTCCAGCAACAAGGGCGCCGCCAGTTGTGCCGCCGCGTCCTGCACCGAAAAAAGTCCCTCGGCAAAACCCGGCAAAGACGGCACCGACTGGGCGTTGGCCAGGATCACGCCGGACTGGCCCACCGGAGACGCTACGATATCCATAGCTGCCAGCGCTTGCAGGTATTGGGCTTGAGTCGTTTTTCGTTCATTAACCCGGAGAATCAGCGGCGCCCGGGCATTGTTGGCCTGCAAGATGGCTTGCCAGTGTGCGGGATGGTCTTTGCGCACCCGGTCTATCCACCACTGCGGGTGGTTCCAGACGGCTTGCGGGCTTTTTTCGGTCAGCGCCACCAATTCATCACGCTCGCGCAGGAAACGGCGCAGGCAACCATTGATGAAACTGGCCTGGTGGCGCGTGTCTTCACTGCGTTTGGCGGCTTCCACGGCCTGGTCGACCAGGGTGTGCGCGGTGTAAGGGGCCTCGTTCTCATTCCAGGCCAGGGCCAGGGCCACACATAGCAAGGCATCGGCCTCGGGCGGCGGTGGCCGCTTGGCCAGTTGCTGGCGCAAGGCCTCGGCACGCCCCAGTTGCCGCAAGGCATGAAAGCCCAGGGCTTGCACGCCGGGCCGGAGTGTGGCGTCAACGTCTTCCAGCGCCGCCGTCATGGAGCGGCCGGCACGAATGGCCAGGAGTAAAAAAGCCGCCCCCTGGAGCTGGCGCCACAGGGGGACTTGGGTGGAGTTGTCTTGCATAGGGCTCATATATACCGCCCGAAACGGACGGCCACCCCGTATTAGACCAGCCACGAACCCTCACTGCCGATTCCGAATTGCAAGCACGGGCCGCGGGACCGGCTTTGCCGGACCGCAGGCGCAGCGGCCCCCCGGGGGCAGGGAGCTACACGCAGTGAGCGACCGTGGGGGCCAACATCACTCCCGTGGGGGCTAAATCAGCGTGTCGGCCCAGATCTGCTGTGCCCAGTTCAATGCGTAAACACCTTCCAGCTCGGTGGGGCCGGGGCTGACCCCGCCCGAACCGGCCACGGCCTTGAAGGTTTTTTCGGCCGCGACATACTCGTGCACGCTGGCCACGTGGATGACGTTTTTGTTGTCCACAAAGCTGTAGCAGGTGTTGGTCAGCATGGGCGCCGGGTTCACCTCCCAGCCGGCCAACTGGGCCACGATGGCGGCAGCCGCCACCTTGCCGTGGTTGTTGGCCATGTGGCCGCTTTTGGGCATGGCCGGGGCGATCTGGATCGAGTCGCCGAGCACAAATACGTCCTTGGCGACGGTGGACTCAAAGGTCTGGTAGTTGACGCCGCACCAGCGGTTGTTGGCCATGTTGTTCAGGCCGGTCTGCACGGCAATGCCACCGGCACGCATGGCGGGCAAGACATTCAGCACATCGGCTTTCACATCATCCTGCACGTCGAACTTGATGAGACCGGCTTTGGCGTCCACACCAATGGCCTTGTGCTGGCCGCGGTATTCGACCATGCCTTTGTACTGCTCGGCCCAGACTTTTTTGAACAGCGGGCCCTTGGAGGTCACGTCCGGGTTGGCGTCGAGGATCAAGACCTTGCTGCGTGGCTTGAAGGCCTTCAAATAACCGGCCACCACCGAGGCGCGTTCATACGGGCCGGGCGGGCAGCGGTAAGGCGCTTCGGGAATGGTGATGGCGAACACACCGCCATCGGGCATGGCTTCGAGCTGTTTGCGCAGCGCCACGGTTTCCGGCCCGGCTTTCCAGGCCTGCAGGATCTGGCCCGCGGCTTGTGCTTCTTTCAGGCCTTCGATGCTGCTGTACATCAGATCGATGCCCGGCGAGACCACCAGCTTGTCGTAAGCAATGGTGGCGCCGCCCGCGAGCGTGACGGTTTTTTTGCTTGTATCGATGGCACTGGCCATGTCGCGGACAACCGTCACGCCATGGTTTTTGCTGAGCCCCGCGTAAGGCGTGGTGATGTCGGCGAGTTGCTTGCCGCCACTGAGCACCAGGTTGGAGATGGGGCAGGAGACAAAAGCGGCTTGTGGCTCGATCAACACCACGTCAATGCGGTAGTCCGACAACAGGCGCACATATTTGGCCGCCGTGGCACCGCCGTAACCGCCGCCTATGACCACCACTTTGGCCTTGGACGGAACGGCGGTGGTGGCGCAAGCGCCCAGACCCAGCAGGCTGAGTGCGGCAGAAGACTGGAGGAAGGAACGTCGTTGCATGATGGTTTTCCTCTTATTTCTTTTGTGCGGCAAAGTAGCTGGCAAGCGTGGCGATCTGCGCATCGCTATAGCCTTTGCTGATCTGGTGCATCACGGTGGCCGGCCGCGCGCCGGACTTGAAAGCATTGAGCTGGGCCACGAAGTAAGTTTTATCCATCCCGGCCAGCGATGCCACGCTGCCGCCCGCAATGGCTTTGCCATCGGTGCCGTGGCAGTTGGCGCAAGTGGCGGCCAGGCTGCGGGTATACAAGGCGTTCTGTGCCGGTGCGCTCTGGGCATGGCTCAAGGTGGATGCCAACAGCGCGCACAAGGCCAGCGCCGTGGTGATGGAATGTGTGGTCTTCACAACTTCTCCTCTTGGTTTTTTTACAAATGACAAGTCAGTCAATTTAACGTGCCACCGGGGGTGGCCTATAGGGAGTATCCAGTACTTTCTCGCCACACCGGCAGGCGGCGTTCGAACCATTCGTGATGTACTTATGGTCGCGCGCCTGCCTACAACATCGCGCCGGGACGCGTCAGCGCAGACTCGTCATCGTCAGGCGTCAGTGACGGCATGGACCGGCCATAGATGCGGCGTATGCGTTCGGCCAGTGGGGGGTGCGAGTCCATCCAGTGCGCCCGGGCTTGCGGCCCAACCAGCAACATGTGTTGCACGGAGGGATGAAAACTCGGGCTGGCGCCTGTGCCTTGTTCTCTGGCCACCTTGCGCAACACGCCACCCAGGCCGTCCCGGCTGCGGGTGTACTGGACCGCACGGGCGTCGGCCAAAAATTCACGCTGGCGCGATACCGCGGCCTTGAGCGCCCGGCCGGCCAGCCAGCCGAGAAAACCCGCGGCCATGATGGCCAGGCCGGGCACGGCCAGCACAGAACGCCTGTCGTTCTCATCACGCTCGCACATGCCGGCACCGAGGTTGAAAATCATCTCCAGCCCAAACACCATGCCGGCCAGCCGCATATTGAGCCGGGTATCACCTTCGCGGATATGGCTAAGCTCGTGGGCGACCAGGCCTTGCAATTCGTCGCGGGTCAGGCTATCCAGCGCGCCGCGTGTCACGGCGATCACCGCGTCGTCTTCGTCCCAGCCGGCGGCAAACGCATTGATACGCTCCACCCGGTTCAACACCATGACCTGGGGCGTGGCCATGCTGGCGGCAATCGCCAGTTCACTGGCGATATTGCAAAGTTTCTGTTCGTCCAGCCGGCTGGATGGCCAGGCCTCGCGGGCACCCACACGCCGCGCCAGCTTTTCGCCGCCGCCCTCCAGGCTGGACGTCTCCAGCCACCAGCCGCCCAGCACAAAGACCAGCGTCATGACAGTATTGACGGTGAAAAAGTACGCTGGGTAACCACGGATGCCGGGCGTGAGCAGGTACCAGGTCAAGGCCAGTGCGGCATTGACGGCCAGCACCAGCGCCACCACTGCCAACGCAAACAGCAGCAACAATTGCCGGGTCTGGGCGCGGGCTTCGTCCTGTTGCTTGAAAAATCGCACGGCGGCAGTTGCTCAGAAACTACCGGCTACATTTGGATGCGCACGGCCTGGCGCTCTTCGGCACTTTGTGTGGCCTGCAACATGGCCGAGGGTGCAAAACCAAACACACGGGCGATCAGCAGCGCGGGAAACTGGGCCTGCGCGTTGTTGTAGTCGAGCACCGAATCGTTGTAGGCCTGGCGCGCAAACGCCACCTTGTTTTCGGTGCTGGTCAGCTCTTCGCTGAGTTCGCGAATGGTGTCGTCGGCCTTGAGTTCGGGGTAAGCCTCGGCCACGGCAAACAGCCGGGCCAGGCTGCCGTCCAGCGCCTGTTCGGCAACCGCCAGCGCCATCACTTCAGGCGCATGGGTGGGCCGGTTGCGCGCGGCGTCGCTGGCCGCACGTGCCTGGTTGCGCGCGGTGATCACGGCCTCCAGCGTGTCGCGTTCGTGTTGCAGGTATTTTTTGGCGGCCTCGACCAGATTCGGGATCAGGTCGTAACGGCGCTTGAGTTGCACATCAATCTGGCCAAAGGCGTTGGCAATGATGTTTTTCAGACGCACCAGGCGGTTGTAGGCACCCACGGCCCAGAACAGCAGCAAAGCGCCAACAACAACAAGCACCAGGGACTGGGTAGACATGAGATTTTCTTTCCATCGATCACGAAACGGCTGCGACCGGCACCGCGACTTTAGCCGACAAATTCGGGGGCTGTACAGACTGGCGACAGATGTACGACCTCATGCGACGCCCATGGGTTATTGAATTCACAATGAAAAACGCCTCACGCCTTTGATGCAAGGGCGTGAGGCGCTACGCTTTTTATAGCGATCTGGTGCAGCGATTATTCGCTGGCAGCACCTTCACTGGTCTGCTCAGGCAGGGCTTCCAGCTCGGCAGCTTCCGCTTCGGCAATGGCGCGGCGCTCGGCGTCGTCCATCTGGTCCTTGGCTTTGCGGGCGTCGTGGTAAGCCATGCCGGTACCGGCAGGAATCAGGCGGCCAACGATCACGTTTTCTTTCAGGCCACGCAACTCGTCGCGCTTGCCCATGATGGCAGCCTCGGTGAGCACGCGGGTGGTTTCCTGGAAGGAAGCCGCGGAGATAAACGAATCGGTCGACAACGAGGCCTTGGTGATACCCAGCAACAGGTTGCTGAAGGTGGCCGGGATCTTGTTTTCGGCGCGCAAGGCGTCGTTGGCATCCAGCATGACCGAACGCTCGACCTGCTCACCGGCGATGTAGCTCGAATCACCGACGTTTTCGACCACCACACGGCGCAGCATCTGACGAACAATCACTTCGATGTGTTTGTCGTTGATCTTCACGCCTTGCAGACGGTAAACGTCTTGCACTTCGTCAACGATGTAACGAGCCAGCTCTTCCATGCCCAGCAAACGCAGGATGTCTTGTGGGTCGGCCGGGCCGTCCACAATCGACTCGCCCTTGTTCACGACCTGGCCTTCGTGCACCAGAATGTTCTTCTCTTTGGGCACGAGGTCTTCCCAGACCTTGCCTTCTGGGTCGGTGATCTGCAGGCGAACCTTGCCTTTGGTCTCTTTACCAAAGGACACGGTACCGGTCATTTCAGCCAAAGTGCCCTTGTCTTTCGGCGTACGGGCTTCGAACAACTCGGCCACACGCGGCAGACCGCCGGTAATGTCACGGGTCTTCTGGCCTTCAACCGGAATACGCGCCAGCACTTCGCCGGGGCCCACGTCCTGGCCGTCACGCACCTGGACCAACGCACCCACCTGGAAGCCAATCGTCACCGAGTGATCGGTGCCGGGGATCTTGACTTCGTTGCCGGTGGCATCGATCAGCTTGACCTGTGGACGAACCACCTTGGTCACACCGCGACGCTTGGGATCGATCACCACCATGGTGGACAGACCGGTCACTTCGTCGAGCTGCTTGGCCACTGTCACGCCTTCTTCGAGGTTCTCGAAGAGCACCTTACCGGCGAACTCGGTAATGATGGGGCGGGTCAGCGGGTCCCAGTTGGCCAGGATCAAACCAGCCTTGATTTGCTGGTCGGCCTTGACCGACAGGATGGCACCGTAAGGCACTTTGTGACGCTCGCGCTCGCGGCCATGTTCATCATGAATGATGATCTCGCCGGAACGGGCAATCACGACCAGCTCGCCCTTGCTGTTGGTCACATAACGCATCGGTGCATTGAAACCGATCACGCCGTTGGACTTGGCTTCGACGCTGGAGGCAATCGCGGCACGGGATGCAGCGCCACCGATGTGGAAAGTCCGCATGGTCAGCTGGGTACCTGGCTCACCGATGGATTGGGCGGCAATGATACCGACGGCTTCACCGATGTTGATCAGGCCACCGCGACCCAAGTCACGGCCGTAACACTTGGCGCACAAGCCAAAGCGGGTTTCGCAGGTCAGTGCGGTACGCACTTTCACTTCGTCCACGCCAGCCACTTCGAGCTCGTCGATCAGGTCTTCGTCCAGCATGGCGCCGGCCTTGGCCAGAACCGCGCGGTTCTCGGGGTGCAACACATCTTCAACCGCAGTACGGCCGAGGATACGGTCGCGCAGCGATTCAATGACTTCACCACCTTCGACAATGGCGCGCATCACCGAGCCGTCTTGCGTGCCGCAATCGTCCTGGGTCACCACCAGATCCTGCACCACGTCGCACAAGCGGCGTGTCAGGTAACCGGAGTTGGCGGTTTTCAGGGCCGTATCGGCCAGACCCTTACGGGCGCCGTGGGTGGAGATGAAGTACTCCAGCACGTTCAGACCTTCGCGGAAGTTCGCGGTGATCGGCGTTTCGATGATGGAGCCGTCAGGCTTGGCCATCAAACCGCGCATACCGGCGACCTGGCGAATCTGGGCTGCAGAACCGCGGGCACCGGAGTCGGCCATCATGTAGATGGAGTTGAAGGAATCCTGCTCGACTTCCTTGCCGTGACGGTCGATGACCTTCTCTTTCGAGAGCTGGGCCATCATGGCCTTGGAGACCTCGTCGCCGGATTTGCCCCAGATGTCCACCACCTTGTTATAGCGCTCACCGGCTGTCACCAGACCGGAGACATATTGCTGCTCGATCTCTTTGACTTCCTTCTGGGCGCGGGCAATGATCTCGAGCTTCTCCTTCGGCACCAACATGTCGTCGATACAGATGGAGATACCGGCTTTGGTCGCCAGGCGGAAACCCGACTGCAGCAACTTGTCGGCAAACACCACGGTCTCTTTCAAACCGCACTTGCGGAAAGACACGTTGATCAGCTTGGAGATTTCCTTCTTCTTCAACGCCTTGTTGATGTTGGAGAAAGGCAGGCCCTTGGGCAGGATTTCGGACAGCAGTGCACGGCCGCCAGTGGTTTCCCACAGCTTGGTCGATGGCACGAACTCGTTCGTTTCCTTGTCCTTGGTCCACTCGGTCAGGCGCACGCTGATGCGGGCGTTCAGATCGAGTTCACCCGCGTCAAACGCGCGGCGAACTTCGCCGGTGTCCGAGAAAACCAGGCCTTCGCCCTTGCCGTTGGTACGGTCTCGGGTTGTGTAATACAGGCCCAACACAACGTCCTGCGAAGGAACGATGGAGGGCTCGCCGCTGGCGGGGAACAAAATGTTGTTCGAAGCCAGCATCAGGGTGCGGGCTTCCATTTGCGCCTCGACCGACAAGGGCACGTGGACAGCCATCTGGTCACCGTCAAAGTCGGCGTTAAAGGCCGAACAAACGAGTGGGTGCAGCTGGATGGCCTTGCCTTCGATCAGGATGGGCTCAAAAGCCTGGATACCCAAACGGTGCAGCGTAGGCGCACGGTTCAGCATCACGGGGTGCTCTTTGATGACCTCTTCCAGGATGTCCCACACCACGGGCGTGCCGGATTCAACTTCCTTCTTGGCCGCCTTGATGGTGGTCGCGATGCCCATGGCTTCGAGGCGCGAGAAGATGAAAGGCTTGAACAGTTCCAGCGCCATCAGCTTGGGCAAACCGCACTGGTGCAGCTTGAGCGTAGGGCCCACGGTAATCACGGAACGACCGGAATAATCGACGCGTTTACCCAACAAATTCTGACGGAAACGACCGGACTTACCCTTGATCATGTCGGCCAGCGATTTCAGCGCGCGCTTGTTGGCGCCCGTCATGGCTTTGCCACGGCGGCCGTTGTCGAGCAGCGAATCGACAGCTTCCTGCAGCATGCGCTTTTCATTGCGGGCAATGATTTCAGGCGCTTTCAGCTCCAGCAAACGGCGCAGACGGCTGTTGCGGTTGATGACGCGGCGATACAAGTCGTTCAGGTCGGAGGTCGCAAAACGACCACCGTCCAGTGGCACCAGCGGACGCAGGTCAGGCGGCAACACAGGCAACACGTCCAGCACCATCCACTCGGGCTTGATACCGGATTTCTTGAACGCTTCCATCAATTTCAAACGCTTGGCGTTTTTCTTGATCTTGATTTCGGAACCGGTCAGGTCATTGCGCAGCTTGTCGATCTCGATGTCGAGATCCAGGCCTTCGAGCAAGTCCTTGATGCCTTCGGCGCCCATCTTGGCAACGTATTCGTCGCCGTATTCCTTGCGCTTGGCATCGTAGTCGTCTTCGGACATGATGCTGAATTTTTTCAGCGGGGTCATGCCGGGATCGGTCACCACATAAGCTTCAAAGTACAACACGCGTTCGATATCGCGCAAAGTCATGTCGAGCACCAAGCCCAGACGCGACGGCAGCGACTTCAGGAACCAGATGTGCGCGCAGGGAGCGGCCAGGTCAATGTGACCCATGCGTTCGCGGCGAACCTTGGTCTGCGTGACTTCAACGCCGCACTTCTCGCAGATGACACCGCGATGTTTGAGGCGTTTGTACTTGCCGCACAGGCATTCGTAGTCCTTGATAGGGCCAAAAATTTTGGCGCAAAAAAGACCGTCGCGCTCTGGCTTGAAGGTACGGTAGTTGATGGTTTCAGGCTTTTTGACTTCGCCGAAAGACCACGAACGGATCTTTTCGGGCGAGGCCATACCGATCTTGATGGCATCGAAATGCTCATCCGGCGTGAATTGCTTGAACAGGTCGAGTAATGATTTCATGAGTTAAATCCTTTTCTTTCCTGCGATTAGCTACGGTCGAGTTCGATGTCGATGCCGAGCGAACGAATTTCCTTGACCAGCACGTTGAACGACTCGGGCATGCCGGCCGTGATGGCGTGCTCGCCCTTGACGATGCTCTCGTACACCTTGGTGCGGCCGACCACGTCGTCCGACTTGACGGTGAGCATTTCCTGCAAGGTGTAAGCCGCGCCGTAAGCTTCCAGCGCCCAGACCTCCATCTCGCCGAAACGCTGTCCACCGAACTGCGCCTTGCCGCCCAAAGGCTGCTGGGTGACCAGCGAGTAAGGGCCGGTCGAACGTGCATGCATCTTGTCGTCCACCAAGTGGTGAAGTTTCAGGAAGTGCATGTAGCCGACGGTGGTGGTGCGCTCAAACGCATCACCGGTGCGGCCGTCGTACAGCTGCGCCTGGGTGCGTGTGGCGGTCAAGCCCTTGGCCTTGGCCAGCTCATCCGGGTAAGCCAGTTGCAGCATGCCCATGATCTCGGCTTCGGACGCACCGTCAAACACCGGCGTGGCGAAAGGCACACCTGTCGTCAGGTTTTGCGCCATTTCCAGGATATCGGTATCCGACAACTTGGCCAGGTCTTCCACACGACCGGACTTGTTGTAGATCGTCTCCATGAACTTGCGCAGCTCGGCCACCTTGGCTTCGGCTTGCAACATGTCGCCAATGCGATGGCCCAGACCTTTGGCGGCCCAGCCCAAATGCACTTCCAGCACCTGGCCCACGTTCATACGGGAAGGCACGCCCAGCGGGTTCAGCACGATGTCGCATGGCGTACCGTCGGCCATGTGCGGCATGTCTTCGACCGGAACGATCTTGGACACCACACCCTTGTTGCCGTGACGGCCGGCCATCTTGTCGCCGGGTTGCAGGCGGCGTTTCACAGCCAGGTAAACCTTGACCATCTTCAGCACGCCAGCTGGCAACTCGTCGCCCTGCGTGAGTTTCTTGCGCTTTTCTTCGAAAGCGAGGTCAAAACTGTGGCGCGTCTGCTCCATCGAGTTCTTGATGCTTTCAAGCTGAGTCGCGACTTCGTCATCCGCAGGACGGATGTCGAACCAGTGGTACTTCTCGACATCGGCCAGGTAGGCCTTGTCGATCTTGGTGCCCTTGGCCAGCTTTTTCGGGCCGCCGTTGGCGACCTTGCCGTTCAGCAGCTTTTCGATACGGTCAAATGCATCGGCTTCCACAATCCGCAACTGGTCGTTCAGATCCAGACGGAAGCGCTTGAGCTCGTCGTCAATGATCTGCTGGGCACGCTTGTCGCGCACAATGCCTTCGCGGGTGAAGACCTGCACGTCGATGACCGTGCCTTGCGAGCCCTGGCTCACGCGCAGCGAGGTGTCTTTCACATCGCTGGCTTTTTCGCCGAAGATGGCGCGCAGCAGTTTTTCTTCCGGCGTCAGCGTGGTTTCGCCTTTTGGCGTGACCTTGCCGACCAACGTGTCGCCCGGCTGGACTTCAGCACCGACATAAATAATGCCGGATTCGTCCAGACGGTTGAGCTGTTGCTCGGACAGGTTGGGGATATCGCGGGTGATCTCTTCCGAGCCCAGCTTGGTATCACGCGCCATCACCACGAGTTCTTCGATGTGAATCGAGGTGTAGCGGTCTTCGGCCACCACGCGCTCGGAAATCAGGATCGAATCCTCGAAGTTGTAGCCGTTCCAGGGCATGAAACCGATCAGCATGTTCTGACCAATGGCGATTTCACCCAGGTCGGTCGATGCGCCGTCGGCAATCACGTCACCCTTGGCCAGCTTGTCGCCCATCTTGACGATGGGACGCTGATGAATGTTGGTGTTCTGGTTGGAACGCTGGTACTTGATCAGGTTGTAGATGTCCACGCCGACTTCGCCGGCCAGGGCTTCTGCATCATTCACGCGCACCACGATGCGGGTAGCATCAACGTAGTCAACGATACCGCCGCGGTTGGCGGTCACCACCGTGCCGGAGTCGACCGCGGCGACGCGCTCGATGCCCGTGCCGACCAGTGGCTTCTCGGGACGCAGCACAGGCACAGCCTGGCGCGACATGTTGGCGCCCATCAACGCGCGGTTGGCATCATCGTGTTCCAGGAAAGGAACCAGCGAAGCCGCCACGGAAACGATCTGCGCAGGCGACACGTCCATGTACTGGATACGTTCAGCACTCACCAGCACGGACTCACCGTTTTCACGCGCAGACACCAGGTCGCCGGTCAGCGTGCCAGCATCGTCCAGCGCCGCATTGGCCTGGGCGATCACGTATTTGCCTTCTTCGATGGCCGACAGGTAGTCGATCTGGTCGGTGATCTTGGCATCCACCACACGGCGATACGGTGTTTCAATGAAACCGTATTCGTTGAGGCGGGCGTACAAGGCCAGCGAGTTGATCAGACCGATGTTCGGACCTTCAGGCGTTTCAATCGGGCAGACGCGACCGTAGTGGGTCACGTGCACGTCACGCACTTCAAAACCTGCACGTTCGCGGGTCAAACCACCGGGGCCAAGGGCCGATACACGGCGCTTGTGGGTGATCTCGGCCAGCGGATTGGTCTGGTCCATGAACTGCGACAGCTGCGATGCGCCGAAGAACTCTTTCAACGCAGCCGAAATCGGCTTGCTGTTGATCAGGTCATGCGGCATCAGCGGCTCTTGCTCGGCCTGGCCCAGACGTTCTTTCACAGCCTTTTCGATACGTGCCAGACCGGTGCGGTACTGGTTCTCGGCGAGTTCACCGACACAACGCACGCGGCGATTGCCGAGGTGGTCGATGTCATCGACTTCGCCATTGCCGTTACGCAAGTCAACCAGGATCTTGACGACCGCGAGGATGTCCTCGTTGGTCATTACCATGGGGCCGGTGGAAGAATCGCGGCCCACGCGGGCGTTGAACTTCATACGGCCAACCTTGGACAGATCGTAGGTGTCCGGGTTGTAGAACAGGCGCTGGAACAAGGCCTGCACCGCGTCTTCCGTGGGCGGCTCGCCGGGACGCATCATGCGGTAGATCGCCACACGTGCGGCGAACTCGTCCGCGGTTTCGTCGGAACGCAGGGTCTGCGAAATGTAGGAGCCCTGGTCGAGTTCGTTGGTGTACAGGACTTGCAGGTCCTGCACGCCAGCGACGCGCAGCTTTTTCAGCAACAGTTCGCTCAACTCGTCATTGGCCTTGGCGATGATTTCACCGGTCTCGGCATCCACAATGTTCTTGGCGACCACGCGGCCGATCAGGAAATCTTCAGGGACGCTGATGGTGGAGGTAGCGCTTTGCTCGAGTTCACGCGTGTGGCGCACGGTGATACGCTTGTCTTTCGCGACCACAACCTTGCCGTTTTTGTCGGTGATGTCGAAACGGGCGACTTCACCGCGCATACGCTCGGCGACGAATTCCATTTGCGCGCCGCTGTCCATCAGACGGAAATTGTCGAACACAAAGAAGTTCGCGAGGATGGACTCGGGGTTCAGGCCAATGGCCTTGAGCAAAATCGTGACAGGCATCTTGCGACGGCGGTCAACACGGAAGTACAGGATGTCTTTCGGGTCAAACTCGAAGTCCAGCCAGGAGCCGCGGTAAGGGATGATACGTGCCGAAAACAGCAGCTTGCCCGAGCTGTGGGTCTTGCCCTTGTCATGCTCGAAAAACACACCGGGCGAACGGTGCAACTGGGACACGATCACACGCTCGGTGCCGTTGATCACGAACGAGCCCTTGTCGGTCATGAGCGGCACTTCGCCCATGTAGACTTCCTGCTCTTTCACTTCCTTCACGACCTTGGACTGCGAGGTCGAGGATTCGCGGTCATAAATGATCAGTTGGACTTTGGCACGCACGGCCGAGGCGAAGGTCAGGCCACGGGTCTGGCATTCACGCACGTCAAACGCGGGCTTGGCCAGGTTGTACTCGAGGAACTTCATCTCGACAAAACCGTTGTGCGAGACGATGGGGAAAGCGTTTTCAAACGCAGCCTGCAGGCCTTCAACTGTGCGCTTTTGTGGCGCACGGTCGGCTTGCAGAAACGCCGTGTAAGCGTCTTTCTGCATCTGCAACAGGTAAGGAACATTCAGCACGCTTTCGCGGCTGCCGAAACTTTTGCGAATTCGCTTGCGTTCGGTATAAGAATAGGCCATGAGTTCTCCGCTTTAATGGGACACAAACAAGTATGCAAACTGGTTTGCTAAGCTCTGGCGACTGTCTTGAATGAATACACCACGTAATCAAACAGACTTGGTGGTTGGCCACTACCAACCATGGCGGACGGCAACGCATTGCACGTTGCCCGAACCAAGGCGTTTCCTGCAGTCGGGGTCAGGAAGCACTGGCAAGCAGATTTTCGTCAAATCTGCTTGCCAGTATTTCCAAAGAGGTTAAAAACCCGCGTTTGGCGGCGTTTTTAACGGTACTCCTTGAAAGCACGAAAGGCTGGAAGCCGATATCGGTCTTCCAGCCTTTGTAGAACACAAGGATTACTTGAGTTCGACTTTCGCGCCTGCGTCTTCGAGCTTCTTCTTGGCTGCGTCTGCGTCGGCCTTAGGAGCGGCTTCCTTGACAGCCTTCGGTGCGCCGTCAACCAGATCCTTGGCTTCTTTGAGGCCCAGACCGGTGATTTCGCGCACGGCCTTGATGACGGACACCTTGTTGGCGCCGGCTTCCAGCAACATCACGGTGAATTCAGTTTTCTCTTCTGCGACTGCAGCAGCGCCGCCGCCGCCAGCAGCAGGAGCCGACATGGCTGCAGCGCTCACGCCAAATTTCTCTTCGATGGCTTTCACCAGCTCGTTGAGTTCCAAGACCGTCATGCTATCCAGCGCGGTCAAAAATGCGTCTTTATCGAATGCCATTTTGATTTCCTAAAAAAGTTGGGGTCAAGTTAAGCCGCTACGGCTTCCGGTGCTGCTTCTTCTGCCGGGGCAGCGTCGCCACCCTTTTTGGCCGCCAGCGCGCCCAGCACAACGGCTGTACGCGACATGGGGGACATCAGCAAGCCACACACCTGGGCCAGCAACACTTCCTTGGAAGGGATGTTGGCCAGTTGCTTCACGCTGTTCACGTCCAGGACTTTTCCTGCCATTGCGCCTGCGCGAATCACCAACTTGTCGTTGGTTTTTGCGAAGTCGGCAACCACCTTGGCGGCGGCAACAGCATCGATGGAAAAGCCATAGATCAGCGGACCGGTCATCTGGTCGGACAGGACGTCAAACGCGCTACCAGCCACGGCACGGCGAGCCAGGGTGTTTTTCAACACGCTCAGGGTCACGCCTTTGTCGCGGGCTTGGCTGCGAAGCTTGGTCATGTCAGCGACCGTGATGCCACGGTATTCCGCTATCACGAGCGTTTGAGCTTTAGCGGCGAGGCCTGTCACTTCATCAATGACGGCTTGTTTCTCACTGCGGTTGAGACTCAAGGTCTACTCCTTAATGTTGTGTCTTGCAAACTGCGCTTTCACGCGGCCTGCGCAACACGCCTATATTCAGCGACCAACTGTTTCAGATTCTTTGCAAAACCATCTGCAGCGGGACCGCCATCTGCGTTGGCTGTCTTTCGATTAAGCGGCGGCTTTTTCGACCTGCCGCGCCAACGGTCCTGGATAGCCTGCCGGAATTCAAAAACTCCGGCAGCCCACCACATTGAACAGCCCTTGCGGGCTACTCAAATTTTCGCGATTACGCCGCGATGGATTGCGTGTCGACGCGAACGCCCACACCCATCGTGGACGAAACCGCCACTTTACGCAAATACACACCTTTGCTCGACGCAGGCTTGGCCTTGATCAAAGCATCGATCAATGCAGCCAGGTTGCCCTTGAGCTTGTCATTGTCGAAAGAACGGCGACCGATGGTGCCATGCACAATACCGGCTTTGTCAACGCGGAACTGGACTTGACCGGCTTTGGCGTTTTTAACGGCCGTTGCCACGTCAGGCGTGACCGTGCCAACCTTGGGGTTGGGCATCAAACCACGTGGGCCAAGGATCTGGCCCAGCGTACCGACGATACGCATGGCATCAGGCGATGCGATCACAACGTCGAAGTCCATCTTGCCAGCCTTGATGTCGGCAGCCAGATCGTCCATGCCAACGATGTCAGCACCGGCGGCCTTGGCTTCTTCGGCCTTGGCACCTTGCGCAAACACGGCGACACGTTTGGTCTTGCCAGTACCGTTGGGCAGCACGACGGCGCCACGAACGACTTGGTCGGATTTCTTGGCATCAATGCCGAGCTGCACAGCCACGTCGATGGACTCATCGAACTTGGCAACAGCGAATTCCTTGACCAGACCCAGGGCGTCAACCACTGCGTACAGTTTGTTGGTGTCGATTTTGTCGCCAACAGTTTTTTGGCGCTTGGTCAGCTTGCTCATACAACACCTTCCACCGTCACACCCATGGAACGGGCGGAACCGGCAATAGTACGGACTGCAGCATCCAGGTCAGCAGCAGTCATGTCTTTCATCTTGTGCTTTGCGATTTCTTCCAGCTGGGCACGGGTGATCTTGCCAACCTTGACGGTGTGCGGCGTGGCCGAACCCTTGTCAAGCTTGATCGCCTTCTTGATCAGGGTCACCGCTGGCGGTGTCTTGATGATGAAGGTAAAGCTTTTGTCTGCATACGCAGTGATCACGACGGGCAAAGGCAGACCGGGCTCAACACCTTGAGTCTGGGCGTTAAACGCCTTGCAGAACTCCATGATGTTCAGGCCGCGCTGACCCAGGGCTGGGCCGATCGGGGGGGATGGGTTAGCTTTACCAGCTGGCACTTGCAGCTTGACAAAGCCGACGATTTTTTTCGCCATACTTTTCTCCTTGCGGGTAATAACGCCAGCACCTTGTCACGAATGACGAGCCCTGACTCCCCGGGGGTTACACAACTCTGGATTCAAGCGGTTTGCACCGCCCTCCGCGCCGAGTCGCAAAGCGCAGATAAATCAGGTCTTTTCGATCTGGCTGAATTCCAGCTCGACAGGCGTGGCACGACCAAAAATCGTGACCGACACGCGCACTTTGTTCTTGTCGTAGTTGACTTCTTCGACGGTGCCGTTGAAGTCGGTAAATGGGCCATCCTTGACACGAACGTATTCGCCGGTTTCAAACTCGACTTTGTGACGCGGCTTCTCGGTGCCGACTTGCATCTGGCTCACGATTTTCTGCACATCTTCTTCAGAAATCGGGGCCGGGCGGTTTTTTGCGCCACCGACAAAACCCGTTACCTTGTTGGTGTGTTTCACCAAATGCCAGGTCTCGTCGTCCATGACCATTTCAACCAGCACATAACCCGGGAAGAAACGACGTTCCGTCGTTTTCTTCTGACCGTTCTTGATTTCGACGACTTCTTCAGTCGGCACCAGAAAACGACCAAATTTGGCCTGCATGCCGGCGCGGTTGATGCGCTCGACAATATTGCGCTCAACGGCTTTTTCCATGCCCGAATAGGCATGCACCACGTACCACTGCATGCCAGGCGTCGGCTGCAGGGATGCGCCAGCTGCCATTTCGCTGATCACGTCACCGTTTATATCGCTCATTATTTCTTCCACCCCAGTATCAGGTCGTAAAACACCCACTCAAGCGTTTTGTCGGTGAGCCACAAAAAGAGCGCCATCACCACCACAAAGGCAAAGACGTAGGCCGTCATCTGCATGGCTTCCTTGCGGGCAGGCCACACCACTTTTTTGACTTCACGCCAGGAATCGCGGCCAAATGCCACGAATTGTTTGCCAGGCTCGGAGGTCATGAACACAACCACGGCGGCGACCAGGCCGACGATCAAACCACCCCACTGGGCAATTTGTCCCTGCTTGCCCAGCAGGTAGAAGCCCGCGAGCGAGCCCACGACCAAAGCCACGGCGAGGGCCAGCTTGGCCTTGTCAGCGGTGGTGCTGACGGTTTCGACTTGAGAAGTGGCCATGATTGCCTGATTTCCTGTTCTTCATCACGCGTCTTCGCAGACACTTAAGCCCACCTGGGGTCTTTTGGACTCCCGGCGGGCTTGCATAGTTCTATTTCACACCACACTCGACTTCAGACCATGCTGAAAATCGGGTGGCAGGGGCGGAAGGAATCGAACCATCAACCTTCGGTTTTGGAGACCGACGCTCTGCCAATTGAGCTACGCCCCTACAGCAAACCTTTTAATACTTACGCAATGATCTTGGCAACGACACCAGCGCCGACGGTCTTGCCGCCTTCACGGATGGCGAAACGCAGACCTTCTTCCATGGCGATCGGGTTGATCAGCTTGACGGTGATCGACACGTTATCGCCTGGCATGACCATCTCTTTGCCTTCTGGCAACTCGATCGCACCGGTCACGTCCGTGGTACGGAAGTAGAACTGGGGACGGTAGTTGTTGAAGAAAGGCGTGTGACGGCCGCCCTCATCCTTGGACAAGACATAGATCTCGCCAGTGAAATGGGTGTGTGGCTTGATCGAACCTGGCTTGCACAGCACTTGGCCGCGCTGCACGTCTTCACGCTTGGTGCCGCGGAGCAAGATACCGACGTTGTCGCCGGCTTGACCCTGGTCCAGCAACTTGCGGAACATTTCCACGCCGGTGCAGATGGTCTTTTGTGTGTCGGCAATACCGACGATCTCGATTTCTTCGCCGACCTTGACAATACCGCGCTCGACACGACCGGTCACCACAGTGCCGCGGCCGGAGATGGAGAACACGTCTTCGACGGGCATCAGGAAGGCACCGTCCACTGCACGCTCTGGCATGGGGATGTAGGTGTCGAGGGCCTCAGCCAGCTTCATGATGGCTTCTTCACCCAGCGGGCCTTTGTCGCCTTCGAGGGCGAGTTTGGCGGAACCGTGGATGATGGGGGTAGCGTCGCCAGGGAAATCGTATTTGTCGAGCAGC
>NZ_JAWQLX010000011.1:0-179916 GCF_033446725.1 Polaromonas potterensis | reverse complement strand
ACATTCGTCGATTTCTTCTACCCCCGCGTCGATCCGAGCGACGCTATGCCCGTACAGTTCGAGCCTCCAAGACCCGCTATCCCATCAAAAAAAATGCCGCTCAGGCTTAACTGAGCGGCATTGGCCTCATGGCCCCTTTTTTGTCGATACCAGCAGGGTGTTTCGCTTAGATCACGCCCTGGGCCAGCATCGCGTCGGCGACCTTGACGAAGCCGGCCACGTTGGCGCCGTCGATGTAGCTCACCGAACCATCAGCACGTTTGCCGTATTTCAGGCAGGCAGCGTGGATGCCTTGCATGATTTGCAGCAGGCGGGCATCGACTTCTTCGGCCGGCCAGGACAGGCGGGCCGAGTTCTGGCTCATTTCCAGGCCGGAAGTGGCGACACCGCCGGCGTTGGAGGCCTTGCCCGGTGCGTACAACACCCCGGCGGCTTCGAAGGCCTTGGCGGCTTCGTTGGTCGATGGCATGTTGGCGCCTTCGGCCACGCAGATGACGCCGTTTTTGATCAGCACGGCGGCATCTTCAATGGTCAATTCGTTTTGTGTGGCGCAAGGCAGGGCCACGTCCACGGCGATGTGCCATGGTGTCTTGCCGGCCTGGAACTCGGCGCCCACCAGCTTGGCGTAGTCGTTCACGCGGCCGTAGCGGTGGTTCTTGACGTCCATCAGGATGGCGAGTTTTTCAGGGGTGAACCCGTCCTTGTCGTAGACGGTGCCGCTGGAGTCGGACACGGTCACGACCTTGGCGCCCAGGGCCATGGCTTTTTCGACGCCGTATTGCGCGACATTGCCCGAGCCGGACACCGACACGGTTTTGCCTTCAAACGACTTGCCTTGTGTCTTGAGCATTTCCTGGGCGAAGTACACCATGCCGTAGCCGGTGGCCTCGGGGCGGATCAGCGAACCGCCAAAGGCCAGGCCCTTGCCGGTGAACACGCAGTCGGAGCGGTTGCTGAGCTTTTTGTACATGCCGGCCATGAAGCCGACTTCGCGGCCACCCACGCCGATGTCGCCTGCCGGCACGTCGGTGTCGGCGCCAACATGGCGGAACAGTTCGGACACAAAGGCCTGGCAAAAACGCATGACTTCCATGGGGCTCTTGCCCTTGGGGTCGAAGTCCGCGCCGCCTTTGCCGCCGCCCATGGGCAAGGTGGTCAGTGCATTTTTCAGGGTTTGTTCGAAGGCCAGGAATTTCAGCACCGACAGGGTCACCGAGGGATGAAAGCGCAGGCCGCCTTTGTAGGGGCCAATCGCCATGCTGTGCTGGATGCGGTAGCCGCGGTTGACCTGCACGGTGCCGTGGTCGTCGATCCAGGAGACGCGGAACATGATGGTGCGCTCGGGCTCGATCAGGCGTTCCAGCAGGCCGTGTTCGGCGTATTTGGGGTGTTTTTCGATGAAAGGCCAGAGGCTTTCCATGACCTCGGTCACGGCTTGCAGGAACTCGGGTTGTCCGGGGTTGCGCTGAGCGACCTGGTGAAGGAATTGGTCGACGGACTCGTACTTCATATGCAAGGGCTTTCTTCAAAAAACGGGGTTATGCGGCAGCGCAACCCGACATTATGCCAAATGCTCATGGGCTTATGCCCATCTTGGTGCATGACTCAGCGCCATCCACGGAATTGCACCTGATTGGTGTTTGTGGTGGGCGTGGGGCGGGTCCGGGTGGTGTTGAATTGCACCGATATGGGGTGTATCGGGCGGGGGCGTCTGCCATCCCCGGGTCTGCGGGTATGCGGTATGGGCCTCTGGTCTGGCGTCGAATTGCTATTTAATCAATAGCTTATTGCGCTTATGGGTAAAGGGATCGAGGCCGATTTGTTTAAAAATCTGAGATGGCAGGACGGCACCCGACAGCCAGGTCCGGACCGGGATGCGTATCCCTGGCCCCGAAAAGGTGCTTGTGCCGCAGGGCACAGCGCCTAGCGCCCCCGCATGAACAAGGCGTCCAGTTCCTTGATACTGACCTGGCGCCAGGTCGGCCGGCCGTGGTTGCACTGGTCGGAGCGCTCAGTTGCCTCCATCTGGCGCAAGAGGCCGTTCATCTCTTCAAGGGTGAGCTTGCGGTTGGCGCGCACCGCGCCATGGCAGGCCATGGTGGACAACAACTCGTTTTGCGCGCGCTGGATCACGGTGCTGGCGTCGTGTTGTGCCAGCTCGGCCAAGACGCTGCGTGCCAGTTCCACGGCGTCGCCCTGGACCAGGCTGGTCGGCACGGCGCGCACGGCCAGGGTGCGCGGCGAGAAAGGCGTGATCTCCAGGCCCAGGGCTGCCAGCGTGTCGGTGGCGGCTTCCGCGGTGGCAACTTCCTGCGGGCTGGCGGCGAAGGTCGCGGGAATCAGCAGCGGCTGGCTGGCGATGGCGGTGCTGGTGTCCAGCTGGTTTTTCAGACGCTCGTAAACAATACGTTCGTGCGCGGCGTGCATGTCCACCACCACCAGGCCCTGGGTGTTTTCGGCGAGCACATAAATACCCTGCAACTGGGCGATGGCGCGGCCCAGCGGCCAGTCGCCGGGCGGCAGGGCCGCGGCTTCCACAGGTTCGTTGTGCGGGCTGGCGCCGTAGGGGGCTGGCTCCGGCGCGAACCCGGGGGCGGTGGCCGCAGGCTGCACCGGCCACATGGCCTCGAAGTCAGACACCCGCGGGTTTTGCCGGTAGGGCTGATCCGCTCCGAAATTAATAGCTGGTTGCGCCCATAGCGATTGGGCTAGAGGCCGATTTGGCTCAAAACTTCCGGGCACGATGCCGTTCGGGTTGGCCAGCGCGGCCGCAGCTGCCCGCGGCGCCGCCAAGGCGTTTTCGACCGCATGGCGCACCGCCTGGTGCACTTCGCGGCTGTCGCGAAAACGCACCTCGATTTTGGTCGGGTGCACATTGACGTCCACCCGGGTCGGGTCCATCACCACGTACAGCGCATAAACAGGCTGGCGGTGGCCGTGCAACACGTCTTCGTAGGCGCTGCGTGCGGCGTGGGTCAGCACCTTGTCGCGCACATAGCGGCCGTTGACATAGGCAAACTGCTGGTCGGCACGCGAACGCGCGGCATCCGGAATGCCCGCGCGCCCAGTGATGTGGAGCGTGCCCGAGCGGTAATCCACGGCCACACTTTGGGCCAGCATCTCGCTGCCCAGCACATCACCCAGGCGCTGCGCGTGGGCGTCCTGCTCGGCCGTTGCCTCGCAGGCGCGCCATTGCTCGACCAGTTTGCCTTCGTGCCAGATCGCAAAACCCACGTCGGGCCGTACCAGCGCGTGGCGGCGCACGGCTTCTATGCAATGCGCCAGTTCGGTGGCGTCGGTTTTCAAAAATTTGCGGCGCGCCGGCGTGGCGTAAAACAACTCGCGCACCTCGACCGTGGTGCCGCGGCTGCGCGCCACCGGTCTGAGTTCGCCGGAGCGGCCGTCGAGCAGCCAGGCATGGGCTGTGGCATCCCCTTCGGTGCGCGACAAGAGGCTCATGTCGGCAATCGAGTTGATGGCGGCCAACGCCTCGCCCCGAAAACCCATGGTGCCCACGGACTCCAGGTCCTGCAGCGACGCAATCTTGCTGGTGGCGTGGCGCTTGAGCGCGACGCCCAGTTCCTCGCGCGGAATGCCCGAGCCGTCGTCCTCGACCGAGATCAGGCGCACGCCGCCAGCCAGCAGCCGCACCGTGATTTGCCGCGCGCCGGCGTCCAGCGCGTTGTCCACCAGCTCACGCACCACCGACGCGGGGCGCTCCACCACTTCGCCGGCCGCAATCTGGCTGACCAGTTCGTCGGGGAGTTCTCGGATGGGGCGGCGGGGGAGGGTGTCTTGGGAGGTGGGGAGGTTCACGGTTTTATTTTAGGGTGTTCGGCCTTTGGATGATTTCGACTGGCTGTGGTTTGCCAGCAAGCCGGGGGTTGCCGAGCACGGCGGCGCTGGTGGTACTGGCCAGAAAACTGCTGCGCATTGCCTTTGCTGTGTGGAAGTCGGGCCAGGCGTTTGAGCCGTCAAAACTACGAATGACCGCACAACCAGCTTGACGCGAACCATAGAACCTCGAGAAAAGCGGGGTCTCGCTCGAACTCGCCTTCGGCTCAGACAATCGCTCGCCCTGATCCGGCTGAACCTCCGCTCCTAGTCGCATACAGAAGGGGGTGGAGAGAAAGACCAATCCGGGGAGAAAAGGACGCGCCAAGCGCGTCCTTTTCGATTCAAGAGACTGTCATTGATGCACGTGGGCGCAGCACACAAGGCCAAATGAAGTCCCCCGCCATCGCCCAGCGGGGCGAGGGAGGGGTTAGGGGTGGGAGTGGGGAGTCAGGCCTACTGTCCAATGCATGCCGCAAACGCAGCGTGATGCAGACCAGTACTTGATTCCAGGTAGCTGTGCCAGCATGTCAAAATCCTCACCATGGAACTTGTGACTTTTCTGATTGACTTCATCCTCCACGTGGACAGCCACCTGGAGGCCTTTACCCAAACTTATGGCATGTGGGTTTACGCACTGCTGTTTCTGATCGTGTTTGTCGAAACCGGCGTGGTCGTCATGCCGTTTTTGCCGGGCGACTCCTTGCTCTTTATTGTTGGTGCCCTGTGCGGCGCCGGCCTGCTGAGCCTGCCGCTGGCCATGGGGGTGTTGGTGGTGGCGGCGATTCTGGGGGATCAGTGCAACTACACGATAGGGCGTTTCTTCGGTCCCAAGGTTTTCCAGTGGGAGCAGTCGAAGTTTTTCAACAAGCGGGCGTTTAACCAGGCCCATGCGTTTTACGAACGTTACGGCGGCATCACCATCATCATTGCGCGTTTCATGCCTTTTATCCGCACTTTTGCGCCTTTTGTGGCGGGTGTGGCCGAGATGAGTCGTGGCAAGTTCAGCGCCTACAACGTGCTGGGTGCGCTGATCTGGGTGATTGGGCTGTGCGGCGCCGGTTATTTCTTCGGCAACCTGCCCTGGGTGCAGGCGAATCTGAGCAAGATCATCTGGGCCATGATTTTTATTCCCGGGCTGATTGTCCTGTTCGGTGCCTGGAAGGCCAGCCGCAACAAAGCCCCGGTGCCGCTGGAAAACCGCTAAAGCACAACCGGTCAGCGCTTTATTGCCGCTGTCTTTTCCCCCGCCGCAGGGGAGTTGTATTCGTCGATGGGCTGTCGCATACTGATAGCGTTGCAGCCTGCCGCAAGGCGCTGCAGCCAACACCAGTGAGGCCTTTGCCATGCTGACACCTGCCATCTTTCGCGCAAGCCTGATTCGGGGTCCGGCCAAGTGGCTCTTGTGCCTGGTGTTGGTGTTCTGGTGTATTGGTGCCGCCGCCGCACCGGTACTGGTGCTCAAGTTGCAGGATGCGATCGGACCGGCCAGTACCGACTACATCGTGCGCGGCATCGCCAAGGCCCAGGAGCGTCAGGCCGGCCTGGTGGTTCTCATGCTCGACACGCCGGGCGGGCTGGACAGCTCCATGCGCCAGATCATCCAGGCCATGTTGTCTTCGCCCATCCCGGTGGCTGTGTATGTGGCGCCGGAAGGTGCCCGGGCCGCCAGTGCCGGCACCTACATTCTTTATGCCGCCCATGTGGCCGCCATGGCGCCTGCGACCACCTTGGGCGCGGCGACACCGGTGGCGATCGGCTTGCCCGGTGCCAAATCCGACAAGGATAAAGACAAGGCCGCCTCCCCCACGGCCCCCACCGACGCCATGGGTGCCAAAGTCATGAACGATGCCGCCGCATTTATACGCGGCCTGGCGCAGACCCGGGGCCGCAATGCGGAGTGGGCCGAACGTGCGGTGCGCGAAGCGGTCAGCCTGAGCGCCGGGGAGGCCTTGCGCGACAAGGTGGTTGACTTGGTCGCCGTGGACCTGTCGGATTTGCTGCGGCAACTGGAGGGCCGGAGCGTCGAGGTTAGGGGCGCGCGTATCACCTTGCACACCCAGGGCCAGGTCGTCGAGTGGATGTTGCCCGACTGGCGCCAGCGTTTGCTGGCGGTGATCGCCCACCCCAGCGTGGCGCTGATCTTGTTGATGGTGGGTTTTTACGGGCTGGTGTTCGAGTTTTCGTCACCTGGTCTGGCCCTGCCGGGGGTGGCCGGTGCCATCTGCCTTTTGCTGGGGCTGTTTGCCTTGCAGCTTTTGCCTGTGAACTATGCCGGCCTGGCCCTGGTGCTTCTGGGCATGGCCTTCTTGGCTGCCGAACTGGTGGCGCCCAGCGGCCTGTTGGGCGCCGGTGGGGTGGTCGCTTTTGTGGTCGGCGGCATTTTGCTGTTCGACCGCGATGTGCCGGGTTTTGGCGTGCCGCTTTCCCTGGTGTTCGGACTGGCCCTGAGTTCCGCCGTGGTGGTGTTTGTGCTGGCGACCATGACGCTGCGTGCACGCCGGCGGCCGGTGCTGGGCGGGCACGAGGAAATGGCCGGTACGCTGGGCGAGGTGGTTTATGTCGAGGGTGATGAAGCCTGGGCCGAGGTGCGCGGCGAACGCTGGCGGGTGCGCAGCGAGGCGCCGCTCAGGACGGGTCAACGGATCCGGGTGCTGCGCATTGATGGCCTGCTGCTGCAGGTTCAGGGTGAAGCGGACTTTCTCAAAGGAGTTGCGTCATGATCATGATTGGTTTGCCTCTCGGGCTACTGGTGCTGCTTTTGCTGCTGCTGATCAGCAGTTCGCTGCGCATTTTGCGTGAATACGAACGTGGTGTGGTGTTTCAGCTTGGTCGTTTCTGGAAGGTCAAGGGCCCGGGCCTGGTCATCCTGATCCCGGTGATTCAGCAAATGGTGCGTATCGACCTGCGTGTGGTCACCATGGACGTGCCGCCGCAGGACGTAATCTCGCGCGACAACGTCTCGGTCAAGGTCAATGCGGTTGTTTTCTTCCGTGTGGTGGACGCGCAAAAAGCCATCATCAATGTCGAGAACTTCCTCATGGCGACCAGCCAGCTGGCGCAAACCACCTTGCGCGTGGTGCTGGGCAAACACGAACTTGACGAGATGCTGGCAGAGCGGGAGCGCCTGAACCTCGATATCCAGCGCATTCTGGATGCGCAAACCGACGGCTGGGGCATCAAGGTGACCAATGTTGAAATCAAACACATCGACCTCAACGAGTCCATGGTGCGGGCCATCGCGCGCCAGGCCGAAGCCGAGCGTGAACGCCGCGCCAAGGTGATCCATGCCGAAGGCGAAAAACAGGCCGCGTCCGCCTTGCTGGAGGCCGCGCGTATGCTGGCGCAACAGCCCGAAGCGATGCAGTTGCGTTATCTGCAGACCATGACCCAAGTCGCAGGTGACCGCGCCTCCACCGTGATTTTGCCGCTGCCCATGGACTTGCTGGGCGCCTTGCTTAAACCCAAAAAATCACCGGGTGAAGGCGGAGATCATAAGTAAGCGTATCATTTCTACTGATCCAATCCGCCGGCCAAGTAGAGATGAACGCACCCCCTTCTTCCCCTTCCGTCCTGTCCCGCTGGAGTCAGCCCGGCTCCAGCCGTGTGCCCTTCTGGGCGTATACCGACGAGCAGCTGTACCAGCGCGAGCTGGAGAAAATTTTCTACGGCCCGCACTGGTGTTACGTCGGGCTGGAGGTCGAGATTCCGAATCTGGGTGACTTCAAACTCAGTCATGTCGGTGAGCGCCAGGTGGTGATGGTGCGTGACCGCGTGGCACCTAAAGACCGCGGCACCGATCACGGCATCCGCGTGGTCGAAAACCGCTGCGCCCACCGTGGCGTGCGGTTTTGCCAGAACCCGCAGGGCAATGCGCGCAGCTTTGTCTGTCCCTACCACCAGTGGACTTACAAACTCAATGGCGACCTGGCCGGCCTGCCGTTCAAGGATGGTGTGAAAGACGGTGAGTGTGTCAACGGCGGCATGCCCGAAGGCTTTGAGCTCAAGGACCACGGCCTGACCAAGCTGCGTGTGGCGGTGTTGCACGGCCTGGTGTTTGCGACTTTCAGCGACACCGTAGCCCCGCTGGAAGACTACCTGGGGCCGAACATCATGCCCTGGGTGGAGCGCATTTTCAAAGGTCGGCAGCTGACCTTGCTGGGGTACAACCGCCAGCGTATTCCGGGCAACTGGAAGCTGATGATGGAAAACATCAAGGACCCCTATCACCCCGGTTTGTTGCACACCTGGTTTGTGACCTTTGGCCTGTGGCGTGCCGACCAGAAAAGCCGCATGGTCATGGATGAGCAAGGCCGCCATGCCGTGATGATTTCGCGCCGCAACGAAGGCGGGCAGGCCGCCGTGACCGAAGGTGTGACGTCTTTCAAGGCCAACATGGCGCTGCACGACGACCGCTTGCTGGATGTGGTGCCCGAGCCCTGGTGGAAGGTGCCGGATCCGGCAAATCCCGGCGCCGACATCATGCCCACCGTGACCATGATCACACTGTTCCCCAGCCTCATCATCCAGCAGCAGGTCAACTCGCTGAGCACGCGCCACATCGTGCCGCGCGGTCAGGGCGAGTTTGATTTTGTCTGGACCCATTTTGGTTTTGCCGACGACACGCCCGAGATGACACGGCGCCGCCTGCGCCAGTCCAACCTGTTTGGGCCGGCCGGTTTTGTCAGCGCCGACGATGGTGAAGTCATTGAGTTCAGCCAGGCCGGCTTCCGGCAGGGCGGTGAAGCCGGTTCGACCTTGTGCGAGCTGGGCGGCACCGGCACCGAGATGACCGAACACATGGTCACCGAAACGCTGATTCGCAGCATGTACGCCTACTGGAAGAAAGTGATGGCCTTATGAGCGGGGTGACGCTGGAGCGACTGCAGCTTCAACACGACGTTGATCAACTCAATGTGGCGTATGCCGCGGTACTGGACGACAAACGCTTTGAGGCCTGGCCTGATTTTTTTCTGGAGGACGGACGTTACACCGTGCAGGCCCGCGAAAATTTCGACCGGGGTTTGCCGCTGGCGCTGATGGACCTGGAAAGCCGGGGCATGATGAAAGATCGCGTCTATGGCATCACCCAGACGATTTACCACGGGCCGTATTACATGCGCCACGTGATCAGTGCGGCGAAAATTTTGTCGAACGAGGCGGGGGTGATCACGGCGCAGACCAACTACGCGGTGTTTCGCACCAAACCGGCGGGTGTCAGCGAGGTTTACAACGTGGGCCGTTATGTGGATGAGCTGGTTGCTACTGATGGTGGCTTGAAGTTCAGGCGGCGGCTGTGTGTGTATGACAGCGAGATGATTCTTAATTCCTTGATTTATCCGGTTTGAGTTTGTTGGCTTTTGTGTAAAGGCTTCGGAGGGAGATGTGGCTGGACTCCCGTTCGAGCTGAGCTGGTCGAAGCTTTCTTTGATTCAGCTGTTTGTGGCCCGACAGCAAGCCGGGTTTCGCCCCGGCGGGCGACTCACTTTTCTTTTGCGTCGCCAAAAGGAAAGTAAGCAAAAGAAAAGGCGACCCTGCTGTCTGCGTCCCGCAGCGATGCTGCGGGCAGCCTGCGGTGCTCGTGAAAAGCGGGGTCTCGCTCGAACTCGCTTCGCTCAGACAATCGTGAGCCCTGATCCGCTTTTCCCTGCGCTCCTAGTCGCAGCCAGAAGGGGGTGGGCGCGGGGAGATGAAGACGCGCTCTGCGCGTCTTCATCGGATTTTCATTGACCGCCATTTATGCACGCGGATGCAGCACACACGGCCAAATGAAGTCCCCCTCCATCGCCCAGCGGGGCGAGGGAGGGGTTAGGGGTTAGGGGTGGGAGTGGGGAGTCCATCCTACTGTCCGGAACAAGCCACTAGCGCAGCGTGACGCCCAACCGCATGCAGTTAGATGCCCCCGACGCAACCGTCAGCAGTTACAGCGGACGATTCCGCGCCAGCGGCGGATTTTTCGAGAAGTAGCGGCCTATGCCGCGCATCAGCGCATCGGCGAGTTGTACCTGGTAGGCCTCGCTGCGCAGCTTGGCTTCTTCGTCCGGGTTGCTGATAAACGCGGTTTCCACCAGCACGCTCGGGATGTCGGGTGCCTTGAGCACGGCAAAACTGGCTTGTTCGACGCGTGGCTTGTGCAGCTTGCCGACGCTGCCGATCTCGCCCAGCATGGCGCCGCCGAGTTTGAGGCTGTCGCTGATCTGGGCGGAGGTGCTCATGTCGAGCAGCGCTTTTTGCACCTGCGCGTCTTTGGCCTTGACGTTGATACCGCCCACCAGGTCGGCGGAGTTTTCCTTGTCGGCGATCCAGCGTGCCGCGCTGCTGCTGGCGCCTTTTTCGCTCAAGGCAAACACGCTGGCGCCTTGCGGGCGTGGTGTGAAAAACGCATCGGCGTGAATGCTGATGAACAGGTCGGCCTGTACACGCCTGGCTTTTTGCACGCGGACATGCAGTGGGACAAAAAAGTCGGCATCACGCGTCAGGTAGGCGCGCATATTCGGTTGCTGGTTGATACGTTCGCGCAGGCGTAGCGCAATTTGCAGCACCACATCTTTTTCACGTGTGCCGCCTGGGCCGATGGCACCCGGGTCTTCGCCGCCGTGGCCGGGGTCCAGTGCCACGATGATGAGGCGGTCGGTTTTGTTGCGGTTGCCGGCACCGGCACCCACGGTTTCGGACGGCGCCTTGGGCGCGGCGGCGATGGCGCGGTCCTTGTCGCTGCCCGTTGCGGGGGGCGGGTCGTCACCGGATGGTTTTGCGGGGGCCGGTTTGTCGGTCTGTTTGGCAATCAACTCGCCCAGCGGATCGGTGGCCGAGGCTGGTGCGGCTGTTTTGTCCTTGAGTCGCTCGGCAATCAATGCCGCCAGCGGGTCCGGCGCCTGGGTCGGGTAAAGGTCAAACACCAGCCGGTGCTGGTAGGCCGCGACCGGTGGCAGCGTGAAGACCTGGGGCAAGATATGTTGCTTCAGGTCTATCACCAGGCGCACCACGCCCGGTGCGTTTTGCCCGACCCGGATGCCGGAAATATTCGGGTCGTCGGCCTTGACCTTGGCCACCAGCTCGCGCAACGCGGGGATCAGGTCCACACCTTCGATGTCCACGGCCAGGCGCGGCGGCTCGGTGACAAAGGTGGTTTTGGTCTTCAGGCCGGTGTCGGACTCGATGGTGACCCGGCTGTAGTCCGGCGCCGGCCAGATGCGCACCGCCAGGATGGTGGCGCCACGCGCGAGGTGTTGCACGCCGAGCAGCAACACCAGGCTGCCCATTTGGAGGGCGCTGCGGCGGCTGTGGCGGCCGCTCACGGCAACAGCGCCGCAGCGGCGGCGGTGTGGGCGCTCAGCGTGACGGCGCGCGCCTCGTTGTCCAGCAGCTCCAGATGGATATCCAGATCGGCAGCGGGCAGGTGTTCGCCGGCTTTTTCCGGCCACTCGACCAGTTTCAGGCCAGCGCTGGCGAAGATGTCGCGAAAGCCGGCTTCTTCCCATTCATCGGGGTCGTTGAAGCGGTAAAAATCGAAATGCCAGATGTCGAGGGTGCCTCCCGCCGCATCGGCCACGCTATAGGGTTCGACCACCGCATAGGTCGGGCTTTTGACACGTCCTTCGACCCCCAGGGCTTTGAGGAAATGTCGCGCAAAAGTGGTTTTGCCCGCGCCCAGGTCGCCATGCAACTGGATCAGGGTATTGCGGCCGGGCACGCTGGCCAGCAAGCGGGTGGCCATGGCCTGGGCGAAAGCCTGGGTATCGGCCTCGCTGGTCCAGGCAATACTTTTTACAATGAGCGGGTGATCTTCAATAGCCATCAATTCGTTTCTCAAATTCAAACGTGGGCGCGCGAGCTTGGATTTTCGCAAATCGGCATTGCAGGGGTGGACTTGTCTTCTGCGGAGCCCGGATTATCGGCCTGGCTGGCGGCCGGATTTCATGGGGACATGAATTACATGGCCGCCCATGGTCTCAAACGCGCCCGGCCTGCTGAACTGGTGCCGGGCACGGTCAGTGTGATCACGGCGCGTATGGACTATTTGCCGGCCTCCACGCCGGCAGCGCCGGGCCAGTGGCAGGCTCAGGAGCTGGCGCGCCTGCAGCGGCCCGGCGAAGCGATTGTGTCGGTGTATGCACGGGGCCGGGATTACCACAAGATCATGCGTTCGCGGCTGCAAAAACTCGCCGAGCGGATCGCGACCCATGTCCAGCCCCTGGGGCATCGGGCTTTCACCGATTCGGCACCGGTGCTGGAAGCCGAGCTGGCCGCACGCAGCGGGCAGGGCTGGCGCGGCAAACACACCTTGCTGCTGAACCGCGAGGCTGGTTCCATGTTTTTCCTGGGTGAAATTTATGTGGACATCGCCTTGCCGCCCAGCGAGCCGGTGACGCCGCATTGCGGCAGCTGCAGTGCCTGCATCACCATTTGCCCGACTCAGGCCATCATTGCCCCGCACCAGCTGGATGCCAGGCGCTGTATCTCGTATCTGACGATAGAACACGCGGGTGCGATTCCCCTGGAACTGCGGCCGCTGATAGGCAACCGTATCTACGGCTGTGACGACTGCCAGCTGGCCTGTCCGTGGAACAAGTTTGCGCAGCGCAGCGCCTTGCCCGACTTTGACGAGCGCCAGGGCCTGACCGGCCAGCAACTGACGACCTTGTTCGCCTGGACGGAAGAAGAGTTTCTGCGTTACACCGAAGGCAGCGCGATCCGGCGTATTGGCCACGAGCGTTGGCTGCGCAACATCGCGGTGGCCATGGGCAATGCCTTGTTTGCTGGCAGTGATAACGACGGCTGCATACGCGCGGCCTTGTTGGCGCGGCGTGATCATGCCAGCGCGGTGGTGCGGGAACATGTGGCGTGGGCCCTTTCTTAATCCATTATGGATGAAATTGGCCTCTAGCCCTTTGTCCACGGGCGCAAGCAGCTACTGATTTTGTAGCATTTTGTTAGACCACGGGCTGGCGCGGCTTGCTTCAGCTGGGAAGAACCGCTGTCTCACGCACCACCTGGCCCCAGCGCGTGGTTTCGGCGGCTATGAAACGCCCGAACTCCTCGGGGCTGTTGGCGACCACCACGTTGACCTGCTCTTCGTGGCTTTTCACGACATCCGGATGCCGCAAGGCTTTGGCCATTTCCCGGTGCAGGCTGGCCAGTACCGCCGCCGGCACGCCACGTGTCGTGACCGCGCCTTGCCAGGTGTCGAACACCATGTCGACATAGCCTGACTCGCGGAAGGTGGGCACGCCCGGCATCTGCGGCATGCGCACGCTGCTGCTCACCGCCAGCGCCACGGCCGTACCCGCGCGCAGGTGTTCCCAGACGGCTGATGGTGTTTCGTACAAGAGCGGCACCTGGCCGCTGATGAAGTCCTGCACGGCCGGCGCCGTGCCTTTGTAGGGCACATGGGTGATGTCCAGCCCGGCGCGGCGTTTGTAAATCTCGCCCACCATGTGGCCAATGGTCCCGTTGCCGGTGGAGGCATAGGCCAGCGGGCGGCCGGCGCGCACCGCCACTTCCACATCGGCGAGGCTGCGATATCCCGTATTGCGGTGCGCCAGCAGCACGGTGACCGAACGGGAAAATTGTGTGATCGGCTGGAAGTCGCGCGACACATCGTAGGGTTGTTGCGCAAAAAGGTGCGGATTGATCGCCAGCGAGCCGATGGTGCCGAGCAGAAGTGTGTGGCCGTCCGGCGTGGCCCGGGCGCAGGCTTCGGAGCCGATCATGCCGCTGGCGCCTGCGCGGTTGTCCACCAGCACCGTCCAGCCGGCGTCCAGGCGCATACGCTCGGCCACCTGGCGGGCGCGCAGGTCGGATGTTCCACCAGCCGGGAAGGGCACGATGAAACGGATGGGTTTGCCAGGCTGCGGGAAGCCGCCGGGCTGGGCGCGTGCGGTGAAGACGGCCGGGGCGGCCAGCAGAACGGGCAAGGTCTTGAGCAGGAGACGGCGGCGTGTGAGGGACATCCGGAACAGCTGGTTGTATGAAGAATTTAATAATTGTCATACAGACGAGGGTCCGGGGCCATACGCCGTTTGGCGGGTGTTCAGCTGATGGGTTTGAGGTGTTTGTGCCCGGCGCCGCTCGCGTGGGCATGGCAATGGCCCGCCGATTCTTGCGCCAGCGGCACCAGGTGTATCTGGCCGTGCCGCACGCCGCGCAGGGCCACCAGTTGCTGCGCGCAGGCCTGCACCGCCGGGGTCGGGCCGCGCAGCACCACGCTTTCCAGGCAGTGGTCGTGGTCCAGGTGGGTGTGCAGGCTGCTGACGACCAGGTCGTGGTGTTCGTGCTGCAAGGCCATGAGGCGGCGGGTGACCTGTTGCTCGTGGTGGTCGTAGACATAACTCACGTTGGCCACGCAGTATGTCGCGGCGCGGGCGTCCAGTGTGTCCTTGCCCAGGCGCTCGCGGATGAGGTCACGCACGGCTTCGGAGCGGTTGATATAGCCGCGGTCCGCAATAAGTCCGTCAAATTGGGCGGCCAAGTCATCATCCAGGGAGATCGTGAAGCGCTGCATGTTTGCCCCATGCTGTAAAAGTCCTGATCCTACCGCCGCCCCTGCCTATAATCGGCCCCGTGCCAGCCCTCCCCACCTTTTTTCGCCCATTCTGGGCCCGCTTCGCAGCCTTGCTGGGGTTTCTGGCTGTGTGCTCGGCGTTGCTGGCGCCCGTGAGCATGCTGGCCGAAGAGGTGCGCACCGGCAAGCTGGGTGGTGTTTGCAGCATGGGTGCCGCTGGCGGGTCCGTTGACGCCGGCTCGGATGAGGGCTCGACTGCTAGCGGCCATTGCGACCTGTGTGGCTCCGTGGGCCTGGGCCTGCCGCCGCTGCAGCACATGGATGTTTGCCCCGTCGCTGTCACCGCGATGGCGCTTGTTTTTCAGGATGCCGTGCGCTCGGCCTCCTCGCCGGGGCTGCCCTTCAGCCGCGGCCCGCCTTTCTTTTCCTGACGCTGTTCATCCCTGATATCCGGGCGCGGCCATGCCGCCGGATGTCTTTCAGTGTGTGGAAGCCCGCAGACCGCTGATGCGCGTCGTTGCGGGCACAGGAGAGTTTCATGTCCCGTTTTACTCCGCCCGCAACGGCCGCTTCATGCGCGACTGTGCCGGCGTTTCGCCCCTCTGCCTTGACCCTGGGCCTTTGTTCCGCGCTGGCGCTCATGTCTGCGCCGTCTGCTGCCCAGACGGCATCTGGCATGTTGCAGCAAATCGACGTGATGGGTGAGACACCTGTTGCCAATGGCCGCCTTCTTCTGGATCAATCGTCAGAAACGGGCAGCCGCCTCGGGCTCACGCCGCGTGAAACGCCGGCTTCAGTCACCATCGTGAACCGCGACACCATCGAGGCGCGCGGTGCGCAGAACACCCAGGACATACTCAAGGCGATTCCCGGTGTCACGGCGCACGACGCGCCGGGCAACATTGGTGTCAGTTACCGCGGCTTTGGCAGCGGCTCCATCAGCCAGATGTTCAATGGCATCAACGTCCAGTATTCCATCGCAGCGCGGCCCGTGGACAGCTGGATTTATGACCGGGTCGAGGCCATTGGTGGGCCGTCCAGCTTCCTGTTTGGCTCGGGCGCGGTCGGTGGTTCCATCAACTACATCACCAAAGTTGCTGAAAGAAACGACTTTTCCGAAGTCCAGTTGCGGGTGGGGACCGAAGGGCTCAAGGAGGCGTCTGTTGGCCTGAACCGGCGCATCGCCGGGGATGGCGGCGCGGGCAGCCACTACGTCCGCATCGACGTCAACCACCGGGATTCGGAGAGCTGGACCGACGGTACCCGAACGAAGTCCACCCAGTTGGCCACGTCGCTGCTCTCGGATCTGGGCGGCGGCCTGACACACACCCTGGCGTATGAGTACCAGCAGGAAACGGTGGACCGGCCATATTGGGGCATGCCCGTGCTGAACCCTGCCGCAGGAACGCTGCGTATCGATCCCGGCATCCGTTTCAAGAACTACAACAGCGTCGATGGCGTGTATGAGCAGCGCGTGCAGTGGTTGCGTTCGGTCACCGAGTGGCGTGCCAGCGATGCGCTGCAGTTCAAGAACACGTTTTATGTGTATGACGCGCTGCGTGACTACCGCAACGTGGAGAACTATCGTTACAACGCCAGCAACACCGCCGTCATCCGCTCGGCGGCGCTGCTTCAGCGGCATGAGCAGCAGGTGGTCGGTGACCGCATCGAAGGCCTGTACAAGGGCGAGCTTGCAGGGCTGAAAAGCGACTGGTCCTTCGGGCTGGACCTGAGTGTCAACAAGCAGACAAGATTTCCAAACAGCCTGCCGGCGGTCGTCAGCACGGTCAATCCCTACAACTTCGTGACCGAGCGCTTCTTCCAGGTGCCGGGCATGACGCCGGGCTTTATTCCTGACCGCGACAACAAGGTCACCACCGCGGCGCTGTACCTGGAGAACCGCACGGCCTTGACGCCCAGGCTGAACCTGGTGACGGCCTTGCGCCATGAACGTATCGACCTCGACCTCACCAACCGCCGGGCCGTCACGCTGAGCAGTCCGGCCAGCTTCTCGCGCCAGTACAGCCCGACAACGGGACGTGTGGGGCTGGTGTGGGACTTTGCGCCAGGCGCCAACCTCTACGCGCAATATGCAACGGCGGCCGATCCGCCTTCCGGCGTTCTTTCGACAGCCTCATTTGCCGATGTGCTGAACAACAGCCAGCTCACCACCGGCAGGCAGGCCGAAGTTGGCAGCAAGCTCGATTTCTGGGATGGCAAGGGCACGGCCACGCTGGCGCTGTACAGCATCACGCGCAAGAACATTTCCAGCCAGGACCCCAACAACACGGCCCTGACCGTTCTGGTTGGCGAGCAATCGGCCAAAGGCGTTGAACTGGCCGTCGGCCTGCAACCCACGGCCCGTTTCTCGGTGCAGGGCAACATCACCCAGGTGGACGCGAAGTATGAAAGTTTTACGCAGGGCGGCGTGTCGCTGGCTGGAAAGACACCTGTCAACACGCCGGCGACCGTCGCCAATGTGTGGGCTTCCTACGCGCTGACGCCAGCGTGGCAGGCCAGCGTGGGTGTGCGACGGGTTGGCAAGGTTTATGCTGATGCCGCAAACACCTTGAGCTGGCCGGCCTACACGCTGCTCGACCTGGGACTGGCCTGGAAAGTCAGCAAATCCGTCTCGGTGGTCGGGCGCATTCGCAACGTGACCGACCGCATTTATGCGGCCAATGCCGGGACGACACAGGTTTACCTGGGTCCGCCGCGCGCGGCCGACATCACTCTGCGCGCTACGTTCTAAAGGTCACCGATGATCCGTACCAAACGCTGGCTCTTTCTGCTGCACCGCTGGCTGGGGGTGGTGCTCTGCGCGTTCTTTGTGATGTGGTTTGTCTCGGGCGTGGTCATGATGTACGTGGGCTACCCCAAACTCACCGAGGCCGAGCGCCTGCAGCACCTGCCAGGGCTTGATGCCGCATCCCTTGGCCTGACGCCAGTGCAGGCGCTTGAAAAGGCCGGCATCCTGGGGCCTCTGCGGGACCTGCGTCTGGCGGTCGCCAGTGGCGGGCGTGCTGTTTATTTGGTGATTCCCGTGCGTGATGCGAATCCCGCTACGGGTCGGCGTGGCCCGCCGCCGGGCAGCGGTACCGTGGTGATCGATGCTGGAACGGGGGACGTGTTGCAGCAGGTGGACCGATCCTACGCGCTTGCAGCGGCGAGCGCTTACGGCGGCGCCGCGGCTTCCCCGCAATACGAAGGCCTCATCCAGGAAGATGCTTTCACGCATTCGCGGGGGCTGGACGCACACAGGCCGCTGCACGTGGTGCAGCTGCAGGATCCGGCGAACACCCGGATTTATGTGTCCGGGACCACCGGCGAAGTTGTTCGCGACGCGACCGGCACTGAGCGGGTGTGGAACTATGCCGGGGCATGGATCCACTGGCTGTATCCCTTCCGCGGCAATGTCTTCAACCCTTACTGGGCCGACATCGTCAACTGGCTGTCGGTGTTGGGCATTGTGGTGACCGTCATGGGCACGGTCGTCGGCATCCTGCGCTGGCGCTTCATGCGCACCTACAAAAGCGGATCACATTCGCCTTACAAGGGTTTCGTGATGCGCTGGCACCACATCACCGGCCTGCTGTTTGCGGTGATCACCTTCACCTGGATGTTCAGCGGTTTGATGTCGATGAACCCCTGGCGGATTTTTGACAATGGCGCCCCGTCCCTGCGTATCCAGGCCATGCACGGCGGCCCGCTCAGAGTGTCCGGGCAGCAAGCCACGCCTCAGACCTTGCTGGCAGCGGCCGGATCGGAGGTGCGTGAATTGCGCTGGACCCCGTCTGACGGAAAAACATTGGTGCTGGCGAGCGGGGCGGCGGGGCGGACTGCGGTGATGGATGCAGCCACGGCGGCACCCCATGTGCCGGATCCAAACGCCTTGAGAGCGGCCGTAACGCGCCTGCTGCCCGACGCTGTCCTGCGTGTGGAGGTCCTGACGGATTACGACCTGTATTACTACAGCCGTGATGCGCACACCATGACGGGCGGCGCTGACAAGCCGCTTCCGATCTGGCGCGTGGTGTTTGGCGACACGCATGCCACCTGGGTCCATATTGATCCGGCGACCGGGGCTGTTCTGGGGCAGACTGACAGTACGCGGCGGCTCAGCCGTTGGCTGTTTACCATGTTGCACAGCTGGGACTGGCTGCCCCTGCTCGAGCGGCGCCCGATCTGGGACGTTCTCCTGATCGTTCTCAGCCTCGGAGGAACGGCGCTTGGCGCGACCGGCGTGGTGATCGGCTGGCGACGTCTTGGGCTCAAGTTTGCAAGTTTCAAAGCAAGGTCTGCCGGATGATTTTTTCGGCCTATTCCCGCGCGCCAGCACCTGGAGGCAGATGATGGCATATTCGTTTTTAACCAAGGAGATAGTTGTGTTCCCCATTGTTCGATACGTTGGTTTTTCAGTCTTGGCCATGTGTGCTGCCGTGGCACATGCACAAGTTGACGTCAGCAACGCCTGGGTCCGCACCACCGTGCCCGGCCAGCAAGGCACGGGTGCCTTCATGAAAATCACGGCCAAGGAAGCGACCCGCTTGGTGAGTATCTCCACCCCCGCCGCCGGTATTGCCGAAGTGCATGAAATGAAGATGGAAAACGACGTCATGAAAATGCGCGGTTTGTCGGGCCTGGATTTGCCGGCCGGCAAAACGGTGGAACTCAAGCCCGGTGGCTACCACGTGATGTTGATGGATTTGAAGCAGGCCTTGCCTGCCGGCAGCACGGTGGCCATGACCCTGGTGTTCAAGGACGCCAAAGGCATCGAAAGCAAGGTCGCGCTGAACGTGCCGGTGGCCGCCGCCGCGCCTGGCGCAGTCGCGGGCCAGCCTTCAGCGGCCGCCCACAAGCACTGAGAGTCGTTGCGGGCATGGTGACGACCGCTATGCCTGCGTCTATTTTCAACAGCGGACCCCATCTTTTCTCAAGAGTTGGTGGCGCTGCGCAAGGCGATGAGGCCGGCAACGCATCGGCGCTTGCTGGCGCGAGTTTGGGTGAGATGGGCGGCATGTCCTGGCTATCTATAACTACATATTTTCGTTAGCCAACACTGACTGCTTTGCAGTGGTTGCTGACGGCTGGGGCTGCACCATGAACTCACTGTCTCTGGCCAACAGCGGTCATCCAGGCGACATCGCCCTAGTCATCCTGATGACCGGTGTCCGAGGTATAGCTGACATTGCCGGTCTGTCTGCTCGCAGCGGGCATCTGAACGTCTGCTCACCGAAGGGGCAAACTGGTGCTTCGGGCCCATAGCTGAAGTTAACCTGAAACCAACAGAAGCGTCGAAAGCTGGTGGAGCCCTTCATAATCAAGACCTAACCCCCGCTTGTTCAAAATGCCTACCTTTCATCATGGATAAATTGTTGCTGCAGCAGCAGGTGCTGGAACGGCTCGCCGAGGACCTGCTGCAAGCCGAACAGGCAGCGCGGGCGGCCCATGAAGCGGCGACTCACGAAGAAAACATCGCCGAAAACAAATACGACACATTGGGTCTCGAAGCCGCCTACCTGGCCACTGGCCAAGCTCGTCGCGCCGAAGCCATCCGCCAGGCGATGGCCAATTGGCGCCAGTTCCGCCCGCGCCCCTACAACGCCAGCAAAGGTATACAGCTCGGCGCGCTGGTCTGCCTGGTGGATTCCGACGACAAGCAGCAACAGCTCTTTCTCGGCCCGGATGGGGGCAGCATGAAGTTGCTCAGCGGCGCTGAACTCGTTCAGGTCATCAGCAGCGAAGCCCCCTTGGGCAGGGCCATGCTGGGTAAGTGCGAGGGTGATGAGGTATCGATACAGGTCGCTCCAATCCGACAGCAGTTTGAGGTGCTGCGGGTTCATTAAGCCGCAAGCAAGTTCACGCCGAATTGATCAGAAATTAATCGTCCCGACCCCTTTAAGACCGCTCTTGGCGGCGGTCAACCAAGAGAATGCACTAACCGACAGCACCCTGTTGAAATCGTACGCCAGCTATCGATAGTCGAACATCCCGGATAGCCAGGAGAAGGGGCTCAGTAAAAAGCGAGATCCCTACATAAGGCGCAATCTCGCTCAAAGTCAAAACGCAGCTTTCTGGCACTATCGCCACCAAGTCCGCTGGCCAGTCAGCGTGGATGTTGCTTCGCTACGGGGCACCTACAGGCGAGGCTCAAACGGCGTCTTCACCAATGGTCACGGCTACTTCGTCTTGCTGCCGAGCCGGCGGTAGACGGTGGCGCGACTGATGCCCAGGGTGCGTGCCGCTTTCATGACATTGCCCCTGGCGTCGCTGACGGCTTTGCGGATCAGGGCGGTTTCCACATCCTTGAGCGGCAGGTGGCTGGCGGTCCGGCCGGTCAGCCGCTGGGTGGCTGCGGCGCGCCCCTGCAGCAGCGGCAACGCGTGCAGGCGCAGGCCTGACCACAAAGGCACGTCGATGGCTTGGGGATAGGCCTGGGTGGCATCGGCTTTGGCGGCGTCAAACAAAATGCCGTAAGGCATGGCGAAAAGTTCGCTGCAATGCACGGCCGCCGGGTGGCCGGCCTGCAGCGCCGGCACCATCTGGCGTGCCGCCGGGTTGGCGCCTGTGACCCAGCCGTCGGCGTCCAGGCAGACCAGGCCGTCGCTGTCTTCCCCCAGGCTGGGGCTGGACCAGTTCAGCCGGATCAGCAACTCGTGTGGCCGGCCCTGCATCAGCGCGTTTTCAATATGGCGTGCCGACTGCGCGACCAGGTGTTTGAGTTCGGGCCGTTCCACCGCGTCCACGCCGGTCAGGTCCAGCATGCCGGCGCAGCGGCCGTCCGGCCCGAACACCGGCGCGCCGGCGCAGCTGTAGGCCGAGTTGGCATTGAAAAAATGCTCGCCGCGGTGCAGCCAGACCGGCTGCAGCTCGGTCAACGCCGCGCCTATCGCGGTGGTGCCCACACATTGCTCGGACAGGTCTACCCCTATACGGGTGATCAGGTCGGCGCGCCGGTCGCGTCTGTCTATCGAGCCGTTGACATCCACCACCACACCTTGTGCATTGGTCAGGATGGCGAAGTAGTGCGTGCTGGCAATCGCCGCCCCGAGTTTTTCCAGCACCGGGCGGGCGGCCTGCACCAGCACGTGGTTGGCCTCTTCGGTGCGGCGCAGTACCTGCGGTGACATCAGGTCAAAGCCGACATCCTGGTCCGGCCGTTGGCCGCTGGCCAGGCAGCGCTGCCAGGAGCGTTCAATCCAGCTGTCGGCCAGGGCGCCGCCGGGCGGGCTTTTGCCGTCCTGCATCACCGCCTGGCGGGCTTGCGCGATGAGTTGCAAGCGTTGTTCGGAAGACGGCGAGAGGACAGTCAGCATGGCATGAAAACCCGGTGGGGGCAGCCTGACAGGCCTGCCGTGGACGCGCTGGTCTGCCGGTTGGCAGGGAATGTTCCATTTTGAGAATTTCGGCCTCGTTTGGCAAGCTTCCGGGGTTTACCCTAGGTCTGGGTGGGGTCACCAATTCAACAATGGTTTGTTTCGTTCTCGGAGCCCGACGCGCTCCCTAGCCTCAAGCCAACAGGAGACAAGCGCATGCAAGTTCAATTCAAAGTCAACGGGAAATCTAAGGCCCTGGAGGTCCCCACCAACACCTTGCTGGTGCAGGTGCTGCGCGAGCAACTGCAGTTGACCGGGACCCATGTGGGCTGCGATACCGCCCAATGCGGCGCCTGCACCGTCATCATGAACGGGCGCGCCATCAAGTCCTGCAACATCCTGGCGGCCCAGGCGCAAGGCAGCGAGATCACCACCATCGAAGGCCTGGCCCAGCCGGACGGCACCATGCACCCGATGCAGGCGGCCTTCAAGGAGTGCCACGGTCTGCAATGCGGCTTTTGCACCACCGGCATGGTGATGAGTGCGGTTGATCTTTGCAAACACCACCCCAAGGCCACGGAAACGGAGATCCGCGAACTGCTGGAAGGCAATATCTGCCGCTGCACCGGTTACCAGAACATCGTCAAGGCCGTGCAGCAGGGCGCTGCGTCCATGTCGGCCTGAGCCCCGCACGCATTCGCTTCTTCAATTTTTCAGGAGTACAAACATGGGTGCATCCGATTTTGTCAACTTGCCCAATATTGGCGCGTCCATACGGCGCAAGGAAGACTACCGTTTTCTGACCGGCGGCGGGCAATACACCGATGACATCACGCTGGCGCATCAGAGCTACGCTGTGTTTGTGCGTTCGCCGCATGCGCATGCCAATATCAAAAGTATCAACACGGCAGCCGCCAAGGCCGCACCTGGCGTGCTGGATGTGTTTGTAGGCGCCGATGTGGCGGCCGACAAGATCAACGGCCTGCCTTGCGGCTGGCTGATCACCAGCACCGACGGCACCCCCATGAAGGAGCCGCCGCACCCGATTCTGGCGCAGGGCAAGGTGCGTTATGTCGGCGACCATGTGGCCCTGGTCGTGGCTGAAACGCTGGAGCAGGCCAAAAATGCCGCCGAGCTGGTCGAGGTCGACTATGACGTGCTCAGCGCCGTTGTCCGGGTCACCGAGGCCGCCAAGGCCACGGCCCTGCACGATGTGGCGCCCGACAACCATTGCTACAAATGGGCCATAGGCGACAAGGCACAGGTGGATGCGGTGTTTGCCAAAGCCGCCCATGTGACCCAACTGGATTTGATCAACAACCGCCTGGTGCCCAATGCCATGGAGCCGCGCTCCGTAATTGGTTCCTACAGCCGCGCAAACGACGAATACGTCTTGTATGTGTCCAACCAGAATCCGCATGTCGAACGCCTGTTGTTGACGGCTTTTGTGATGGGCCTGCCCGAACACAAGGTGCGGGTGATTGCGCCCGACGTGGGCGGTGGTTTTGGCTCCAAGATTTATTTGTATGCCGAAGACGTGTGCCTGACCTGGGCCTCGAAAAAGCTGAATCGCAACATCAAGTGGACGGCCGACCGCAGCGAAGCCTTTCTCAGCGACGCGCATGGCCGCGACCACGCCAGCCACGCCGAAATGGCGATGGACAAGGACGGTAAGTTCCTGGCCCTGCGGGTACACACCAACGCTAACATGGGCGCTTACCTGTCGACTTTTGCCCCGGCCGTGCCGACGATTTTGTACGCCACCTTGCTGGCTGGCCAATACAGCACGCCGCAGATTTATGTCGAGGTCGATGCATGGTTCACCAACACCGCACCGGTAGATGCTTACCGCGGTGCCGGCCGACCGGAAGCGACTTATTTGCTGGAGCGTCTGGTCACGCGTTGCGGCTGGGAGTTGGGCCTGGCGCAGGACGAAATTCGCAGGCGCAACCTGGTGTCCCAGTTCCCTTACCAGACGCCGGTGGCGCTGCAATACGACGTGGGTGACTTCCACGCCTTGCTCAAGCGAGGCAATGAACTCGCCGATGTTGCCGGCTTTGCCAAACGCAAGGCCGCGACCGAAGCCAAGGGCAAATTGCGCGGCATCGGTTACTCCTGCTATATCGAGGCCTGTGGCCTGGCGCCCAGCAACATTGCCGGCGCTTTGGGCGCACGCGCCGGCCTGTTCGAGTGCGGCGAGGTGCGGGTCCATCCGACTGGCAGCGTGACCGTGTTCACCGGCTCCCACAGCCACGGCCAGGGCCACGAAACCACGTTTGCGCAGGTGGTCGCCGCGCGCCTGGGCATCTCGGTGGACCAGGTGGACGTGGTGCACGGCGACACCGGGCGTGTGCCTTTCGGCATGGGCACTTACGGCTCGCGTTCGCTGGCAGTCGGCGGCACGGCCATCATGAAGGCGCTGGACAAGATAGAGACCAAGGCCAAGAAGATTGCCGCGCACCTGATGGAGGCCAGCGATGCCGACGTGGAGTTTGCCAACGGCGAGTTCACCATCAAGGGCACCGATAAAAAGGTGACTTTCGGCCAGGTCGCGCTGACGGCTTATGTGCCACACAACTACCCGCTGGACAAGCTGGAGCCCGGCCTGAACGAGACCGCGTTTTACGACCCGACCAACTTCACCTTCCCGGCCGGCACCTATATCTGCGAGGTCGAGATCGACCCGGCCACTGGCGAGGTGCGGGTCGACCGCTTCACGGCGGTGGACGACTTCGGCAACATCATCAACCCCATGATTGTCGAAGGCCAGGTGCATGGCGGCCTGGTGCAGGGCATCGGCCAGGCGCTGCTGGAAAACTGCGTGTACGACCCGGAGTCCGGCCAGTTGTTGACCGGCTCCTTCATGGACTACACCATGCCGCGTGCCGACGACATGCCCAACTTCACCTTGGACACCTTGTGCACGCCTTGCAGCCACAACCCGCTGGGTGCCAAAGGCTGCGGCGAGGCCGGTGCCATCGGTTCGCCGCCGGCGGTGATGAATGCGGTGCTGGATGCCTTGAAGCCCCTGGGTGTGATTGACTTCGACATGCCCGCGACCTCCGGCCGCGTCTGGGAAGCCATCCAGGCAGCCAAACACTGACACCTTCCAAGGAGTACCCACCATGTATGCATTTACCCTGGAACGTCCAGCCACCACAGCGGATGCGGCCAAACTCGCCGCCGCCGGCGCCCAAGCGCTGGCCGGCGGTCAAACCCTGCTGGCGTCCATGAAATTACGCCTGTCCAGTCCGGAGCAACTGGCCGACCTGAGCGGCATCAAGGAGCTGGTCGGCATCCAACGCGAAGGCAATGCCTTTGTGATCGGTGCCATGACACGCCATGCCGATGTCGCCACCCACGCCGAGCTGAAAGCCGCTTTGCCGGCGCTGGCCGACCTGGCCGGCAACATCGGCGACCGGCAGGTGCGCGCCATGGGCACGCTGGGGGGCTCGGTCGCCAACAACGACCCGTCTGCCTGTTACCCCAGCGCCGTGCTGGCACTGGGTGCGACGATTCACACGACCACGCGCAAGATACCAGCCGACGACTTTTTCCTGGGCATGTTTGCGACCGCCCTGAACCAGGGCGAACTGATTACCGCGATCAGCTTCCCGATCCCCAAACGGGCGGCCTACATGAAGTTCAAACAGCCGGCTTCGCGTTTTGCACTGGTAGGTGTGTTTATTGCACAGTTTGATGCCGGCGTGCGGGTCGCCGTCACCGGCGCGTCCAACGGTGTGTTCCGTCACTCGGGGCTGGAAGCGGCCTTGAGCAAAAGTTTCACGCCGGAAGCGGCTGCGGCCGTCAACATTGATGCGACAGACCTGAACAGCGACATCCACGCCACGGCGGCTTACCGCGCCAATCTGATCAGCGTGCAGGCGCAGCGCGGGGTGACGAAGGCGCTGGCGTGATCCGGCCCTGTAGACCCGAGTTCGCCTTTTTTTTAGATTTTTATGCCTCTAGCCCTTAATGGGCGGGCGAAAGCAGCTATTTAATTGATAGCGACTGAAGATGGGAAACCGATTTGATGACGATTTTCCCAAGTATTGATGCGCTGATCCAGGCGCTGCAGGGCGCCGGCTACTTTGCGGACCGCCGGCTCGCCACGGCCGTTTTTCTCGCACTGAAATTGCAGCGCCCGCTGCTGCTCGAAGGTGAACCTGGCGTTGGCAAAACCGAGTTGGCCAAGGCGCTGGCCCTGGCGCTGCAGCGTCAGCTGATACGCCTGCAGTGTTACGACGGGCTGGAGCAACGCGAAGCCCTGTACGAGTGGAACTACGCCGCGCAGTTGTTGCATATGCGTGCCGTCGAAGGTCACAGCCAGGCCGCCGACGTGGAGCGCGAGGTCTACCAGGACCGCTACCTGATACGCCGGCCGTTGCTGCAGGCGCTGCAGACACCGACACCGGGCGCGGTGCTGCTGATCGACGAGGTGGACCGGGCCGACGAACCCTTTGAGGCTTTTTTGCTGGAGTACCTGGGCGAGTACCAGGTCAGCATCCCGGAAATTGGTACGGTGCGCGCCGAGGTGACGCCGGTGACCATACTCACCAGCAACCGCACGCGCGAACTCAACGACGCCGTCAAGCGGCGTTGCCTTTACCACTGGCTGGACTACCCGGACCGCGAGCGCGAGTTGGCGATTGTGCGGGCCCAGGTGCCGCAGGCCGGCGATTTGTTGTCGGCCCAGGTCGCGAGTTTTGTCGACCGGCTGCGCCGCTCGCCCTTTGGCAATGCTTTTCAGCGTGCCCCCGGCATTGCCGAAAGTGTGGAATGGGCAAAAGCACTGGTTGCGCTGGATACGCTGGTGGTGGACCCCGAGGTGGTGGCCGACACGGCTGGCATTTTGTTCAAACAGCGCGAAGACGTGGCGGCGCTCACGCATGAGCTGGCCGTCGAGCTGCTCAAGCCCGAAGAGACAGCGGCCGAATGAAGAGCACGGAGCGCCCTCTTTACCAGCAGGGGCCGCGGATCTGGCTTCGCCAGTCCGCAGGCGCAACGCCCCCTCGGGGGGCAGAGAGCTACGCGCAGCGAGCGAACGTGGGGGCCTATGTTCCTAGGTGATGCGCGCAGCGGCAAACTCGCCGACAACATCACCGGCTTCGGCCGGGCCTTGCGCCGTGCCGGCGTCAAAATCGACAGCCAGCGTATTGCCCTGGCCAAGGAGGCCGCGCTCGCCGTTGGCATCGCCGACAAGGAAGACCTGAGCGCCGCCTTTGAAGCCGTGATGGTCAGCCGCGAGCAGGACAGGCTGGTGTTTCGCGAACTGTTTGAGGTGTATTTCCAGGACCCGAAAGTTGCCAACAAGCTGCTGGCCCAGTTGCTGCCCAGCGCCGAAGGAAAAGCCGAGGCCAGCAAACGCCGGCCACGTGTGCGCGAGGCGCTGGCGCCGCAAAAAACCTTTGGCCAGCAGGCCCAACCCGCCGCCGAAGACCAGAAGGTGGAGTTTGACGCGGCCATGACAGCCAGCGACATTGAACGCTTGCAACATGCCGACTTCAACGCCTTGTCGGCCACCGAATACCGGCTGGTCGAGCGGCTGGCGCGTGACATCAAGCTGCCCCTGCCCCTATTTGCCTCGCGCCGCAGCCGGCCCGCGGCTTCGGGCGCGCGTATGCATTGGCCGGGCGTCATGCACCGGGCTGCGCAGACCGGCGGCGAACTGATGCAACTGCCACGTTTGCAGCGGCGCGAGCAGGCCCTGCCTTTGCTGGTGCTGGTTGATGTGTCAGGCTCGATGGAGCGTTATGCCCGGCTGCTGCTGGCCTTTTTGCATGCGGCCACACGCCGCCATCCGCAGCGTGATGTGTTTGCCTTCGGCATGCACTTGACGGACTTGACGCCAGCGTTTCGCCAGGCCGACACCGACGCCATGCTGGCGCATGCCAGTTTGGCGATTGAAGATTTTGCCGGCGGCACCCAGTTGGGCCTGTCGCTGGCCAGCCTGCGCGAACACCATGCGCGCCGTCTGGTCGGGCGCCGCACCATCGTGCTGGTCATCACCGACGGGCTGGACACCGGCGAGCCGGCCGACCTGGCGCGTGAGCTGGCCTGGTTGCGCCGGCGCAGCCGCCGCCTGCTCTGGCTCAACCCCTTGCTGCGTTTTGAGGCTTATGCGCCACTGGCGCGTGGCGCAGCGGTACTCCATGCGCAGGCCCACGGCATGCTTGCGGTGCACAACTTAGCTAAGCTGGAGGAACTGGCGGCCAGCCTGGCGGCTCTGATGAAGACCTGAGCACTCATGATTTCACTCTGAACAAACAACAAAAAAGGACAACACCATGGACATGTCAGGAAGCCGGCAACTCGCCGTGACCCAGCAACAAGCCTGGGATGCGCTGAACGACCCCGCCGTACTCAAAACCTGTATCCCCGGCTGCGACAAGGTTGAAGCGACGGGCGAGAACCAGTACGCGATCGGCATGGCGCTGAAGATAGGGCCGGTCTCGGCCAAGTTCACCGGCAAGATCACCCTCAGCGAGATCAACCCGCCGGCCAGTTACAAGCTGTCGTTTGACGGGCAGGGCGGTGTGGCCGGTTTTGGCAAAGGAACGGCGGAAGTGGCCTTGCTGCCCAACGACGAGGGCTGCGAGTTGTCTTACACCGTGCACGCGTCGGTCGGCGGCAAGGTCGCGCAGCTCGGGCAGCGGCTGATCGATGGTGCCGCCAAGTCCATGGCGGAAGATTTTTTCAAGCGTTTTGACGATGAAATGCAGCGCCAGCATCCCGAGAGTTATGCGGCGAAAATAGTGATGGGTGATGTGGATGCAGAACCCGTCCCCCGCACCCGCGGTGCGGGCATGCCGGTGTGGGTTTATATCGCCGGCGCGGTGATTTTGGCGCTGGTGCTGGTGGTCTCGCTGGGCGGTTGACGCTTTGCAGGCACCCGGCGAAAGGAAGACATATGGAAAATCTGGATGTGATGGTATTGCGCACCCTGCGCGACTGGCGCGCGGCGGGCAAACGCGCCTTGCTGGCCACGGTGGTGCGGACCTGGGGCTCGTCGCCGCGGCCGGTGGGATCCATCATGGCGCTGTGTGAAGACGGTGCGGTGGTCGGCTCGGTGTCGGGCGGCTGTATTGAAGACGACTTGATCTATCGGCACACGCAAGCCTATGCGTCGGCCCTGTCGCTGGACGGCGGTGGCAAAACCATTCCGTCCGGCCCGCCGGCCTTTGTCAAATACGGCGTCACCGCTGACGAAGCCCACCGTTTTGGCTTGCCTTGCGGCGGCACGCTGGAGTTGTTGCTGGAATACGACCCCGACGCCACCGCGCTGGCGCAACTGGTTGAAGCGCTTGAAGCCGGGCAGTTGACCCAACGCAGCGTGCGCCTGGCCGATGGTGTTGTCACACTGGAACAAGCCATGGCGCCGGCCGAACTCAGCGTCTCGGCGCAGGAACTGGTCAACACCTTTGGCCCCGAGTACCGCATGCTGCTGATAGGTGCGGGCCAGCTGACCGAATACCTGGCCACCATGGCCTTGTTCAGCGGCTTTTCCGTCACCGTGTGTGACCCGCGCGAAGAGTACCGCAGCGCCTGGTCGGTGGCCGGCGCCAAGGTGCTCAGCGAGATGCCGGACGATGTGGTGATCGCCTTCAAGCCGGACCGGCGCAGCTGCGTGATTGCGCTCACGCACGATCCCAAACTCGACGACCTGGCCTTGATGGAGGCGCTGAACACCGACGCGTTTTACATAGGCGCCATCGGCTCACGGCGCAACAACGAGACGCGTCACCAGCGCATGGCCGAACACTTCAGCCTCAGCGAAGCGGCTCTCGCGCGCCTGCGCGGCCCCATAGGCATTTACATCGGCAGCAAGACCCCGCCGGAAATTGCCGTCAGCGTGATGGCCGAGGTGCTGGCCGTGAAAAATGGCGTGGTGTTGCCGCGCGACATGGCCGTGCGGCAGGCCAAAGACGTCCGCGCGGTGGAGGCCAACGAGGCGGGGGAACTGCTGTGTGGCGTGGGGCGTTCGGCGCACTAAGGCTCGAAACGGCCAAGTTATAAGCCAAATAGGCCTGCAGCCCTTGTCTAATGGGCGCGGGAAGCTATGAAAAACAGAGCGCTTTTGATGCCGACCACGGTCAGCAGCAACGAGCCCAGCACATGCAGCGCGGCCGTCCCCAGCGCCAGGCTATAACGCGCTTCCATCAGAAAACCGACAACTTCTGCAGAAAATGAGGAGAAGGTCGTGAGTCCGCCCAGAAAGCCGGTGATCAGCAGCAGCCGCCACAAGGGGTCAAGCTGGGGCATGGAATGGAAGATGGCCACACACACACCGACCAGGTAGCCACCGGCCAGGTTGGCGGCCAACGTGCCCCAGGGAAGCAGGCCGGCGGGACTCAGCCAGAGTCCCAGGCCCCAGCGGGCCAAGGCGCCGGCGGAGGCGCCCAGACAGATGGCGAGGACTGGCAGCATGGTGGACGCGGTGGGGTTCAATGGGCAGGGTGATTTTCTGGCTCTGACTTTGCCGCAGGCGGTACGTCGCCGCCTTTTTGCCGTTCTCGGAACAGCGCCGCGCGCATCAGAAAGATGGTGGTCACCGGCGCCGTGAGGGCGACGAACAGGGCGATCAGCACCGCATGCAGAAACAAATTGAAACCCTGCACCGAGAAATAAACAATGGTCGCGATCGTGATGCACCACACACCGGCGGTGGCGCCCAGCGTGGGCGCATGGATGCGGCGGAAAAAAGTCGGCAGCCGCACCAGCCCGAAGGAGCCGATGGCGGCGAAAGCCGCACCCAGCACGACAAACACGGCGGTCAGGATTTCGGCCCAGAGTGGCAGTGGCGTGCTCATTCGATCACCTCTCCGCGCAGCAAGAATTTGGCCATGGCCGTGGAGCCGACAAAACCGAACAGCGCAATCAGCATGGCCGCTTCAAAATACACATTGCTGGCATAAACGATGCCCAGCACCAGCATCATGAGCATGCCGTTGATGTAGAGGCAGTCCAGCGCCATGACGCGGTCCTGCGCCGTGGGGCCGATCAGCAGCCGTGTCGCGGCGCAGAGCATGGCCACGGCCAGCAGGAAGAGCGCGAACTTGAGAGCCCAGAGCAGTACCGGTGTCATGATTCGAAAATCTCCATCAGTGGCCGTTCGTAACGTTCCTTGATCATGGCGATGAAGGCCGCCTCGTCGTCCACGTCGAACACGTGCAGCAGCAGCGCCGAGCGGTCCAGGGACAACTCGCCCCAGGCCGTGCCAGGTGTCAGGCAGCAGATCATGGCCAGCACGGCCAGGGCGTTGGGGTCCCGGATGTCCAGCGGCACCAGCACAAAGTGCGAGGCGATGGCCGGGGTGCGGCGTGTCAATAACAGCCGCGCCACCGCCAGCGCCGAATGCAACATGTCAAACAAGGCCACGCCGGTCAGCCGCAAGGCCACACCGGGCCGGCGCATGCGCACGGTGGCGGGCCGCAGGCGCCGTGTCAGCAGGGGCACGGCAACGGCCAGCACCGCCGCCAGCAGCAGCGTGGCCAGCGCCAGGGACTGGTTGAGCAACAGCCAGACCACAAACAGCGCCAGCGACAAGGGCGGCGAGGGGAGCCAGCGCTTGATCATGGGGCGGCCTCCTTGGGTGCGGGCTTGGGGACGGGCCGCGCGCCCATCACGGCGTTGCGGTAGGCGTTGGGCGAGAACAGGCCTTGCGCGGTGGCCTGGGCGTGTTGCATCACCGGCCCGGCCTCTATCGTCAGCGCGACACAGGCGGCCAGCAGCGCCGCGACCGGCAGGACCTCGATCGCGCGCAGGGCCGGTATGGCGCTGTGCGGCAGCGTCCAGAAATGGCGGATGCCGGCGCGGCTGAGGGCGACCAGTGTCAGAAAGCCCGAGACCAGCAGCAGCGCCAGGAAGAACCAGCTGGCCAGGGTGATGGCGGGCGCATCCAGCAAGCCTGACAACATGGCGAACTTGCCGACAAAGCCCGACAGCGGAGGCAAGCCGGCCAGCAGCAAGGTGCAGCCGACAAAACCCAGGCCGAGAAAAGCCACACCGGCCGGGATGGCACGGCCATACAGCGCCTGCTGTTCGTCATCAAGGTTCACGTCGTCGAAGCTGGTCAGGTCGGGTGACAGGAAGGGCGCGTTGTCGGCCGACTCGTGCGGCGCGATGCTGGCACCCGCATTGCGCCAGCGCTCTATCATGTCGATCAGCAGGAAAAAGGCGCTGACCGCCAGGGTTGAACTGAGCAGGTAATACAGTGCGCCGGCCCAGATCGCCGGTTGCCCGAGACCGACCGCGGTGAGCAGGGTGCCGGCTGAAATCAGCACGCTATAACCCGCCAGATGCGAGAGCCTTTGTGTACCGACAATGCCCAGCGCACCGACAAACAGTGTGGCCAGCCCGATGGCCATGAGCACGCTCTGGCCAAACTGCGCCGAGGCGCCGGTGTCCGGCGCGAACAGCACGGTCCAGAGCCGCAACACGGTGTAGATGCCGAGTTTGGTCAGCAGCGCAAACACAGCGCTGACCGGCGAAACCGCCGCGCTGTAGGCCGGCACCAGCCAGAAATTCAGCGGCCAGGCCCCGGCCTTGGCGAAAAAAGCCGTGGCCAGGATCGCAGCCGCCGCATGCACCAGGCCGCGCTCGGACGGGGCGAGTTGTGCGATGCGCATGCCCAGGTCGGCCATGTTGAGGGTGCCGGTCACGCCATACAGCAGGGCAGCACCGACCAGGAACAAGGACGAGGCGGCGAGGTTGATCGCAATGTAGTGCAAGCCGGCCTGCACACGCAGGCGGCCCGAGCCATGCAGCAGCAAGCCATAAGAAGCGGCCAGCATCACTTCAAAAAACACGAAGAGATTGAACAGGTCGCCGGTGAGGAAGGCGCCGTTCAGCCCCATGAGTTGCAACTGCAGCAGCGGGTGGAAATGCACACCCGCGCGGTCCCAGCGCGAGGTCGAGTAGATAGACGCTGCAAAGGCCACCACGCCGGTGAGTGCCACCATCATCGTTGACAGGCGGTCCGCCACCAACACAATGCCGAAGGGTGCTTGCCAGTTGCCGGGCAGGTAGACGCCGATGGAGCCGGCGCCGCCACCGGTGTCGGGCGCATTGACCCAGCGCAGCAAGGCCAGCGCGGCCAGCAGGCCAATCAGGCCCGAGATCACGCTGAGCGCGGATTTGGTGCGGCGGCGTTGTTCGCCCAGCAGCAGCATCAGGGCGGCCGTCAGCATCGGCACCAGAATCGGCACGGCCACCAGATGCGGCATGGTGGCTTCCAGCAGGCGGTCCAGCCAATGAAGAAGCCCGCTCATGGCTTGGGCTCCTTGACATGCAGGCGGGTGTCATCCAGGGCGTCTTCCCGACCATCAACATGGTCGGTGCCGCTCAGCCCGCGCGAGGCCAGCATCACCACCAGAAACAACGCGGTCATCGCGAAGCCGATCACGATGGCGGTCAGCACCAGGGCTTGCGGCATCGGGTCGGCGGTGTTGGCCAGCGTGGCGACGACGCCGGGAACCAGCACCGGTTCGCTGTCGATCTTGAGCCGGCCCATGCTGAAGATAAAGAGGTTGACGGCATAGGAGATCAGGGTCAGGCCCATGATCACCTGGAAAGTGCGCGGACGCAGCAAGAGGTAGACGCCTGAGCTGGTCAACACGCCAATCGCGAGGGCAAGCACCATTTCCATCAGCGGGCTCCCTCTGCGGCGGCTTGGGCTTCGGCCTCTTTTTCAGCCTGTTCTTCGGCCCAGCGGTGGCTGCGTATCGACTGGTGGGCCAGCGCGGTCAGGATCAACATGGTGGCACCCAGCACCAGCGCGAACACGCCGGTGTCGAAAAATAGCGCGCTCGGAATATGAATTTCGCCGAGCAGCGGCAGGTGCAGGTGGGCAGTGTGGGTGGTCATGAAGGGATAACCCAGGACGACGGCACCGCCGCCCGTGGTGATGGCCAGCAAGAGGCCGATGGCGATCCAGCGCCGGGGATAGATACGCAGGTGTTCTTCCACCCACTCGGTGCCAGACACGATGAACTGCAGGACCAGCGCCACGGACATCACCAGCCCGGCGACAAAGCCGCCGCCCGGCGCATTGTGCCCGCGCATGAAGAAGTACACCGACACCAGCACCGACAGCGGCAGCAACAGCCGGACCAGCACGGCCGGCACCATCAGGTAACCCACCGCCGTATCAACGGCGCGGCGTGGGTTGAGCAGGTCGCTGCTGCCATGGTCGGTCTGGACCCGTTGCTGGATGGGAATCGCCATGGACTCGCGGGCCGGCCGGAAGCGGCGCAGCAGCGCATACACCGTCAGCGCGACCACGCCCAGTACGGTGATCTCGCCAAAGGTGTCAAAGCCGCGGAAGTCGACCAGCATGATGTTGACCACGTTGGTGCCACCACCTTCACTCAAGGCGTGCTCCAGGAAAAAGGGCGAGATGCTTTGCGGGAAAGGCCGGGTCATGACGGTCCAGGCCAGCGCGGCCATGCCGCAGCCGGCCAGGGCGGCGACCAGCAAATCCCGTCCGCGCCGACTCAGCAGGCGCACGCGGGTCTGGATGGGCTGGATCGTGACCTTACGCATAGGCAACCAGCGCAGGCCGAGCAGCAGCAGCACCGTGGTGACCACCTCGACCACCAGTTGGGTCAGGGCCAGGTCGGGCGCCGAAAACCAGATGTAGGTGATACAGCAGACCAGTCCGGCACCGGCTGCCAGCATGAGCGAGGCCAGCCGGTGAAATTTGGCCTGCCAGGCCGCACCGACCGCGCAGGCCGCACCAATCAGCCAGGTCATGGCGAACATGGGCGAAAAGGCGAGCAACTCGCGTGTGCCGCGTTCGGCCGGCGTGAACCACAAGGCCGCCGCCGCACCAGTCACCGCCACGGCGACCAGCAACAGCAATTGCGACTGCATGCGCCGTGTGCCCAGCAGTTGTCGGCTGCGCCGGCCGGCTTCGCTCAGGCGCGCCAGCAGGTTTTCAAAAATGCGCTGGCCATCAAAACGATGCAGCAGCGGTGTGTGTTGCAGGCGGCCCTGGGCGCGGCCACGACGCTGCAGCAGGTACAGGAGGGTGCCGCCTGCGAGTGCGATAAAACTCATCACCAGAGGCAGGTTTAAGCCGTGCCATACCGCCAGGCTGTATTCGGGCAACATACCACCAACCACCGGCGTTGCCGCCGTGGCGAGCATAGGACCGACCGACCAGGCAGGTGCAATACCCACCACCAGACAGATCAGCACCAGCAGTTCGACCGGCACACGCATCCAGTGTGGTGGCTCGTGCGGTTGCTTGGGTACAGCCGGGCCGCAGGGCGGGCCGAAAAACACGTCAAACACAAAACGTGCGGAGTAGGCGACGCTGAACACGCCGCCCAGGGTCGCAATGACGGGCAGGCCCCAGTTGAGCCACCCGGTGGACTGGATGTACACCGTCTCGGCAAAAAACATTTCCTTGGAGAGAAAGCCGTTGAGCAGCGGCACACCGGCCATGGAGGCACTGGCGATGATGGCCAGCGCGCCGGTGATGGGCATCAGGCGCATCAGCCCGCTGAGTTTGCGGATGTCGCGTGTGCCGCTCTCGTGGTCGATGATGCCGGCCGCCATAAACAGCGAAGCCTTGAAGGTGGCGTGGTTCATCACATGAAAAACCGCCGCCACGGCCGCCAGCGGGCTGTTGAGACCGAGCAGCAAGGTGATCAGCCCCAGGTGCGAGATGGTGGAATAGGCCAGCAGCGCTTTCAGGTCGCGCTGGAACATGGCCACAAAACCACCCAGCAGCAAGGTGATGGCACCGGCGCCGCCGACCAGCCAGAACCACTGCTCGGTGCCGGACAACACCGGCCAGAGCCGCGCCATCAGGAACACGCCGAGCTTGACCATGGTGGCCGAGTGCAAATAGGCGGACACCGGTGTGGGCGCCGCCATCGCGCGAGGCAGCCAGAAATGAAAGGGGAACTGCGCGCTTTTGGTGAAGGCGCCCAGCAGCACCAGCACCAGCGCCGGGGTGTACAGCGCATGCGCGCGTATGGCGTCCCCCGAGGCTAGCACCACGTCCAGATCGTAGCTGCCGACCATACGTCCCAGCACCAGCACGCCGGCCAACAGGCACAGGCCGCCGGCGCCGGTGACCGTGAGCGCCATACGTGCGCCGCGCCGAGCATCGCGCCGGTGATGCCAGTACCCGATTAGCAGGAAGGAGAACAGGCTGGTGAGTTCCCAGAACAACACCATCTGCACCAGATTTCCCGCCAGCACCACACCCATCATGGCGCCCATGAAGGCCAGGAAGAAGGAGAAAAAGCGCGGTACCGGGTCCGAGGCCGACATGTAATAACGCGCGTAGAGCACGACCAGCGCGCCTATGCCCAGCACCAGCATGCAGAACAGCCAGGCGAAACCGTCCATGCGGAAGACCAGGTTCAGGCCCAAGGCCGGCAACCACTCGATTTCCTGGCGCAGCACATTGCCGCCAGCCAGTTGGGGAAACAGCCAGGCCACTTGTACTGCGCAGCCCAGTGCGACCAGTCCTGCCAGGGTGGACTCGCGGTTGCGGGCGTTGGCCGGCAGCAGGGCTGCGAGCACACTGGCAACAAAGGGAAGGACAATAAGCAGGACTAGAGGCATTGCGGCCCATTCTATCGAGTCAAGCTCGGAGAGACCCATAAAAAAACCTTCGTGCGGCGAAAGGCTTTACACCGCACGAAGGTTTTAAAAGTCGAGCGCCTTGCCAGCGCGCCGCACCCGGTGGCTTAACGGCTCATTTGCTGCGGCAGCCAGGTGACGATGCCTGGAAAGACGTAAACAAGGAAGACGGCCGCGCACATCAGGAAAAACATGGGCAGTGTCACCTTGGCTATCCAGGTCAACTCCTTGCCGGTCATGCCTTGCAGCACAAACAGGTTGAAGCCGACAGGCGGCGTGATCTGCGCCATTTCCACCACCAGCACAATAAAGATGCCAAACCAGATCGGGTCAATGCCGGCCTTTTGGATGGTCGGCATCAGCACGCCCATGGTCAGCACGACCATGGAGATGCCATCCAGAAAACAACCGAGCAGGATAAAAAAGAAGGTCAGTGCCAGGATCAGTTGGCCCTGGCTCAGGCCCATGGTCGCAATCCATTCGGCCAGGTGGCGCGGCAGCCCGATGTAACCCATCGATAGCGTCAAAAACGCAGCGCCCGCCAGGATCAGCGCGATCATGCAGTAGAGCCGCGTTGCGCCCATCAGGGCATCGCGAAAAGTCGCCCAGCTCAGCGAGCCCTGCAAGGCCGAGATCACGAGTGAGCCGACCACACCGACCGCGGCGGCCTCTGTGGCCGTGGCAATGCCGGTGTAGATGGAGCCCAACACCGCCAGGATCAGCAAGACCACAGGAATCAGAGCGCGTGAAGCCGAGAGCTTTTGCAGAAAGCTGGTTTTTTCATCGGCGGCGGGAATCTGTTCCGGGTGACGCAATGCCCAAACCGCGATATAGCCCGAAAAAAGCAGCGCAAGCATGATCCCAGGCAACACACCCGCGATAAACAGCTTGGCGATGGAGACATCGGCACTGACGCCATACACAATCATGATGATGGACGGCGGGATCAAAAGACCCAGCGTGCTGGCGCCTGCCAGGGTGCCGACGATCATGTGTTCGGGATAGCCGCGGTGCTTGAGTTCGGGCAGCGTCATCTTGCCGATGGTGGCGCAGGTTGCCGCGCTCGAGCCAGAGACAGCCGCAAAAATGGTGCAGCCCACCACGTTGGTGTGTAAGAGCCGGCCCGGCAAGGCCTGCATCCAGGGCGCCAGGCCCTTGAACATGTCTTGCGACAGCCGCGTGCGGAACAGGATTTCACCCATCCAGATGAACAGCGGCAAGGCGGTCAGCGTCCAACTGGAGGCCGATCCCCAGATGGTCACCGCCATGGCGTCGCCAGCGACGCGCGAGGTGAACAGCTGCATGCCGATCCAGGCCACGCCGGAGAGCGTCAAGCCGATCCAGACGCCGGTTCCCAGAATCAAAAAGAGTGAAAGTACCAGCAGTGCGGTAACGCCCAGATCATTCATGGGGCCGCCGTTTCGAGTATGTGGAAAAAATCATGAAAATCCTATTCGTTGCGCAGGGCTTCGCCACTGAGCGGCGCCACACGGCGACCCTGAATCTCAAGCACCAGTTCGTCGATGAAGGCAATCACCAGGATGACGGCGCCGAAAGCCATGGCCAGCTGCGGCAGCCACAGCGGTGTGGCGTCACTGCCGGTGGAAATATCGTTAAACACCCGGGACTGCCAGGCCAGTTTGCAGCTGTAGGCGGCAAACAGCAGCGCCAGCAGTGTTGCCACACCCAGCGCCCAAAGCTCCATGGCTTTTTTCCAACGCCCGTGGAGGGCATTGATCACCAGGGTCACCCGGATGTGCTCGCCGCGTTTGAGGGTGTGTGCCAGCGCCAGAAAGCCGCTGGCGGCCATCAGGTAACCGGCATAGGCGTCGGTGCCGGGCACATGAAAGTTGAGTTGCCGGCTCACGACGGACAGCAGCACCATGCCCAGCAGACCGACCATAAAAAGCGCCGCCAGAGCGGCGGCGCTGTTGTAAATGCCATCTAACAGTTTGCGCATGTTGGTTCGGTTATTTGCGGTAGGCATCAACCACGGCCTGACCTTCGGGGCCGGCTTTGGCCAGCCATTCCTGGAGCATGGTGTCACCGACTTTTTTCATGTCAGCCTTGAGTTGGGGTGATGGTGGCAAAACCTGCATGCCATTGGCCTTGAGGGTTTCCAGCGTTTTGGTGTTGACGCCCTGACTGGCCGCCCAGCCGCGTGTTTCTGCTGCGGCACCCGCCTTGAGCACGGCGGCTTGCGTGGTTTTGTCGAGTGCATCGAAAGCCTGTTTGTTCACGATGACGGCATTTTTGGGCAGCCAGGCTTGGGTGTCGTAGTAATACTTGAGGTGTTCGTACAGCTTGCTGTCTACACCCGTGGCGCCCGAGGTCATGGTGGATTCGACCACACCGGTGGCCAGTGCCTGGGAGAATTCGGCGGCCTGAACCGTGACAGGCTGGGCGCCCACCAGTTCGGCAATGCGGGCCGTGGCCGGGCTGTACGCGCGCCACTTGATGCCCTTGAGATCAGCGGCGGAGTTCACCGGTTTTTTCGAGTAAATGCCTTGTGGTGGCCAAGCCACGGAATACAGGACAAACATACCTTGCTCGGCCAGCTTTTTGTCCAGCGCGGGCTTTTGAGCCTTGTAGAGTTTCATGGCCGCGTCATAACTGTCGGCCAGGAAGGGCAGGCCGTCAGCGCCGAAAAGCTGCGCTTCGTTCTGGAAGTTGACCAGCAGGATTTCACCGGCTTGCGCCTGGCCGCCTTGAACCGCACGCTTGATCTCCGGTGCCTTGAACAGCGAGGCGTTGGCATGCACCGTGATCTTGAGTTTGCCGGCGGTGGCCTTATCCACGTCGTTGGCGAATTGCACCAGGTTTTCGCTGTGGAAATTGGTGGCGGGGTAAGCGGCGGGCAGGTCCCATTTGGTTTGGGCAAAGGCTGCGGTACCGACGCTAAGTACGGCGGCAATCAGGGCAAGTTTGAATTTCATGAGCGCTCCAGAACAGTAGAGTGATAAGTACCGACAGGATAGACGCAAATCCCGCGCCAGCTTGCTCGGGCATACCCGGAAAAAGCGCGCGCATGAAGCCGAAAACGCCGCTTTATTTACGTGCCAATCCCTGCCAGGCACGCACGGCGGCCAGAACGGTTTCCATTTGCACCGTATGTGCGAAGCGGAAGCGTTCCCCCTCCACCGTTTCATCCGGAAATTCCGTGATCAGCGTGATGGGCGCACCGCGATGGTTCACCTCGGATTGTGTGCAGGCACTGCCGTTGATCACTTCGAAGGGCAGTTCACCCGCGTGGCGTTCATAAAGAGCCATCTGGCGGGCGTTGTACGCGCTCAGACCCGGGACTTTGGCGAGCGCTGCACTGACATGTTCGAGCAAAGCCCGTCCCTCTGCTTGCCAGCCGGTGTGGTGGCGCAAGATCAGGAAAAAACCTTTGGGAATGGTCCACAACTCGAAGCCGCGCGGCACATAGCCGGATAGCGGCCGGGTCCATTCATGGGCTGGGTAACCGTGCAGATTGATGTGCAACTGGGCGCTCGACAAGGCCAGCGCTTTCTCGCGTGCTTCGCGTTCATACAGCGGTGCCTGCTCACGGTATTCGATGTCATCGCCCAGCGCGCTATAACGCGCGGCATGGTGCATATGGCCGGGATGCTGGACGCACAGCTCGCGGTGCAAGGCATAACCGTCGGGGTTTTCCAACGCGATCAGTGCAAAGTGAGCCTTGTCTCCTGTACTTTCGCGTGCCTGGAGTACTCGTGCTGCGCGCAGGGCGCCCAGCACGCCGGAGGTTTCGTTGGCATGTTGACCACCACTGATCACAACGGCAGCTCCGGGCCCGGCCTGATACAGGCCGTGCACCTGGCGACCCTGGCGGCTCAGGGCCGCAAAGCGCTGGCCACCCAGATTGGCCATTTCGGCGGCTATACGCTTCGGATGCGGCGCCGTGTCGAGTAGATCAAGGGCCTGCTCAGGGTCGGCGTCGGCATGAGCACACAGGTCCTGGGCCTTCGTGTCGAAGCTGTTCAGGCAGATACTCAGGCACGGTGCGGTGTGGCTGAGACGCACGTCCGGCACGATCTGGCCAGGCTGCAGGCGGCGATCATGGGCAGGCCGCCCCGAGTGACGCTGGAAAATTTCAAGCAGCGAGAAATAAATGTCTTCATGCAGCGCCTCGTGGCTGCTGATGCATTCGTGATCCACAGCCAGCGCCTGTTCGATGCCCGGCAGGTCCACACGGATGTCCAGCCGTTCGAAATAGGGCTCCTGCGCAGGCCAAGGGTGCTGCTTGACGGTTTGCACTATCAGTTCGAAGAGCTGCTCGTAGTCCGTCTTGTGCGCGCTGTCCAGGCGCGCCTCCAGGTCCGGCTGTTTTCGGGCGCGAAGCCAGCCCGTGGGTGACAGCAGGGTGGCGTCGATGTGGTCGATATGGATGCGGTTGGGTGCAAAGACGCTGATCTGCCTGTGTGAGCCATCGCGCAGCGTGAGGGCCAGCTGGTAATGCAGGTCGTCGCTACCCGGCACAAACTCAAGTTTGCAGTCGGGCAGCAGGCCGGCCAGCGGGTAAGCCTCCAGTAAAAAACGACGCGGCGACGCGTTGGGGTGCACCGGGTAATGAAGCGTCACTGCCGCCAGCGTGTCGCAGTCAATCTCTTCCAGAAAATAATGCAGCAGCGGTTTGTAGGCGCTGCGCAACTGCGCCTGGACACCGGCGGCGGCCAGGCGTTTTTCTGCGTCGCGTCGCGCGGCCACCCCTTCGAACAACCAGCCCTCAACCTCTGCACCATGCCACTCGGGCTGCTCGAATTGGCTGACCCAGGCATCGAGCGTGCGGGGCAGGGTGATATCCAGAAGCGGGTGGCTTTTCATTACAGTTTTACCGTGGGGTCTATCCGGTCACGCAGCCAGTCGCCCAGCAGGTTCAGGCCCAGTACCGTGAGCATGATGGCCACGCCGGGGAACACGCTGATCCACCAGGCGGTTTGCATGTAGGTGCGGCCATCGGCCAGCATGCCGCCCCAGCTGGGGGTCAGTGGGTCGACGCCCAGACCGAGGAAGGTCAGGCTGCTTTCCAGCAGGATGTTGTTGGCGACGTTCAAAGTCATCAGGATGATGACCGGGCCGATGATGTTGGGCAGGATGTGGTGGCGCATCATGGCCAGGTCACGCACCCCAAAAGCCCGCGCGGCCTGCACGAATTCGCGCTCGCGCACCTGCAGCACCATGCCACGCACCAGCCGTGCGAACTGCACCCACTGCGAGATGATCATGAACAGGATGATGTTGAACAGGCCGCCGCCCAGGATGGAGATGAAGGTCAGCGCGATCAGGATGAAGGGCAGAGCCAGTTGCACGTCCACGCAGCGCATCAACAGCATGTCCCAGAAGCCACGGTAATAACCGGCGACCAGGCCGATGACGATGCCGAGAATGGATGCACCTAGCACCGAGACGAAGCCGACCAGCAGCGAGATGCGTCCGCCCACCAGCACCCGCGCGAGCACGTCGCGGCCCAGCGGATCCGTGCCTAACGGATGCGACCAACTGGTGAAGGGCTGCGTGAGCCGCGCGCTCAGGTCCATGGCCGAGCCACCGTCGGGAAAAATCCACACCGAGAGCAGCACCAGCAGCAGCATGCTGCCGGTGAGCAGCACGCCGAGAATGAATTCGAGTGAACGCCACTGCGCCCAGCGGGAAACGGGCGCGGAAGAAGCGGAGGAGGGAAGCGCGGTTTGCATGGTCTTCTTCACTTGGTACGGATGCGTGGATCGACCAGGCCGTAGGCGATGTCGACCAGCAGGTTGACCGCCACGATCATCACCGACAACACGGTGACGGTGCCCTGCAGCACCGGGTAGTCGCGGCTGGCGATGGCTTCGAAGGCCAGGGTGCCCAGGCCGGGCCAGTTAAAGACCCGCTCCACCACCACGATGCCGCCGATCAGGTTGCCGAACTGCAGGCCGATGTAGGTGATCAGCGGAATGGCGCAATTGCGCAGCGCATGTTTGTAAAGCACCACGCGGTCTTTCAAGCCCTTGGCGCGCGCCACCATGATGTACTGGGCTGACAGCGTCTCCAGCATGGCGGTACGCACCAGCCGCACATTGGTGGCCGAGAGGATGATGGCCATGGTCAGCGCCGGCATGATCAGGCTGATAGGTCCGTCCCAGCCCGAGGGCGGCAACAGCGGGAAGGTGATGGACAGCAGCAGCACCAGCATGATGGCCAGCCAGAAGTTGGGAAAGGACAGGCCCACCAGCGAGATGATGCGGATGAACTGGTCGGCACCCTTTCCCTTGTGCACGGCGGCCTGGATGCCCAAGGGCACCGACACCAGCACCGACAGAAACAGCGACACCAAGGCCAGCGCCAGCGTGGCCGGCAGCGCGTCGGCAATCAGCTGCGACACCGGCGTGCCGCCCATGAAGCTTTTGCCGAAATCGCCCACCACGGCGCCGCGCAGGAATTCTGCGTATTGCACCAGGAAGGGCCGGTCCAGCCCCAGACCCTGGCGGATGTTCGCCAGGTCTTCCTCGGTCACGCTGCCGGCCCCCTGGGCGAGCATGAGCGCCGGGTCGCCAGAGAGGCGCACCGCGTAGGAGACAAACAGGGTGACGACCAGCACGACGAAGATCGCCTGCAGTAATCGCTTGATCAAAAATCCACTCATGGCATTGGCTGGTCAGGTTGGCGGGCGGGGAGGCGTTAGTCGACGGAGGCTTCTACAAAACGGAAGCGCCCATCGGCCGGCAGCGCCAGGTTCTTGGCACGTTTGTTCAGGCCGTAGATGGTGTTCAGGCTGTACAGCGGCATCTCCAGCGCCTGGTCGGCCACGTAGCGGCTGATTTCCTGCAAAGTTGTTTTGCGTGCCGCCTGGTCCCAGGTGTTGCGCTGTGTGTGCAGTAAGGCGTTCAGCTTGGCGTCATCGTCGAACGGGTTCCAGCGCTGCTTGGTGTAATACATCGAGTAGGCGGTGTTATCGTAGTCGAAGGTCCAGCCACCCCACTGGTTTTGCCACATCTCGCCGGTCCTGCCGCTGGGGATGATGTCGTTGAGCAGCACGTTGGTGTCGTAGGGCTTGAGCGATGCATTGATGCCCACGCCCTGCAGGTAGCTGGCGACGGCCTGAGCCACTTCGCGGAAGTTGCTGTCGGAGCCGCGGAAGTCGATCTGGATCTGCGTGCCCGGTTTCACGCCGGCCTTTTGCAGCATGGCCTTGGCTTGCGTCGGGTTGAAGGGCAGCGGCTTCAGCGCCGGGTCATTGCCAAACGAGAGCACACCCTGGAAGCTGGCGATGGGCTTGGCGTTGCCCAGCAGAATCGTTTTGATGATGGCATCGCGGTCCACCGCCATGGTCAGCGCCTTGCGCACTTCCTTGTCTTTCATGATGCCGCGCTGGGTGTTATAGCGCATGGCCAACGCCACCGGACCGTCCATGCTGGCGATGGCCAGCTTGGGGTCTTTCTTCAGCGTTTCTATCATCGCCAGCGGAATCTGGTTGGCCACATCGAGGCGACCGGCTTGCAACTCGGCGGCCTGCGTGGCCGGCTCCGTGATGAAGCGGTAGACGAGGTTGTCGACCTTGGGCGCGCCGCCCCAGTAATCGGCGTTGCGCACGAACGAGAGGCTGACCTTGGGCTTGTAGTCGGTGAACTTGAAGGGGCCGGTGCCGACCGGGTTCATGCCGAAGAACTGGCTGCCTTTTTCCTTGATGTACTTGGGCGGAACAATCATGGCGCCATAACCGGCCAGCTTGGTCAGCAGCACGGGGTCGGGGCTTTTCATGATGAAGTCGACCGTGGTCGGGTTCACCACCACCACTTTTTCAATCGAGTTGTAGTTTGATTGCTGCGGCCCCTTCTTGCCCTCTTCGCCGAGCAGGCGATCGAAGGTGAACTTCACGGCATCGGCATCAAAGGGTTCGCCGTTGTGGAACTTCACGCCGGTGCGCAAGGTGAAACGCAGCTTGGTGTTTTTGTCCAGGAACTCCCATTTGGTGGCCAGTCCGGGCACCAGTTTCATGTCGGGCGTGCGCATGATCAGGCCGTCAAAGACCTGGCTGCCAACGGCACCCCAGGACACGAGGAAGGTCACGATCGGGTCCCAGTTGCCCGGGTCCTGGTGGATGGCCACGTTCAGCGTGCCGGCGGCCTGGGCGCTGGGGGCGAGCATGCTGGCCAGCGCCAGGCTGGTGGAGGCGATCAAGGTTTTGAGTTTCATGGGTTTTCTCCTGGGTACGAATGTGTGAACTTGCAGATGTGCAAAAAATGAAACGGCCGGTGCGGTGATCAGGCTGCCACGGGGACTTGCGCCACTTGGTGGCCCGGACTCACTTCAATGAGTTTGAGAATGGTGGGCTCGTTGCCGACCTTGCGCACCGGGCTGGGTATTTCACCCTGGATCAGGCTGGGGTCAATAAATCTGCCCGGTTCGGCCACCGGAACGGCCGCCAGCAGCTTGCGTGTGTAGGGGTGTTGCGGATTTTCGAAAATATCCTGGCGACGACCGATTTCGACGATTTGCCCCAGGTACATGACCGCCACCCGGTGGCTGATTTTTTCGACCACGGCCATGTCGTGTGTGATGAACAGATATGACAGGCCACGTTCGGCCTGCAGGGCCATCAGCAAGTCAATGATCTGGGCCTGGATGGAGACATCCAGGGCGGAAACCGACTCGTCGGCAATCACCAGCTTGGGGTTGCAGGCCAGTGCCCGGGCAATACAAACGCGCTGGCGTTGACCGCCGGAGAACTCGTGCGGATAGCGGCTGGCATGTTCGGGTTTGAGACCGACACATTCGAGCAATTCGGCCAGTCGCCACTGCACCGCCTTGGCATCGCTCAGTAGATGGTGGGTCAGTATGGGCTCGGCAATGCTGAAGCCAACCGTCTTGCGTGGATCGAGCGAGGCGTAGGGGTCCTGGAAGATGTACTGGATGTCTTGCCGCAACTGGCGTTTGCCGGCCGCGTTCAGCGTGCCGATGTCCTGACCCTTGAAACGTATCGTGCCGCTGGAGGACTCGACCAGTTGCTGCAGTGTTTTGCCTATGGTGGACTTGCCGCTGCCCGATTCGCCGACCAGGGCCAATGTTTCACCCGGGTAAATGTCGAAACTGACGGCTTCGACGGCGTGTACGCGGTGTGTGGCACGCCCCAGCAAGTTGTGGGCCACGTCGAAGCGGGTGCTGAGTTTTTCCACCGTGAGCAAAGGCGCGCTAGGGTCCACCGTGTCCTGCACCTGCTCGCTGCCGATTTCGCTGAGCTGATCGCCCTCCAGCACGATCAGCGGCGTGCGTTTGGGCAAGGGCTGGCCGCGCAAGCTGCCCAGCCGGGGCACGGCCGACAGCAGGGCGCGGGTGTAAGGGTGTTGCGGCGCGTTGAAGATCTGGTCGACCGGCCCGTGCTCGACCTGGCGTCCACGCCACATCACCACCACATCATCGGCCATCTGCGCCACCACCCCCATGTCGTGGGTGATAAACATCACGGCGGTGTTCAGGTCACGCTGCAACTCGCGGATGATGTTCAGGATTTGTGCCTGAATCGTCACGTCCAGCGCCGTGGTGGGCTCATCGGCAATCAGCAACGCCGGCTGGCAGGCCAGCGCCATGGCGATCATGGCGCGCTGCCGCATGCCGCCTGACAGCGAGTGCGGGTAACTGTCCAGCAGCCGTTCGGCATCGGGCAGGCGGACTTTGTCGAGCAGCGCGCGGGCTTGCTCACGCGCCTGCGACGAGCTCAGGCCCTGGTGCAGTATCAGTGTTTCGGCGATCTGGTTGCCTATGGTGAACACCGGGTTCAGCGAAGTCATGGGCTCCTGGAAGATCATGGCAATTTCGTTGCCGCGAATGGCGCGCAAGGTGTCGTCGCCCGCTTGTGTCAGGTCCAGCAGGCCGCTGTTTGGCGACTGGAACAAGACTTGTCCCGAGACGATTTTTCCGCCCGAGTAGTCGGTCAGTCGCATGATCGCCTGGGAGGTGACGGATTTGCCGGAGCCCGACTCGCCGACGATGGCCAGCGTGCGCCCCGCCGTTACATCGAAGCTCAGGCCGTCAACGGCACGAAAACGTCCGCCTGGCGTCTCGAATTCGACGGCGAGATTGCGAACGGAAAGCAGTGGGGAGACGTTAGGCTGGTCAGGCTGACTCATGGGCTGAAGGCTCGGTGGGGTTACCGTGGGCTTTAAAAAGCAGTGCAGTGGCGATGAAGGAAGGCTGGGGGTGCGGTGCTTGGGCGATGTTTGGGAGGGCAGGGGTCCGGTGGCAAATTCGCCCAGTAAATGTAAGCCGCATTTGTGGATGTCGACTAAGTGATTTCCCTAAATGTCAACAAAATGTCGATAAATTATTATTTAACTCTCTACAATTTGCACATGCAACAAAGATGCCAACCCGGAGTCTGTTAATGGCAAAAAAGCCCATCGCCCCCGAACCTGCTGCTGAGGGGGCTGTCGCAGCGCCCATCGTTTCGTCCGCCCATCTGGTATCCCCCAGAAGCGCGGAAATGAGCGAATTCGAGTTTGGCCTGATCGTGGCGAACAATGCCTTTCATCGCTGGGTGGTGCACTGCATGAGTGCGGCGGGCCTGAAAGACCTGATGCCGCTGGATGTGCTGGTGCTGCACCACGTGACGCACCGGGCCCGCAACAAACGGCTGGCCGACATCTGCTTCATCATGAATGTGGAAGACACCCATCTGATCAACTATTCGCTCAAAAAGTTGCAGAATATTGGTGTGGTGGTGTCCAGCAAAAGTGGCAAGGACGTGACCTATGCCAGCACCGACATGGGGCTTGACTACGTGAACCGCTACCGCGAGATTCGCGAGTCCTGCCTGATCAATGCGCTCAATACCAATGATGGCTTGAACCGCGACATTGGCGAGTTGGCGCGCTTGTTGCGCCTGCTCTCGGGTATTTACGATCAGGCGGCACGCTCGGCGGCCAGCCTCTAACGCTTCTTTCAGGAACATCATGGAAAAAAATGGCACAAACCGCTGGCAGTTCTGGATAGATCGCGGCGGCACATTCACTGACATCGTGGCCAAGCGGCCCGACGGTGTCCTCATCACGCACAAGCTGCTAAGCGAAAACCCCGAGCAGTACCGCGACGCGGCGGTGGCCGGCATCCGCCACCTGCTGGGCCTGAAGGCCGGCGAGCCGATTCACGCGGAGGTGGTGGACTGCGTGAAGATGGGCACCACGGTGGCGACCAATGCCTTGCTGGAGCGCAAGGGCGAACCCACCTTGCTGGTGACCACGCGCGGCTTTCGCGATGCCTTGCGCATTGCCTACCAAAACCGTCCACGCCTGTTTGACCGCAACATCGTGTTGCCCGAACTGCTGTACAGCGCCGTGGTGGAAGCTCAGGAGCGCGTCGGTGCGCACGGTGAGGTGTTGCAGGCCCTGGACGAAACGCTATTGAAAGAAGAGCTGCTTGCGCAATACCAGCAAGGGCTGCGCAGTGTTTCCATCGTATTCATGCACGGTTACCGTTATACCGCGCATGAGAAGGCGGCCAAGCGCATTGCGCAGGAGGTCGGTTTCACGCAGATCAGCACCTCGCATGAAACCAGCCCGATGATGAAGTTTGTCAGCCGGGGCGACACCACGGTGGTCGATGCCTACCTGTCGCCCATTTTGCGTCGTTATGTCGAGCAGGTGGCGAGCGAGATGCCGGGCGTCAAGCTGTTTTTCATGCAGTCGTCCGGGGGCCTGGCCGATGCGCACGCCTTCCAGGGCAAGGACGCCATCTTGAGCGGGCCGGCCGGCGGCATTGTCGGCATGGCACGCACGGCCGCGATTGCCGGTATCGAAAAAGTCATCGGTTTTGACATGGGCGGCACCTCCACCGATGTCTCGCATTACGCCGGTGAGTTCGAACGCGAGTTTGAAACCCAGGTGGCCGGGGTACGCATGCGCGCACCCATGATGAGCATCCACACCGTGGCCGCCGGCGGCGGCTCCATCCTCAAGTTTGATGGCGAGCGTTTTCGCGTCGGGCCGCAAAGCGCCGGCGCCAACCCCGGCCCGGCCAGTTACCGCCGCGGCGGCCCGCTGGCCGTGACCGATGCCAATGTGATGGTCGGCAAGATCCAGCCGCACTACTTTCCCCAGGTGTTTGGCCACCAGGCGGATGAAGCGCTGGACGCCGAGGTGGTGCAGGCGCGGTTCCAGGAACTGGCCGGCCAGACCGGACGCAGCGCCGAAGTGGTGGCCGAAGGGTTTATCAACATCGCGGTGCAGCAGATGGCCAATGCCATCAAGAAAATTTCGGTCGCGCGTGGTTACGATGTCACGCGTTACACCCTGCAGTGTTTTGGCGGCGCCGGCGGGCAACACGCCTGCCTGGTGGCCGATGCGCTGGGCATGAGCAAGGTGTTTGTGCATCCGCTGGCCGGTGTGCTCTCCGCCTATGGCATGGGCCTGGCCGACCAGAACGTGATCCGCGAACAGGCGGTGGAGCTCAAGCTGTCGGAAGCGGCTTTGCCCGACATCGCTGCCAAGCTGGATGGCCTGGCGGCAGCGGCCGAGGCCGAGCTGCAGCGCCAGCAAGTCAGCCTAGGGCCCATCAGCACACACCGGCGTGTGCACGTGCGTTACGACGGCAGCGATGCCGCGCTGATTGTGCCTTTTGGTGATCTGGCAAAAATCGAGACCGGTTTTGAAACCGCCTACCGCCAGCGCTTTTCCTTCCTGATGCAGGGCAAGGGTCTGGTGGTGGAGGCCGTGTCGGTGGAGGCTGTGGTGGCGGGCGATGCGCCGGCCGAGCCGCGCCACGCGACGCACGAGCCACGTGAAGTGCCGCGCCGCGAAACTGTGCGTATGTATTCCGGCAGTCAGTGGCATGACGCGGCGCTGGTGGTGCGTGAAGACTTGCGGCCGGGCGACATCATCAGCGGCCCGGCCATCATTGCCGAGAAAAACGCCACCACGGTGGTCGAACCCGGTTGGGAGGCGGCGCTGACGGCGCTGGACCACCTGGTGCTGGATCGGCGCGCCGCGCGGGCCGTCAAGTTTGCCGCGGGCACCACGGTAGACCCGGTGTTGCTGGAGGTCTTCAACAACCTCTTCATGAACATCGCCGAGCAAATGGGCTTGCAACTGCAGAACACCGCTTATTCGGTCAACATCAAGGAACGCCTGGACTTCAGCTGCGCCTTGTTCGACACCGCCGGCAACCTGATTGCCAATGCGCCGCACATGCCGGTGCACCTGGGCTCCATGGGTGAAAGCATCAAAACCGTGATCCGCGAAAATGCGGGCCAGATGTCGCCGGGTGATGTCTATGTGCTGAACGATCCCTACCACGGCGGCACGCACCTGCCCGACATCACCGTGATCACGCCGGTGTACCTGGACAGCTCCACGGACCCCACGTTTTACGTCGGCTCACGCGGCCACCATGCCGACGTGGGCGGTACCACCCCGGGCTCCATGCCGCCGTTTTCGACACGGATTGAAGAAGAGGGCGTGCAGATCAACAACGTCAAGCTGGTCGAACGTGGCGTGTTGCGTGAAGCCGAGATGATTGCCTTGCTCAAAAGCGGCGAATACCCAAGCCGCAACCCGCAGCAAAACATGGCCGACCTGAAGGCGCAGATTGCCGCCAATGAAAAAGGCGTGCAGGAGCTGCGCAAGATGGTCGAGCAGTTTGGCCTGGACGTGGTGCAGGCCTACATGGGCCATGTGCAGGACAACGCCGAAGAATCGGTGCGCCGTGTGATCACGCGCCTGAAAAACGGTGAGTTCACCTTGCCGCTGGACAACGGCGCGCAGATCAAGGTGGCGATCCGTGTGGACACGACCAAGCGCAGCGCCGAGATCGATTTCACCGGCACCTCGCCGCAGCAGACCAATAACTTCAACGCGCCGACGGCGGTGTGTATGGCCGCCGTGTTGTATGTGTTCCGCACGCTGGTCGATGACGACATTCCGCTGAATGCGGGTTGCCTGAAACCGCTGAAGGTCATCATCCCGGCCGGCTCCATGTTGAACCCGAACCCGCCGGCTTCGGTGGTGGCGGGCAATGTGGAAACCTCCACCTGCATCACCAATGCGTTGTATGGCGCGCTGGGCGTGATGGCGGCCGGCCAGTGCACCATGAACAACTTCACCTTCGGCAACGAGCGCCACCAGTATTACGAAACCATCTCCGGCGGCTCAGGCGCGGGTGGTGTGTTTGATGCCGATGGGACCCTGGTCAATGGGTTTGACGGCACCTCGGTGGTGCAGGCGCACATGACTAACTCGCGTCTGACCGACCCGGAAGTGCTGGAGTTTCGCTTTCCGGTGCGGCTGGAGAGTTACGAAATTCGCCAGGGTTCGGGCGGCGCCGGACGCTGGGTGGGCGGCAATGGCGGTGTGCGACGCGTGAAATTCCTGGAACCCATGACGGCCAGCATTTTGTCCAACGGCCGCAAACACGGCGCTTTTGGCATGGCCGGCGGCGAGGCGGGGCAGGTGGGGCAGAACCTGGTGGTGCGGGCCAGCGGCCAGGTCGAGGCGCTGGACCATATCGGCCAGGCCGAGATGTTGGCCGGTGATGTGTTCGAGATCCACACGCCGGGTGGCGGTGGTTTCGGGAAACACTGAGGCATCAGGTTTTTTGACGTGTTTTATGAGTGAGAATGGCCTCTAACCCATATGTAGTGGGCGCAAGCAGCTATTGATTCAGGAGCGTCTCATGAACACGGCATTTCTCGACAACTACCGCTTTCTGGCGAGGTACAACCGCTGGATGAACCAGCGCCTGTACCAGGCCTGCGAAACGCTGAGCGACGAAGAGCGCAAGCGGGAGCGGGGCGCGTTTTTCGGCTCGATTCACCACACGCTGACCCACCTGGTGCTGGCCGACAAGATGTGGCTGCAGCGTTTTGCCGCACAACCGACGGTGTTTGCCGCCTTGCCGTCGGCCTTGCTGGCCATGCCCGAAGGTTCGGACTACAGCAGCGATTTACATCCGGACTGGGAAGACCTCAAACACGCGCGCAAGGCGGTGGATGCGGCCATCGAGCTTTGGCTGGCAGAGATGTCACCGGACTTTTTGCTCGGCACCATGCATTACGCCAATACCAAGGGTGTGCCGCGCGCACACCCGGCCTGGCAGGCGATGACGCACTTTTTCAACCACCAGACGCATCACCGCGCCCAGGCTGGCACCTTGTTGACGCAGGCCGGTGTGGACATTGGCGTGACCGATTTGATTGCGCTGGTTTAAGGCCTGCTCTGCCCCTTAGTGGGAGGCGCACGATACGCCACGTGTTGGTGCGTATTCCGGTCCCGTTGACCATCTGTGCCGGTAATCGTTGACCCGTAACCTCGAAAATTCTGGTGCTGACCGTGTGGAACGGTGACGTACACGGCTTGAGCACGGCCGCGCGAATGGGTACTATCGGCCAATACCGGGCCCTCCTTCAGGCCTCAGAACTTGGAGCCGGCATCGCTCGGTGTCGATTTTCCGCAAGCTCATTCGTCGTGTCAGTTGAGGGTCATCCTCTGCACTTCAGGAGAACACAGCCATGGCTACCAACACCGTCCGGCTGCACCGCGTGCTGCGCACCTCACCGGACCGGCTCTACCGTTCCTTCGTCGAAGCAAGTGCTTTCGAGCGCTGGCTGCCACCCTTCGGATTTACCGGCCAAGTCCACAACATGGAGCCCGTGGTCGGGGGCGCTTGGCGCATGTCCTTCACTAACTTTGGTACCGGCCACAGCCACTCGTTCGGCGGGACGTACCTGGAACTTGTCCCCGGCCGGCGCATTGCATACGATGCGACGTTCGACGACCCCAACCTGCCGGGCACCATGAAGACCACCGTGACGCTGACTCCAGTTTCCTGTGGCACTGAAATATCCGTCGTGCAGGAAGGCATCCCCGATGTGATTCCCGCCGAAATGTGCTATTTGGGCTGGCAGGAGTCGCTTCTTGCGCTGGCCCAGTTGGTCGAGCCGAATATTCCGGGTTGAAGAGTCCGCTTTTGGCCGACGTAAAAAACTGACCTTCGATAGCCGGGTTCGCTAAAGCTCATTCACATGTTGAATCCAACAGGCTTCACCTCGGACATCATTCCAACGCGACTGTTCGAAAGGTTCTGGAAATGGGCGACCGGCTACAGTCGGCGACTTGCGAACATTCGGCATTTGCCGATTGCTGCCATTCAACGGGTGAGCTAACCGGCATGCTGTGTAGCGTCCGCTTGAGCGAAGGGTTGGGCGTCACGACACGCTACGGCTGGCAGACTTCAAGATACGCGCGCTAAACAGCACACGTCCTGCGAGTAGATGGCCAATGGGGTGCAGCATGCGCAACAACAGGCGATCCAGTTGTGCGAGTGTTTCGAACCGATCGGGAATGACTCGCGTGACGAGAAAGTTAAAGTACTTTGTGAATAGGCGTGGCTGCAGTGGCCGCATGATTAGCTTGAGGTCAGACTCACTGAGTTTTCTCTCATCTTCGGTGATGTAGGGTTTTGCAGGGCCATAAATTAATCTACGCATTTTCGGATAGAGCACCTTTTCAACCAGAGTGGAGTGTCTGATCTTGTCCGTGAGAGAGTGCGAATAGATCTCGTTGACTAAGAATATTGCATCAGGCTTGGCTACGCGAACAATCTCGCTCATCGTGTTTGGGATATCGACATGATGAAGGATGTCCCTGGCTAGGATGTAGTCAAAGCTGTTGTCCGCGTATGACATTTTCTCAGCTGGCATTTCTTCAAAGCTGATCTCTAGTCCCTCTCGCAATGCCAAGGCCTTTGCGATCTGAAGAGAGTCTGGACTAAGGTCGAATGCACTTACCTTGGCGCCCAGCTTTGCAAGACGTAGTGCATCGTCTCCGAATCCGCAGCCAACAACTAATACGCTCTTATTTTGCAGCTCACAGTTCACAAGGTACGCGTACATTCCCCAGTACGCATTCCACCACCGCCTGTCGGGATGTTGGAGTACATCCCAAGAGAACGGTGAGGACAGGACCGACTGATGAAGCCTTGCGTGCTCTCGGTGATAGTCGAGTTCTCGCTGTTGGCGGTCTGTGAGTTCAGTATTCAAAACGCTCCCCTTGGTAGGTGATTCATTGTGATGCCCAACACAATGTATACCGCAAGGTGCTGCGGCACAACATGGCAAGCTCAACTACAAAAACAGGCCTTTGCCCTCGTGTCTCTTGGATCGTTTGCTTTACTAAAAGTAGCGATAAACCCGGCAGCATATAAGCAATGGCTGAATCCACATTTGGCGCGATTCTCGGCCAAACATTGTGGTTTGAACATTCCCCATTCGCGCAAAATTTCCAATCGAGTTTTTCCACAGAATTGGCCCGAAGCCGACATTCCCTGCTCAACTTCAGCGAAGTGGTCGGTATCTACCTGAAGGATGCGCATTGAAGAACAGGATTTGTATTCGCGTGATTGCTCTTGATTTGATAGCTGCTTGCGCTCATTGCATAAGGGCTGAAGGCCAAAATGAGCATCAAAAAACCCGCCTCAAAGGCGGGTTTTTTAGGGGGCCGTAGTCGGGTTTATTTTTTGGCGGCGCCAGCGTCCGTTGTGGCGGCGGGCTTGGCCGCATCTGCTTTGGCAGTTTTAGCGGCTTTGGCGTCATCCGCTTTTTTCTTTTTGGCGTCGGCTTTGGCTTGTTTGTCAGCGTCTTTTTTGGCCTTTGCTTCATCGGCCTTGGCCTTGGCTTCTGCCTTGGGGTCTTTTTTCTCGTCCTTGGCGGCGGCTGCTGCCGGCGCGGCGGCTACGGCCGCTGCAGGTTTGGCATCGGCCTTTTTCTCTTCAGCCTTGGCCATGGGTTTGTCGTCTTTTTTCGCGGCGGCAGCGGGTTTGTCATCTTTCTTGGCCGCAGCAGCGGCCGGGGTGGCGGCCACACCTTTGAAGCTGGCGCCGCCCACGGTCATGCCTTCGGCCGAGAACTTGGCGGCATTGGTTTCACCCACGCCTTTAACGCGTTCGATGAAGTCGTTCCAGTCCTTGAAGTTGCCTTTTTTGCGCTCGTCCACGATCTTGCCCGAGATGCCCGGGCCAATACCCTTGAGGCCATCGAGTTCGGCTGCCGTGGCCTTGTTGACATCGACCGCGGCAAAAGACACGGCCATGTACATGGCGGCGATAAACACCAGCAATTTCTTGAACATGAGAAAACTCCTCAAAGATTGGATTGAACGGTAAACACCTGAACCATCCCCTTGAACAAGGATGTCCTAGCAGTTAACGGACGGCTTTCCGGTGAGGTTGACCGGGCAGCGCCGTTTTTCTCTAGGAAAACCCTAGTCAGGCGCCGGTGCCGCTTAAACGTTGCATGTAAGCCGTCACACCGGTTTGCACATCGGCAAAGGCATGGTCGCAGCCGGCTGCGCGCAGGGCCGTCAAATCCGCCTGGGTGTAACTCTGGTATTTGCCGACCAGGGCAGGGGGGAAGTCGATGTAATCGATCAGGCTGCCGTAGGCGGCTTCTTCCAGCGTCAATGGTTTTTCGCCTTGCTGCTGGCGCAAGGTGTTGACCACGGCCAGCGCCACATCGTTGAAAGGCTGGGCCCGGCCCGTGCCCAGGTTGAAGATGCCGCTGGCCTCGGGGTGGTCCAGAAACCACAGGTTGACGGCCACCACATCGTCGATGAAGACAAAATCGCGCATCTGGCCGCCGGGGCCGTAACCGCCGTATTCACCGAAGAGCTTGACCTTGCCTTCGCCACGGAATTGGTTGAACTGGTGAAACGCCACGCTGGCCATACGGCCCTTGTGTTGCTCGCGCGGGCCATAAACGTTGAAGTAGCGAAAACCCGCGACCTGGGTCGTGGTGTTTTCAAAGCGTGTGCCAAGTTCGCGCCGCAGCCGCTGGTCGAACAGCAGCTTGGAGTAGCCGTAAACATTGAGCGGTTTTTCGAACTCGGGCGACTCGCGGAAGGTGTCGGAACCGCCGTAGGTCGCAGCCGACGAGGCATAAAGCAGGCGTGTTCCCTGGTCCTGGCAGGCGGCAAACAGTTCGCAGGACAAGGTGTAATTGTTGTCCATCATGTATTTGCCGTCGGTTTCCATGGTGTCGCTGCAGGCACCTTCGTGGAAGACGGCTTCGACATCGCCAAAAGCGGCTTCGGCAAACAGGTCGTAAAAATCGTCGGCGTCGATGTAGTCGGCGATTTGCAAGTCGGCCAGGTTGCGGAATTTGTCGCCGTCGCTCAGGTCGTCAACGGCAATGATGTCGCTGATGCCGCGTGCATTCAGGCCCTGGATGATGTTGGCGCCGATAAAGCCGGCAGCGCCGGTGACCACGATTTTCATGATATTTCCTTGTTGCTTAGCTCGCGGCGAAAAGCTCGTCGTAGCTGACCGTCGCCGTGCCGAACTTGCCGACCACAATGCCGCCGGCCCGGTTGGCCACAGGCACCGCATCGCGCAGGCTCAAGCCGGCGGCAGCCATGGCGGCCAAGGTGCCGATCACGGTGTCGCCCGCGCCGGTAACGTCAAACACTTCGCGCGCCAGCGCCGGCACATGCAACTGGCCTTGCGCATCAAACAGCGTCATGCCTTCTTCGCTGCGTGTCAGCAGCAGGGCTTGCAGCTTCAGGGCCTCACGTAAATTCTGCGCTTTTGTTCGCAGGTCTGCTTCGTCGCGCCAGGGGCCAATGACCTGCTCCAGTTCGGCGCGATTCGGCGTGATGGCCGTGGCATTTTGATAACGCGAGTAGTCCGAACCTTTGGGGTCCACCAGCACGACTTTGCCGGCGGCGCGGGCCAGGTCAATCATCAGGGCGATGTGGGCCAGGCCGCCTTTGCCGTAGTCCGAAAACAGCACGGTGTCGTGTTGCTGCAGGAGTTTTTCGAACTCGGCCGACTGCGAGGCCAGGACTTCGTTTTTAGGCGTGTTTTCAAAATCCAGTCGCAGCAATTGCTGCTGCCGGCCGATCACCCGCAGCTTCACCGTGGTTTTGAGCTGGGGATCACGTCCGAAGCAGGGCCGGATGCCGGAGCTGGCCACCAGGGCTTCGAGCTGGTGGCTGGCTTCGTCGTCACCGACCACGCTCAGCAGCGAGGCCTGGGCGTTCAGGGTCACGATGTTGTAGGCCACGTTGGCCGCGCCGCCCATGCGTTCTTCCTGGCGCGTGACACGCACCACGGGCACAGGCGCCTCGGGCGAGATGCGGTCCACCGCGCCGTACCAGTAGCGGTCCAGCATGGCGTCACCGACCACCAGCACGCGGGCTTGGGCAAGCTGTTCCCGGGACAGAGTTGTGGGGGTTGTCATAGGTGGGGTTTTCATATTCCAGTGGACGCCGCGGAACCGGCTTCGCCGGGCCGCTGGTATCCGCCCCCTGCAAGGGGGGAAGGTGCTACACGAAGTGAGCAACCGACGGGGGTGTTCATAATTCCTCGATGCGTCTGGCCGGGTAGCTGTCCCAGGCCTGGCAGCCGGGGCAGTGCCAGAAATGCTGGGTGGCTTCAAAACCGCAGGCGGCGCAGCGGTAACGCATCAGCGGTTTGGTGGCTTTGTCCAGCGCGCGTTGCACCAGGCTTTGCTGATGGGCATCGCCTAACTTTTCGCCGGCAATCCATTTGGCGGCGGCGACCAGCGAGGCTTCGCGCTCCAGGTGCTGAAGATAGTGATCGCGCGGCGTGGCGGCATCGGCATCGAGCTTGGTGATGGCTTCGACCACGTCGATGGACGGCATGTCCGCGTAATGGGTTTGCAGCAGCGCCAGCGCCGCTTGTTGCTGGCCGCTTTGTTGGGCGATGTTGCCGAGCAGGCCGGCGGCCAGTGGCAAGGCCTGGGGGGCAGTTTTTTCAAGCTGGCGCAAGGTCGCAAAAGCGTCCTGGTGCCGGCCCAACTGGCTTTTAAGCTTGGCCAGATCTATCAGGGGGCGGGGCGAGGCCGGCGCCAGGCTCACCGCCTGCTGCAGCTTGGTCAGGGCCTGCTCGGTGTCGCCTGACGCGGCGGCGGCAATCGCCTGTTCGCACAGGTAGTGAGCCTGGCGGTTGCTGAAGCTGCCGTGGCTGGCGCTGTCGAGCTTGGCGGCGATTTCCGTGGCATGGTCCCAGTCGCGCGAGCGTTCGTAAATGGACAGCAGGGCAAGCCGGGCTTCTTCTTCGTAACTGGTGCCTTCGAGCTTTCGCAGCGCGATCTCGGCACGGTCGAGCAGGCCGGCTTTCAGGAAGTCCAGCGCCAGCGCATGTTGTGCACGGTCGCGGTCGGTCTGGGTCAGATCGCCGCGTGACATCAGGTGTTCATGCACACGCACCGCGCGTTCGTATTCGCCGCGCCGGCGAAACAGGTTGCCGAGCGCGAAATGTAGCTCCGAGGTGTCGGGGTCGTTTTGGACGGCTTCAATAAAAGCGTCGATGGCCTGGTCTTGCTGCTCGTTGAGCAGGAAGTTCAGACCGCGAAAATAGGCCTTGGGCGCTTGCCGGTTCTCGATGCGCAACTGCCGCAGATCAAGCCGCGAGGCGAGCCAACCCAGGGTGAAGGCGATCGGAAATCCGAGCAGGACCCAGGTGAAATCAAATTCCATGGTGCATGGTGGAAGGGTTTTCGCTGAGAGGGCTGTGCGGATTCAGTTTGGCGTTTTTGCGTTTTTTCCACCAGCGCGGCATCATCATCAGGATGCCGGCGGCCAGGCCGAAGGCAAACGTGGCCAGCACCACCAGCACCAGCGGCGCTTGCCACTGCGTGCCGAAAAAGAAATAGACGGAAACGACTTGCTGATTGTTCAGCGCGAAAGCAAAAAGCGTAAAAAAAATGGCTGCTTTGAGCAGCCACATCAGGTATTTCACTGGAAGTCCCCTTGTGGTCTGGCGATTGTAGCGAGCCCACCGTGGGAAAGTCTTCAGTTTGGTTTGGTGACCAGCATCTCTTCGGTTCTGGTATCCACCGCTTCACGCAGCGCTTTGCCCGGCTTGAAGTGGGGCACACGCTTTTCCGGGATGGCGACACTTTCGCCCGAGCGCGGATTCCGTCCCATGCGGGGCGGGCGTCGGTTGATGGAAAAGCTGCCAAAACCACGAATTTCGATCCGGTGCCCACGCACCAGCGCATCGCTCATGGCGTCAAGAATCGTCTTGACGGCATATTCGGCGTCGCGGTGGGTCAGCTGGCTGAATCGGGCGGCCAGTTCTTCGACAAGATCGCTACGGGTCATATGAATTCCTGGACAAGGAAATGGCGTGCTGTTCCGAAGAGCAAGCACGCCATTTTCCGGGGTCCGATTAGATTACTTCTCGGTGTTGTCCAGCTTGGCGCGCAGCAAAGCGCCCAGGTTGGTCAGGCCAGCGCTTTCGCGCGAGGACTGCTGGCTCAGGGAAGCCATGGCTTCTTGCTGGTCCACATTGTCCTTGGCCTTGACCGACAGCTGGATGTTGCGGGTCTTGCGATCCACGTTCACCACAACAGCCGACACTTCGTCGCCTTCTTTCAGCACGTTCCGAGCGTCTTCAACGCGGTCACGGCTGATTTCGCTGGCACGCAGGTAACCAATGATGTCTTCGCCCAGATCGATCTCGGCGCCTTTGGCATCAACGGTCTTGACCTTGCCGGTCACAATCGCGCCCTTGTCGTTGATCGACACGAACGTGGTGAACGGATCGGAATCCAGCTGCTTGATGCCCAGGGAGATACGCTCGCGGTCGACGTCGACAGCCAACACAATCGCTTCGACTTCCTGGCCCTTTTTGTAGTTGCGAACGGCGGCTTCGCCGGGCTCGTTCCACGAGAGGTCAGACAAATGCACGAGGCCGTCGATACCGGCAGCCAGGCCCACAAAAACGCCGAAGTCGGTGATCGACTTGATCGGGCCCTTGACGCGGTCGCCGCGCTTGGTGTCCTGTGCAAATTCTTGCCATGGGTTGGCCTTGCACTGCTTCATGCCCAGGCTGATACGGCGCTTGTCTTCGTCGATCTCGAGGACCATGACTTCGACTTCGTCGCCCAGGGCCACGAGCTTGCTCGGTGCCACGTTCTTGTTGGTCCAGTCCATTTCGGACACGTGGACCAGGCCTTCGATGCCTGGCTCGAGTTCCACAAACGCGCCGTAGTCGGCGATGTTGGTGATCTTGCCAAACAGGCGGGTGCTTTGCGGGTAGCGGCGGTTCACGCCCATCCATGGATCGTCGCCCATCTGTTTCAGACCCAGCGACACGCGGTTTTTCTCGGTGTCGAACTTCAGGATCTTGGCCACGATTTCCTGGCCAGCCGTCACCACTTCGCTTGGGTGACGCACGCGGCGCCATGCCATGTCGGTGATGTGCAGCAGGCCGTCAATGCCGCCCAGGTCAACGAAGGCACCGTATTCGGTGATGTTCTTGACGATACCCTTGACGGCAGAGCCTTCTTTCAGGGTTTCCATCAGCTTGGCGCGTTCTTCGCCCATGCTGGCTTCGACCACAGCGCGGCGGCTCAGCACCACGTTGTTGCGCTTGCGATCGAGCTTGATGACCTTGAATTCCATGGTCTTGTTCTCGTACGGAGACAAGTCCTTGATGGGGCGGGTGTCGATGAGCGAGCCGGGCAGGAAAGCGCGGATGCCGTTGACCAGAACGGTCAGGCCGCCCTTGACTTTGCCGCTGGTCTGGCCGGTGACGAATTCGCCGGATTCCAGGGCTTTTTCCAGGCTCATCCACGAAGCCAGGCGCTTGGCCTTGTCGCGGGACAGCAGGGTGTCGCCATAACCGTTTTCGACGGAGTCGATGGCCACGGAGACAAAGTCGCCGACCTGGACTTCGAGTTCGCCCTGGTCGTTTTTGAATTCTTCGAGGGGGACATAAGCCTCGGATTTGAGTCCGGCGTTCACAACCACGTGGTTGTGATCGATACGCACTACCTCAGCGGTAATGACTTCGCCTGAACGCATTTCAGAGCGTTTGAGCGATTCTTCAAATAGGGCGGCAAAAGATTCAGACATGAAGGTTCCTCATCCACAGAGCAGGTTTCCGACAGCACGATTGCTATCGTTTTTAGGGCTGACTGCGGCGGTTGTGTGCGGATAATCCGCGGGTTAAGTGAATGAACCTGGTGGCCCGGGCGCCCTGCTAGAAGAGGCGCGGCGCGGGTCAGAAGGGCCGGGTGCTTTGCCACCAGTCCAGCACCAGGGCTGTGGATTTTTCAATCGACAGCTCGGAGTTGTCCAGCGGTTTGGCGTCATCAGCGGGTTTCAAAGGGGCGGTTGGCCGTGACATGTCACGTGCGTCCCTGGCCTCCAAATCCTGCTGAATTCCCGCGATTGTAACCGAAATACCCTTTGAAATCAATTGCTTATGGCGGCGTTCTGCCCTGTGCAGGGCGCTGGCCGTCAGAAAGATTTTGAGTTCCGCATCGGGGAAAACCACGGTACCCATGTCGCGGCCGTCGGCCACCAGGCCAGGCAATTCGCGGAAGGCTTGTTGCAGCTCCAGCAAGGCGCTGCGCACCGCCGGATGGGCAGACACGCGGGAGGCGGCCATGCCGGCGGCTTCGCTGCGGATCGCTTCCGAGACGTCTTCGGCGTCCAGAAACACCCGGTCGCCCCGGAAACGCACCGGCAGGCTGCGCGCCACGGCGGCGACGCCGGCTTCGTCGTCCAGCGCCACGCCGGCGCGGCCGGCGGCAAAAGCCGTCAAGCGGTAGAGGGCACCCGAATCCAGGTAGTGGTAGCCGAGTTTGTGGGCGACCAGGGCCGCCAGCGTGCCTTTGCCGGAAGCGGTCGGGCCATCGACGCAGATGACCGGGACTCGCCTGCGCTCGGTGTGCGACACCAAAAACAGGGTTTCAAAGTAGTTGGGAAAGGTTTTGCCGACGCAGCGGGGGTCGAGAATACGTATCGGTAGCCGCGCCGGGTTGAAGGCCGCCAGCGAAAAACACATGGCGACCCGGTGGTCGTCGTAGGTATGAATAGGCGCGGTCTGCCACTGGACGGGTGGCGTGATACGCAGGTAGTCGACGCCTTCCTCGATATCGGCGCCCAGCTTGCGCAACTCGCAAGCCATGGCAGCGATGCGGTCGGTTTCCTTGACGCGCCAGCTGGCGATGTTGCGCAGCGTACTGGGGCCGTCGGCGTAAAGCGCCATCACGGCCAGGGTCATGGCCGCATCGGGGATGTGGTTGCAATCCAGGTCAATCGCCTTGAGCGGCCAGGCGCCGCGGCGTATGGTCAGGCGATTGGGGCTGCTGTCGATCTGGGCACCCATCTGCCGGGCCGCTTCGACAAAACGAATGTCGCCCTGAATGGAAGCTTCGCCCAAACCGGCAATTTCAATGCCATTTTGGCCTGTAGCCCCCGTTGCTATTGCGCCAAGCGCTATGAAATAACTAGCGGATGAGGCATCGCCCTCGACATGGATTTCCCCTGGCGAGTGGTAGCGGCTGCCGGCGGGGATGGTGAAACGTTGCCAGCCGTCACGCTGGACATCAATGCCAAAGCGGGCCAGCAGGTTCAGGGTGATCTCGATGTAGGGCCGGGAGATCAGTTCACCGATGACTTCAATGACGATGTTCTGGCTGGCGACCAGAGGCAGGGCCAGCAGCAGGGCGGTCAGAAACTGGCTGGAGACGTCGCCGCGCACGCGGATAGGCGCGTCCAGCGTCAACTCGCCCGTGCGGATGCGCAGTGGCGGAAAACCTTCCTGCCCAAGGTAATCGATGGCGCAACCGAGTTGGCGCAGGGTATCGACCAGATCGCCGATGGGCCGCTCGTGCATGCGCGGCACGCCGGACAGCTCGAAGTCGCCGCCCAGCAGGGCCAATGCCGCCGTCAGTGGGCGCATCGCCGTGCCGGCGTTGCCGAGGTAAAGCTTGGCCTGTTTTTGCACGAGCTGACCACCCAGGCCGTCGATGATGGCGGTGTCGCCGTTTTGTTCGACGCTGCAGCCCAGTTGCCGGAGTGCGGTCAGCATCACCGCCGTGTCGTCGGACGCCAGCAGATCATGCACCGTGGTGCGGCCCTGGCTCAATGCTGCCAGCAGCAACACACGGTTGGAAATGCTTTTGGAGCCGGGCAGGCGGACCGTGCCGCCAGCCGTGCTCAGTGCTGGGATGTCCAGGAACGGGATATCGAACATGGACCGCCGTTATTGAAAGGATTTGGGAGTGCTGATGCGCCAGTTGGCGCGGGTGTGGCTGGCCTGGTCGATTTGTTCTTCCAGCGCATCGCCACTTTCGCTGGTGATCAGTTTTTCCAGCGCCTGAAGCGCGTTCTGGAAGATTTTGGATTGCTCTAACAGTTCTTCCTTGTTGGCAATCAGGATGTCGCGCCACATTTTGGGGTCGCTGGCCGCGATACGGGTGAAGTCGCGAAAGCCCGGGCCGGCCAGAGACAGGTAGTCCTTGCCGTGTGCCTGGCCGGCAATGCTGTTGATCAGTGCAAACGCAATCATGTGCGGCAGGTGGCTGACGGCGGCGTAAGCGGCGTCATGCGACTGCGGGGACATCTTGATGACGTTGCAACCCAGCGCGGTCCAGACGTCGACGGCTTTTTGCAGCTGAACCGTGAAGGTGCGTTCAATCGGGGTCAGGATGACCTGTTTGCCGACGTACAGATCGACATCGGCGTATTCCACGCCAGACACTTCCTTGCCGGTGATCGGATGGGCCGGCACAAAACAACCCAGGTGTTCGCGCAACACACGGCGCGCCGCGTCCACCACGTCGCGTTTGGTGGAGCCGACGTCCATGATCAGGGTGTCGGGCCCGATCAGATGGCGAATAGCCTTGAAGGTGGCTTCGGTGGCGGACACCGGCACGGCCAGCAACACAATGTCGGCGCCGGAGACGGCCAGCAAGGCCGAGGGAGCTTCCACGTCGATCACGCCCATCTGGCGCGCACGTTCGGTGGTGGATGGCGATTTGCTGTAGCCGACGATACGTTTGACGAGGCCGGCGCGTTTGAGCGCCAGGGCGAAGGAGCCGCCCATCAGGCCGCAGCCGATCAGACCTAACTGTTCAAACATGGCGGGTCGCCACGGTTGTATGTAATTGCTTCATTTGTTTTTCAGTCGCCTGCGGGGTAGGTGCCCAGCACCTTGTAAAAGGCGCAAAGTTTCTGCAGGTCTTTCAGGGCCGCCGCCACATGGGGCTGCGAGGGATGGCCCTGCAAATCGATATAAAAGAAATATTCCCACTGGCCCGAACGAGCTGGGCGCGATTCGAACCGTGTCATGGACACACCATGGGTTTTCAACGGCACCAGAATGTCGTGCACCGCGCCGGGTTTGTTGGGCACGGACACGATCAGGCTGACGCAATCATTGCCCGAGGCTTGCGGTGCACCCAGGACCTGGGGCAGGCAGATCACGGCAAAACGTGTGCGGTTGAAGGCATCGTCCTGGATCGCCGTGGCGCATACGTGCAGGCCGAACTCGGCGCCGGCACGTTCACTGGCGATGCCGGCCCAGGCCGGGTGGCTGGCGGCCAGGCGAGCGCCTTCGGCATTGCTGGAAACAGCGCGCCGCTCGGCGTTGGGCAGGTGGGTGCTGAGCCAGCCCTGGCACTGCGCCAGCGCCTGTGCATGGGCCAGCACGACCTCCACGCCTTCCAGCGAGTCGGACAGACGCAAGAGGTTGTGGCGGACCAGCAAGCTGGTTTCGCCGACCACATGCAGAGGGGAGTTCAGGAACAGGTCCAGCGTGCGGGTGACCACACCTTCGGTGTTGTTCTCCACCGGCACCACACCGTATTGGGCGGTACCGGCGGTGGCGGCACGAAACACCTCGTCAAAATTGGCGCAGGGCACATGTTCGATGCTGGAGCCGAAAAACTGCACGGCCGCCTGCTCGCTGAAGGTGCCGGCGGGCCCGAGGTAGGCCACGCGTTGTGGCGCTTCCAGCGCACGGCAGGCCGACATGACTTCGCGCCAAATGTGCGCAATGCTGTCACCCTTCAGCGGGCCGGGGCTGGCTGCTTGCAGGCCGTGAATGACCTGCGCCTCGCGCTCCGGCCGGAAGACAGGCGAGCCGTCCAGGCGTTTGATTTCACCGACTTCGTTGGCCAGCGTCGCGCGCTGGTTCAGCAGGCTCAGCAATTGCTGGTCCACCGAATCGATTTGATGCCGAAGTTCTTGCAAGGTTTGGGTCATGTCGGGTGTTTATCGTGCGGTGCGAACGGACCGGCTGCGCAGGGCGGTTTCCCCCTACGCGTTCAGGCCGGTTGAAAAACGGAAGGCAAGGTCACTTCTTGGCTGGTTTCGCGGCTGGCGCCGGCGCAACGGGGCCGACTATTTTGGCGGCGGCGGCATCAAACTGCTTGGCGCGGGCCTGGATGTCGGTTTGCGTGGTGGCGACAATTTTCTTGATGAAAACATCGGCCAGCTCCGGGGTGACCGCTTTGTATTTTTTGATGACCGGGGACTCAAAAAAGGCGACCAGTTGTTTGAGTTCTTCCAGGTTGAAGCGCTCCATGTAGGCCGGCACCAGGGCCTCGGTGCTGACCTGGCTGACTTTGCTGCTGATGATCTTGTTGGCATCGGCGGCAAACTTGCTCAGTTCTGCGTTGAATTCTTCGGTTGCCTTGGCTTGTTTGGCTTTAGGGACGTTGGCGTCAAACTTGGGCGCCCAGCCGGCGACCAGATCCTGGGCCGCGGTGCCGACCAGTTGCGAGACCAATCCGTCCAGGTCCGCGCCTTGCTGCAAGGCCACGACTTTGGTGGCCCATTCCAGCTTGGGGTCCGCGGTTTGTGCGTGGGCGGTGAATGAGAGTGCGCAGCCTGCAACAAGCAGGGCGGTGATTAGCTTTTTCATCAATTGGTTTCCGGGTTGGAGGCAGATGTGCCTGAGTCATTGTCTGTATCGCTGTCGTCCAGGCTGGCGTCGTTTTCGACAATACGCTGGAGACCGCTGAGTTGTGAACCTTCGTCCAGGCCGATCAGTGTCACGCCCTGGGTGGCGCGACCCATTTCGCGAATTTCGCTGACACGGGTGCGGACCAACACACCCTTGTCGGTGATCAGCATGATTTCGTCGTCCACGTGAACCAGCGTGGCTGCCACCACTTTACCGTTGCGCTCGCTTTGCTGGATGGCGATCATGCCCTTGGTGCCGCGGCCATGGCGTGTGTATTCCTGGATGGAGGTACGTTTGCCAAAACCGTTCTGAGTGGCCGTCAGCACACTTTGCTGTTCGTCTTCTGCGACCAGCATGGCGATCACGCCCTGGCCTTCGTCGAGCATCATGCCGCGAACGCCGCGGGCATTGCGGCCCATGGGGCGCACGTCGTTTTCGTCGAATCGAACCGCCTTGCCGCCGTCCGAGAACAGCATCACGTCGTGTTTGCCGTCGGTCAGCGCAGCGCCTATCAGGTAGTCGCCGTCATCGAGGTCTACGGCAATGATGCCGGCCTTGCGCGGGTTGCTGAAATCTTCCAGCGGGGTCTTTTTGACCGTGCCCATGCTGGTGCCCATGAACACATACTGGTCGGCCGGGAAGCTGCGTTTTTCGCCGGTCAGCGGCAGGACAACGGTGATCTTTTCGCCTTCCTGTAGCGGGAACATGTTGACGATGGGGCGGCCGCGCGAGCCGCGCGAACCGGCCGGGACTTCCCAGACCTTGAGCCAGTAGAGTCGGCCGCGGTTGGAGAAACACAGGATGTAGTCGTGGGTGTTGGCGATGAAGAGCTGGTCAACCCAGTCGTCTTCCTTGGTGGCCGTCGCCAGCTTGCCACGGCCGCCGCGTTTTTGCGCCCGGTATTCGGACAGCGGCTGGCTCTTGATGTAGCCGGTATGCGAAAGCGTAACCACCATGTCGGTCGGCGTGATCAGGTCTTCGGTGCTCAGGTCGAAGGAGCTGTGTTCAATGTGGCTGCGGCGTGCGCCCAGCTTGGTCTGGCCGAACTCCTGGCGGATGACAGCGAGTTCTTCGCTGATGATGGTCGAGACACGTTCCGGGCGTGCCAGGATGTCCAGCAAGTCATCGATTTCCGCCATGACTTCTTTGTATTCCGCGACGATTTTGTCCTGCTCCAGGCCGGTCAGGCGCTGCAAACGCATCTGCAGGATTTCCTGGGCCTGCGTTTCCGACAGGCGGTACAGGCCGTCGCTGCCCATGCCGTAGCCTTTTTCCAGGCCGTCAGGGCGGTAGTCGTCGGCATTCACGATGCCGCCGTCGGCACGTGTGCGGGTCAACATCTCGCGCACCAGGCTGCTGTCCCAGGGCCTGAGCATCAACTCGGCCTTGGCCACCGGTGGTGTCGGCGCATTGCGGATGATGGCAATGAAGTCGTCGATGTTGGCCAGCGCAACGGCCAGGCCTTCGAGCACATGGCCACGTTCGCGCGCCTTGCGCAGTGTGAACACCGTGCGGCGTGTGACCACTTCGCGGCGGTGCGACAGGAAGACCTGGATCAGGTCTTTCAGGTTGCACAGCTTGGGCTGGCCGTTGACCAGCGCCACCATGTTGATGCCGAAGGTGTCCTGCAGCTGCGTTTGTTTGTACAGGTTGTTCAGCACCACTTCGGGCACTTCACCGCGTTTGAGTTCAATCACCAGGCGCATGCCGGACTTGTCGGACTCGTCCTGGATGTGGCTGATGCCCTCGATTTTTTTCTCATGGACCAGTTCGGCCATGCGCTCCTGCAGCGTCTTTTTGTTGACCTGGTAGGGCAGCTCGTCAACGATGATGGATTGGCGCTGGCCCTTGTCGATGTCCTCGAAGTGGCATTTGGCGCGCATCACCACCTTGCCGCGGCCGGTACGGTAGCCATCCCTGACACCGTTGATGCCATAGATGATGCTGCCGGTGGGGAAGTCGGGCGCCGGAATGATTTCCATCAGTTCCTCGATGCTGGCCTGCGGGTTTTTCAGCAGGTGCAGACAGGCGTCGACCACTTCGTTGATGTTGTGCGGTGGGATGTTGGTGGCCATGCCAACCGCGATACCGCCGGAGCCATTGATCAACAGGTTGGGAATACGGGAGGGCAGGACCAGCGGTTCTTTCTCGCTGCCGTCGTAGTTGGGTCCGAAATCGACGGTTTCCTTGTCGATGTCGGCCAGCATTTCCTGGGCGATTTTGGACAGGCGAACCTCGGTGTAACGCATGGCGGCTGCACTGTCGCCGTCCACCGAACCGAAGTTACCTTGGCCGTCCACCAGCATGTGGCGCAGGGAAAAGTCCTGGGCCATACGCACGATGGCGTCGTAGACCGACTGGTCGCCGTGCGGGTGGTATTTACCAATCACGTCGCCGACGATACGCGCCGACTTTTTGTAAGGCCGGTTCCAGTCGTTGTTCAGCTCATGCATCGCAAACAAAACGCGCCGGTGCACGGGCTTGAGGCCGTCGCGGGCGTCTGGCAAGGCGCGCCCGACGATCACGCTCATCGCGTAATCAAGGTAGCTGCGCCGCATCTCCTCTTCAAGACTGATGGGCAGGGTTTCTTTGGCAAACTGGGTCATGAGAGGCCTGAGTAGGATTTGGCAGAGCGCTTACAGAGATAAGCCCACTGATTTTAAGGCCTGAGTTTAGGCCAGTCGGGGTGTGGCAAGCCTGCAACAGAAAACAAAGAGAATCTCGATTCTGTGTCGGACGAAGCCGATACCGCGCTTGAACCGCGAATGAGCTATGGCACAATAACTGTAACGCTTTGAGTGATGGTCACTCAGGGCGTGATATTTAATCGCAGCAAGTCTGCGGCTTTTCTCTAGAGGAGAACCATGAAGAAACTCAACAAAGTGGCAATGTTGTTTGCTTCCGCAGCGCTTGCTACCGCCGCTGGTGCACAAACAATCGACAACTGGAAAAACGGCACGAACGAGCTGGTCTGGAAAAACGGAACCAACGAACTCTGCTGGCGTGATGCGAACTGGACCCCGGCTACTGCCGCTCCAGGTTGCGATGGCGCGATTGCTCCTGCTGCTGCCGCTCCTGCAGCGCCTGCCGCTGTTACTCCCGCAGCACCCGCCGCTCCTGTCGTGGTTGCTCCTCCTGCAGCCACCAAAGTCACCTACGCTGCTGACGCTTTCTTCGACTTTGACAAGTCTGTGCTCAAGCCTGAAGGCAAAGCCAAGCTTGACGACCTGGTCGGCAAAATCAAAGACATCAACCTTGAAGTCATCATCGCTGTTGGTCATACCGACTCCGTTGGTAGCGACTCCTACAACCAGAAGTTGTCGGTCAAGCGCTCTGAAGCTGTCAAAGCTTACCTGGTGAGCAAAGGCGTTGAGAAAAACCGCGTTTACACCGAAGGCAAAGGCGAGAAACAGCCAGTTGCTGACAACAAAACTGCCGAAGGCCGTGCGAAGAACCGTCGCGTGGAAATCGAAGTGGTTGGCACCCGCGCCAACAAATAATCTTTCACAGATTATTTAAAAAACCGCGCTACGGCGCGGTTTTTTTATGCCCGGGCGATAATCGTCCCATGCAAACCACTCAAAATGCCGACCCGGCCGAACTGGCCAAATTTTCCGATCTGGCCCACCGCTGGTGGGATACTGAAAGTGAGTTCCGCCCTCTGCATCAGATCAATCCTTTGCGATTGGACTGGATTCAGGGTTTGGCGCCCTTGAAGGGGCAACGCGTGCTGGATATTGGTTGCGGCGGCGGTATCCTGGCCGACGCCATGGCCCGGCAAGGTGCACAGGTGCTGGGCATAGATCTGGCCACAAAAGCCCTCAAAGTGGCCCAGTTGCATGCGCTCGAAGCCGGTACCGAAGGCGTCGAATATCGCGAAATCAGCGCCGAAGACCTGGCTCTTGAAGCGCCCGGCAGTTTCGATGTGGTGACCTGCATGGAGATGCTGGAGCATGTGCCCGACCCGTCCTCGGTGGTTCGGGCCTGTGCAACCTTAGTCAAGCCAGGTGGCCATGTGTTTTTTTCCACGATTAATCGCAATGCCAAGGCCTTCCTGTTTGCCATCGTGGGCGCCGAATATGTGCTGAACCTGATACCGCGCGGCACCCACGAATACGCCAAACTCATCAAGCCCAGCGAACTGGCTGCTTATTGCCGCAGCGCCGGGCTTAATCTGCAGCACACCCGCGGCATGGAATACAACCCCTTGACGCAACACTATTGGCTTAGCGCCGACACCAGCGTCAATTACCTGCTCGCGACGCAGAAACTCTGAAGACAGCTTTGCCCATGTTTGAACATATTGATGCCGTTCTGTTTGATCTGGACGGCACGTTGATCGACAGTGCCCCCGACCTGGGTGCCGCCGCCGACAAGATGCGCACGGACCGCGGACTGCCTTCCTTGCCGCTGACGGATTACCGACCCATGGCCGGTGCGGGTGCGCGCGGCATGTTGGGTGTGGCTTTTGGCCTGACACCGAATGACGCCGGTTTCGGCGCCTTGCGGGAAGAGTTTTTTGCCAACTACGAAGCCTGCATGACCGAACGCACCTATGCGTTTGACGGCGTGGCCGAGTTGATCGCGCAGATTGACCGCGCCGGCCTCAAATGGGGCGTGGTGACCAACAAGTCGGAGCGTTTCACGCTGCCATTGACCCGCCAGATGCCGCTGTTTGGCACGGCCAAAACCATTGTGAGTGGCGACACCACGCCGCATGCCAAGCCGCATCCCGCGCCTTTGCTGGAAGCGGCGCGGCAGCTCCAGGTGGAGCCCGGGCGTTGTGTTTATGTCGGTGACGACGAACGCGACATCGTCGCGGGGCGTGCGGCGGGCATGCCCACGGTGGCGGCGGCTTATGGTTACCTCGGCGCTTTGGCTGATACCCGGGGCTGGAACGCGGACGCCACCATTGTTTCTCCGGCCTCGCTCTTGAATTTGCTGCGAATGGCTTAAACTACTGTGCTTGGGGCTGCATTGGTTTCGACGTGGGTTCGGACGCGGTGTGGTGCATGTCGAGCTGAGTGTGCTCGTAAAACTGATTCAAACAAACTAACTGCAAACGACGAACGTTTCGCACTCGCTGCTTAATTGCCAGTGAGCTTTACAACAGCAGGCCGATGGGCTGGGCAAGGGGTGTTTAGCGCAAGTTAAACACTCCCGGCTGTAAAGATAATTTCATCGGCTGGCTCCGGGCTGGGTACCTTAACCCGGGGCGAGAAAATAGGGTGCTGGCGTCCTGTGTAGCGTGCGACTGCGCGATACAGGTGGCGAGACTCAAATCAGACCGCTAAACATGTAGATCTGCCCGAACAAGGCTTGCGGACGGGGGTTCAAATCCCCCCAGCTCCACCACCATCATGTCCAAGGCCGTTTGCTGAAGTCCAGCAAGCGGCCTTTTTCTATGTTAAATCAATAACTTAGCGTCCAATGACGTTTGTTTTTATCCAACGACAGTCAAGCTTAAACCGGGGAATAATCCGGGGAACAATTGAGGCAAAATTAGCAAAATCGAGGGGTTGTTCCCCGGTGATCCCTGTTCCCCGCCCTGGAGCCCTCTCCATGTTGACTGACAAGCACTGCAAGAACGCCGCCTGCCCACCCGACAAGAAGCGAGCGCGCATGGCATCTGTCACCGACAAGGAATAGCTGATATGGCCACGAAGAAAAACACGCCCAGCTGGAGCGACGTCAAAACCAAGCTGGCTGACTTCGACCGCGCAGGTCTGATCGGTCTGGTGCAAGACCTGTACGCGGCCAGCAAAGATAACCAGGCGTTTTTGCACGCGCGCTTTGCGCTAGGCAGCGATGTGCTGAAACCGTACAAGGCGACCATTGATCGTTGGCTGTGGCCGGATGTGTTCAAGAACCAGGACACTTCAGTCGCCAAAGCCAAGAAGGCGATTGCGGACTATAAGAAGGCAGTTGGGCAACCCGAGGGGCTGGCGGAACTGATGGTTTTCTACTGCGAACGGGCCGCTGGCTTCAGCAACGACATCGGCCTGCAAGACGAAGGCTACTTCGATGCCTTGGTACGGATGTTCGAGCAGGCATTGAAGATTATTGCCGCTTTGCCCATCGAGGCACGACCGGCCCTCTTGCAACGGCTGGATGAGGTTCGACGCATCAGTCACAACTTCGGTTACGGCGTTGGTGATGACATGGATGAATTGCTGGCCGAGCACGGGGTCGATGACTGACCGTGATGCGCTCGCAGCCCTTCAGGCCGAAAACACCCGCTTGATCGCGCTGCTCGAATCCCATGACATCGAGTGGCGCTTGTCGTCGCCTCCCGTCGCAGCGGTTCGAGAGCCAGAACCATCCAAACTGTCTACGGCTGAGAAAGTGGCGCTATTCCGGCGGCTGTTTCGCGGGCGCACCGATGTTTACCCGATCCGCTGGGAGAGCAAGACCTCGGGCAAGGCAGGCTACGCGCCGGCCTGTGCCAACGAGTGGCGGGCCGGGGTCTGCGAGAAGCCACGCATCAAGTGCGGCGACTGCGGCAACCGTCTGCTGATCCCGCTTTCCAATGCGGTGATTTATGACCATCTGGCCGGTGAGCACACGGTCGGCGTCTATCCACTGCTGGAAGATGACACCTGCTATTTCCTGGCGGTCGACTTCGACGAGGCCGATTGGCGTGACGATGCCGGCGCATTCATGCAGTCCTGCGACGAACTGGGTGTGCCGGCAGCGCTGGAAATCTCTAGGTCCGGTCAAGGCGCGCACGCGTGGGTGTTTTTCGCAAGCCGCGTTTCGGCACGCGATGCCCGCCGCTTGGGCACGGCCATCATCAGCCACACCTGCTCGCGCACCCGGCAACTGAAGCTGGAGTCCTACGACCGGCTGTTTCCCAACCAGGACACGATGCCCAAAGGCGGCTTCGGCAACCTGATTGCACTACCGTTGCAGAAGTGGCCCCGTGAAAGCGGTTGCAGCCTGTTCGTCGATGCCGATCTGCGTCCACATCCCGACCAGTGGGCCTTCTTGGCTGCGATCCAGCCCATGTCCGCCCACGACATCGAGCCGACTATCCTGCGCGCCACGGGTGGCGTCCATCCGCTGGACGTCACCTTCATCGACGATGAGGATCTGGCCACGCCGTGGAAACGCGAGAGCGCATCGACCAAGAGGCTGGCTGGACCGATGCCGAAGTCGCTCACGGTGACACTGGCCAACCTGATCTACTTTGAGAAGGCCCAACTGCCGCAGGCACTGGCCAATCGCCTGATCCGGCTGGCCGCCTTCCAGAACCCCGAGTTCTACAAGGCGCAGGCGATGCGGATGTCGGTGTGGGACAAGCCGCGTGTTATCGGCAACGCTGAGAACTACCCACAGCACATCGCGTTGCCGCGCGGCTGCCTTGATGGGGCGCTGGACCTGCTGCGCGACAACGGCATCGCCTGCGACCTGCGCGACGAGCGCTTCGGCGGGGAATCCATCGACGTGGCCTTCGCTGGCACCTCGCGTCTCGATCAAGAGGCGGCTGTCTCGGCCATGCTGTATCACGACACTGGCGTGCTGTGCGCGCCGACGGCCTTCGGCAAAACGGTTACCGCCGCCGCGATGATCGCGCGCAGGGGCGTGAACACCTTGGTGTTGGTGCATCGCACCGAACTGCTCAAGCAATGGCAGGAACGCCTGCAAGCCTTCCTTGGAGTCGGCAAGGGCGTGGTTGGGACGATTGGCGGCGGTAAGGTCAAGCCCACAGGGAAGATCGATATCGCCGTGATGCAGTCAGTCTCACGACAGGGCGAGGTCAATCCGCTGGTGGAGAACTACGGGCAGGTGATTGTGGACGAGTGCCATCACGTCGGTGCCGTGTCCTTCGACGCCATCCTGAAGCGAACAAAGGCGAAGTACGTGCTGGGCCTGACAGCGACACCGATCCGCCGCGACGGCCAGCAGCCGATCATCTTCATGCAGTGCGGTCCGATCCGCTACACGGCGGCCAAACCGGCCGGTGCGCCCCACGACTTGGAAGTGCTTCCGCGCTCTCGGTTCTCACGGATTGATCTGTCGACTGATGCCGGGATTCAGGACGTGTTCCGACATCTAGCCAATGACCAAGGACGAACCGAGGCCATCGCCGCCGAAGTCTGTGATGCATTCCAGCAGGGGCGCAAGGTGCTGGTGCTGACCGAGCGCACCGAACACCTCGATGCTATACGGGTAGCGCTGGCGGAGATGAGACCCGAGCCGTTTGTGCTGCACGGTCGCATGTCCAAGAAGCAGCGTGCGGCGCAGGTCACTGCACTGGACGCTTTACCGCCGGATGCGCCGCGGGTATTGCTCTCCACCGGCAAACTGGTCGGTGAAGGCTTCGACCATCCACCTCTCGACACCCTGGTGCTGGCGATGCCCGTGTCCTGGAAAGGCACGTTGCAGCAGTACGCCGGCCGCCTGCATAGAGAGCACGCCAGCAAGACCGATGTGCGCATCATCGATTTCGTCGACACCGGGCACCCGGCGTTGCTTCGAATGTGGGACAAGCGGCAGCGTGGATATCGGGCGATGGGCTATCGGATGGGGGCTGATACAGAGGGAAAATGACGTGCTACCCGCTCCGGTCCGCACTGTTCCCCGCCAGTGCTCATAAGCTCGGGAGGCCAGTCGGCACACAGGCAACCATCCGCCACCATTCATCCAAAGCCCAACCGGTAACGGTTGGGCTTTTTTTCGCCTGAACATGCTGCGGTTTGGGCGAGCCCTCCAAACCCGGCGAAAATCGACCCATGGTCACCATGCAATTACAAGAGATTCTTTTTTCCCAGGGTTTTGGCACGCGGCGCGTTTGCGCCGGGCTGATTCAACAGGGTTTTGTGGCTGTAGCCGGCGTCCCGTGTGCGGAGCCAGCTATGGAATTTGTAGCGAATGACCTGCAATTCACGGTGCAGGGCGTGGATTGGGCCTATCACGAGAAGGCCTACCTGATGCTGCACAAGCCGGCCGGTTACGAGTGTTCGCAAAAACCCAGCACCTATCCGAGCATTTACACCTTGCTGCCGGCGCCGATTCGCCAGCGTGGCGGCGGGGCGGCGGCGGGGGTGCAGGCTGTGGGCCGGCTGGACCAGGACACGACCGGGCTGCTGCTGTTGTCGGACGACGGCAAGTTCATCCACCGCATGAGTTCACCCAAACACCATGTGCCCAAGGTGTATGAGGTCACGGCCAAACACCCGGTGGACGACAAACAGATCCAGAAACTGCTCAGCGGTGTGGTGCTGGACGATGACCCCAAAGCCGTGAAGGCGGCGGCTTGCGAAAAAACCGGGGACAACACGCTCAGCCTGACCCTGACCGAAGGCAAATACCACCAGGTCAAACGCATGATTGCCGCAGTGGGCAACCGGGTGGAAGACGTCGCTGGTTTGCACCGTTCTCGAATCGGCTCGTTGGCGTTGCCGGCAGATCTGAAACCGGGCCAGTGGCGCTGGCTGACGGCGCAGGACCTGGCCAGTATTTCGGCTTGACGGGTTTTTGCGCTGCCTGACCCGTCAGGCGTGTTCTTTCCGCTTCAGGCCAGCCGGCAGCCGTCAGCGCTTCTCAGTTCGGCCGGCAGGCTGTTGGCCTGAATCAGGAAGGCATCCTGCCACTGGCTGGGCATGTCGCTGCTCATGACGCTGTCGCCCTTTTCATAAACGCTTCTGAATTCGCGCATGCGGCGTTGCTGCACCAGGGTTCTTTTCAGGTTGACACGGGCGGCCTCGATGGCGGCTTCCTCGCGTTTCAAATGCCTGGCTCTGGCCGCGACTTCGCCCAGGATTTCATCGCGAATGTCTGCCGGTGTGGGCAGGCGGCCGGGATTGAGCACGATGTAGGAAATGCCGCATTGCTCCAGCAGGTTTTCTTTCAGGTTCCGGGTCTTTTGCGACAGGCCAAAAGACTTGGGAACATCGACACAGCCGAGCACATGGCCGTCGCTGGCACAGATGGAAAACGTGCAGTTGGTGTTTTTGAGCAAGTCATACAGGTGGCGGCCGTTTTCACTCGCATTGGGCCGTGTGAAGCGGGTGACCGGCATTTTGATCATCACGTGGTGGTCGTCAAAGGTTTCGGTCAGCCAGCGCCAGATCCGTAACTCTTCCTTGTTGACCAGACCCCGTGCATGCAAGGGCCAGTGTGTCGGAATCGTGCGCGTTTTTTTTGCGCTGCTGCGGAACCAGAGTCCCGACCACGCAAAGACCAGCACAAGCAAGGACAAGCCTGCCAACCACCACTCTGCATTGATATTCATGTCGTCACTCCCGGACCGTTACCAATAATTACAAGTCCTAGACTACGCCTGATCATGGTATTTGAGAAGTGAACTAATCACAATTCCTTACGAAACCAGGAACTAAGTCATGTTTTTTGAGGCTTATAGGCTTCAGTGGATCCAAAAAGGCGGGGATGCCGGGTTTGGCGCGCTCATGGCGCGCTGGCCGTCCATCCTTGTGTTACCTGCGCAGGCGGCCCGTGGGGCGCTGATTTATAAGCCAAAAATGGCTGTAACCCATATATGCTGAGCGCTAGCAGCTATAAATTCAATAGCGATCAGGGCAGAGGCGCGAGAAACTGCGCCACCGCTTCCAGCGTCTTGCTGCTCTGGTCGCGTTGCGGGGAATGTCCGCAGTCGGCCAGCCGGAGTTGCACGGTCTGCGGCGCGGCCAGCGCCAATTCGTCGAGTTGCGCCAGGGTGCCGTATTCGTCGTTGATGCCCTGAATCGCCAGCAGCGGGGCGCTGATACGCCGGCAGTCGGGGCGAATCTCAAAGCGGCGGAAAGCCTCGGACAGCCAGATGTCGTTCCACTGCCAGAAGGCGCCATCCACATCGGCGTGGTGGCGCGCCAGCCGCTCGCGCAAACCGGCGGAGTTGCCGCTGCGTTCAAACGCCAGTTTGGCTTCAGCAATCGCCTGGACCGCAATGTCCTCGACCATCAGGTGGGGCGCCATCACGATGGCGGCCGTCACCGGGTAACGGCTGGCGTGGAGCAGGGCGATGCTGGCGCCGTCCGAGTGGCCCAGCAACACCGGCTGTGTGATGCCCTGGTCGGCCAGCAGCGCCGGCAAGACCTCCCAGGCTTCGCGGTGCATATAGTCCGGCGCAAGCCGGCCGGCGCTGCGCACATCGGGCACAGGGTCCGACTGGCCATAACCGCGCCGCGAATACACCAGGCCGGCGCGGCCGGTGGCCAGGCAAACGGCTTCGGGCCAACTCTGGCCGCGTTGTGTCCACAAGCTGACCGAACCCAGGCCTTCATGCAGAAAAACAAGCGGCGCCAGCGCCGCTGAACCGGCAATACGCTGCACTTCGAGGCGGATGCCCTGGATATTCGCTGAAAAGTTCATCGCAGCATCGTAAAGGATGTAAGCGGGCCGGCCCTCTGGCGCGTTGATTCATGTCGGACCGCTACACTTGCCGGTCGCCTCGAAGAAAGTAGTTTGTGAATTTGTTTCCCCGTCTGATTGCCGCCGCCCTGTGTTGTTATGTGGGCGCTGCCGCCTTGCCCGCCCTGGCCCAGCCCGCACCGCTGTTTGTGCTCAATTCGCTGGATGCGAATGTCAGTGTGATCAATCCGGTGGACTGGACCGAAATCAAGCGCATTCCCACCGGCAAGCAGCCGCACCACCTCTACCTCACACCCGACGAAAAATCGGTGATTGTGGCCAATGCGCTGTCCGACACCCTGACGTTTATTGACCCGAAAACCGCCGCCATTCAGCGCGTCATCCCCGGCATCCTCGACCCTTACCAGCTGCGTTTTTCGCCAGACATGAAGTGGTTTGTCACAGCCGCCAACCGGCTCAACCACATCGACATTTACCGCTGGGACGGCAGCAACATCACGCTGGTCAAACGCGTGGCCACCGGCAAGACGCCCAGCCATTTGTGGATAGACAGCAAAAGCAGCACGGTGTATTCGACCATGCAGGACAGCAACGAGCTGATCGCGCTGGACCTGGCGACACAAACCATCAAGTGGCGTACACCCACCGGATCGATTCCCGCCGACGTGTATGGCAGCGCTGACGACAAGTTGATTCTGATCGGCCTGACCGGCGGTGATTCGGTCGAGGTTTACGACGTCAGCGGCAAACAGCCCCAGCGCACGCGTGTCATCAAGACCGCCGCCGGCGCACACGCTTTCCGGGCGCTGGGCGACGGACGCCATGTGCTGGTCAGCAACCGCGTGGCCAACAGCATCAGCAAGATCGACCTGCAGACACTGAGCGTGGTGGACACCTACCCCGCGCCCGGCGGGCCGGACTGCATTGAAGTCTCGCGCGACGGCAAGCTGATTTATGTGACTTCGCGCTGGGCGCGAAAACTCACGGTGATCGACGTGGCCAGCCGCAAGGTGGTGCGCCAGGTGAACGTTGGAAAAAGCCCCCATGGCGTCTGGACACTTGACCACGCACCTAGATAAGCCCCAACGGTCGCTCACTGCGAGCCTGCGGCAGCTCCCTGCCCCTTCACGGAGAAAGGGGCCGCTGCGCCTGCGGGCTGGCGAAGCCAGACCCGCGGCCCTGGCTTGCATATGAAATCCTTGCGATTACTCATTGCTATTACTTTGGTAGCTGCTTGCGTCCGTCCCGTATGGGCTGGAGCCTGTTTTGATGCCCAAGGCAGGCCTGGAAAGCCGGTTTACCTGACCCTGGACACCGGCCACATGGCTGTGGCGCCGCTGATGGCGGACATCCTCAGCAAACATCAGGTCAAGGTGACCTTCTTCGCGGCCAACGAACGCACCAAAACCGGCGATGGCAGCCTGGGCCAGGACTGGGCGCCCTGGTGGAAAGCGCGCGCTGCAGAAGGCCATGAATTCGCCTCGCATACCTTTGACCACACCTACTGGCGTGGTGATGTGGCTAGCAATCCGGCCCAGTTCCGGGTGCGCCCGTCGGCCGGCCCGTCCGAGGGCAAGGACTTCACCTGGACGGCGAAGCAGTATTGCGACGAGATCGGCAAGTCAGCCACCCGTCTGCAGGAAATCACCGGTAAAAAACCGTTGCCGCTGTTCAGGGCCCCGGGTGGGAAAACCTCGCCGGCCTTGCTGGCCGCCGCCAAGGCCTGCGGTTATGAACACGTGGGCTGGTCGCCCGCCGGCTTTCTGGGGGACGAATTGCCCAGCGACAAATTTCCCAACGAGGCCTTGCTTAAAAAAGCGCTGCAGGGCATCCAGCCCGGCGACATCTTGTTGGCCCACCTGGGCATCTGGTCGCGCCAAGACCCGTGGGCGCCCGCCGTGCTGGAGCCGCTGATTGTCGGCCTGAAGGCGCGCGGTTTTTGCTTCCAGACTTTGCGCGAACATCCCCAGTACAAAACCTGGATTGAATCCCACGCCGGCCCGGCCGCGGCCAAGCCTGCAAAATAGGCGGCATGGACAGTTTGGAAAATTTTTTCTCGTGGGTGCAGCAGGGCTTGTTTGAGACAGTCGTGCAGCCTGCCATGTTTGCGCTGGGCCTGGGCAACCTGCTGGAAGACGGCTATGAAGCCACGGCGTGGTTCATGGCGGGCGTGATCCAGATCGTCATTTTGCTGGCCGTGATCGGTCCGCTGCAGCGCTGGCGGCCGGTGGAGCCGGTGACGGACCGCGCCACCATACGCACCGACATCCTGTACACCCTGATCCATCGCCTGGGCCTGTTCCGCATTGCACTGTTTTTCACCCTGGAGCCTGTGTTCGACAGCTTTTTTGGCATGGTGCGCACGGCAGGCTTTGGCACTTTCCACCTCGACCAGCTCTGGCCCGGCGTGACCGACAACGCGCTGGTCAGCCTGCTGATTTACCTCGTTGTGTTCGATTTTGTTGCCTACTGGACGCACCGTGGCCAGCACCAGCTCGAATGGTGGTGGCCCCTGCATTCGCTGCACCACGCGCAGCGGCAGATGACGATGTGGAGCGACAACCGCAACCACCTGCTGGACGACGTGATTGTCGACATCATCGTGGTGGTGGTGGCGCAGTTGATAGGCGTGGCACCCGGCCAGTTCATCGCCATCGTGGCCTTGACCCAGCTCAGCGAGAGTTTTCAGCATGCGAATCTGCGGCTCTGGTTTGGCCGCATCGGCGAGCGCCTGTGGGTCAGTCCGCGTTTTCACCGCCTGCACCACAGCATAGGCATAGGCCATGAAAGCCACGGCCCGGCCACGTTGGGTGGGCACAACTTTGGCGTCTTGCTGCCCTGGTGGGACATGTTGTTTGGCACGGCCAACTTCGAGCAACGTTACGACCCGACCGGTATCCGTGATCAGGTGGAAAAGCAGCGCGACTACGGCCGTGGCTTCTGGGCGCAGCAGTGGCTGGGCCTGAAGCGCTTGGTCGGCCGGGCTTGAGGAAATTTGCTTTGCCCGAGCAATTTTCCGCTGGGCCACCCCAAGGAAAATATGCCCCCTCGGGGGGCAGGGAGCTACACGCAGTGAGCGCGCGTGGGGGCCAGTAAACTCCAGCCATGAACAAGCTTCTGGATTCCTTTTGGCGGGCGGTGATGTACTGCCTGCACCCGCGGGTGATTGCCTTGTCGGTGTTGCCGCTGATCATCATGGTGGTCATCTCGCTCGGGCTGGGTTATTTTTTCTGGGAAGACGCGTTGTTCGCCGTGCGTTCCGGCCTGGAGGGTTACGAGCTGCTGAACGCCATGGCGCGCTGGCTCGAAGGGGTGGGTTTTGGCAATCTGCGTGTGGTGCTGGCGCCGGCGTTGTTGCTGTTCCTGGCGATCCCGGTGATCGTCATCGTGTCGCTGCTGTTTGTGGCGCTGCTGATGACGCCGGCCATGGTGTCCCTGGTGGCCGAGCGCCGTTTCCCGCTGCTGGAACGCAAAAAAGGCGGCTCGTTGATGGCCAGCCTGTTTTGGTCACTGGGTTCCACCTCGCTGGCCGTGCTGGCGCTGGTGGTGTCGATTCCGCTGTGGCTGATCCCGCCCTTGATTCTGGTCTTGCCGCCGCTGATCTGGGGCTGGCTGACCTACCGGGTGATGTCTTATGACGCGCTGGTGGACCACGCCAGCGCCGAAGAACGGCGGGAGATTTTCCGCCAGCACCGCGCCAGCCTGCTGCTGATTGGTGTGCTCAGCGGTTACCTGGGCGCCGCACCCAGCCTGATCTGGGCCTCGGGCGCGATGTTTGTCGCCATGGCGCCCATCCTGGTGCCGGTGGCGATCTGGATTTACACCCTGGTGTTTGCTTTTTCCTCGCTCTGGTTTGCCCATTACACGCTGGCGGCGCTGGAGCAACTTCGCAAGCAAAAAATAGCCATAACCCCCGACCCACTTGCGCAAGCAGCTATTGAATCCATAGCGGATGAGGTTTCGCCCGCGCCGTCGACCAGCGTGGCAAGCGATGCCGCGCCGGCCTTTGGTGGACCCGGACAACAACCGTAACCCCTTTATTCAGGCGTTTCACCATGAGCACTCACTTCGGACTCATCATCATCGGCGACGAAATCCTCTCGGGAAAACGTGCCGACAAACACCTGCCCAAGGCCATTGAGCTGCTGGCCGCGCGTGGCCTGCAGCTCAGTTATGCGGACTACGTGGGGGATGACCCGGCGCGTATCACCGCGGTGTTGGCGCGCGCCTTTGCGGCCGCGCGGGCCTCGGGCGACGTGGTGTTCTCCTGCGGCGGCATAGGCGCCACGCCGGACGACCATACGCGCCAGTGTGCCGCCGACGCCTTGGGCGTGGCGCTGGCCTTACACCCCGAAGCCGAAGCCCTGATCCGCGCACGCATGCAGGACGTCGCCAGGGAGCAGGGCGTGCCGTATGAACCGGACCGGCACGACAACATCCACCGCCTGAACATGGGCATGTTTCCGGTGGGCGCCGAGATCATTCCCAACCCGTACAACAAAATCCCCGGCTTCAGCTGCTACGTGCAACGAAATGGTTCTGTAGATAGCAACGGCCGCCGCGACGGGCCGCCCCTAGCAAGGCCAGCCCCCACGGGGGGCAGCGACCCACACGAAGTGGGGAAGCGTGGGGGCATACATTTCGTTCCTGGCTTTCCCGTCATGGCCTGGCCCATGATCGAGTGGGTGCTCGACACGGACCACGCCGATTTGCACCAACAATCGGCCTACGTCGAAAAATCCGTGATTGTGATGGGTTCCATGGAGGCGACGTTGACGCCGCTGATGCTCGCCATCGAGGCCAATTACAGCGGCGTCAAGGTGTTCAGCTTGCCCAGCGTGGACCACCCCGAATACGGCCGGCATATCGAGCTGGGCGTGAAAGGCCCGCCAGAGTTGGTGAATGCCGCTTTTCCGGCGCTGTTGGCCGGGCTGCACACATTTAATGCTAAGTTAGGCCCTGAATTGGTGCGATAAATCGATGCACCAATAACGGGCTTGTTGATTTGCACTTGTTTGGTGCTTTTTGGTGGGAATGATTTTTCCGGTCTGGCAGGCCGGTCGCCGGCTTATCCCGCGCCAGATGGCGGCACAATCGAAGGCTTGGCAGAAAAAAACCGGCCATCGGGTTTGGCATAAAAAGTGCATTCACCCAGCACGAGCATATTTTTTTAACCACCATCCAGCAACAGGAGATTCTGATGGCAAAGACCGTCGCAGACGTCATGAAAATGGTCAAGGAAAACGAAGTCAAGTTTGTTGACTTCCGTTTTACCGACACCCGGGGCAAAGAACAGCACGTGACCGTGCCTGTGTCCCACTTTGACGAAGACAAATTCGTTTCGGGCCATGCGTTTGACGGCTCTTCGATTGCCGGCTGGAAGGGCATCGAAGCCTCCGACATGCAACTGATGCCTGACGCCAACACGGCCAACATCGATCCCTTCTTTGAAGAAACCACGCTGCTGCTGAGCTGCGACGTGGTCGAGCCCAGTGACGGCAAGGCTTATGACCGCGACCCGCGTTCCATTGCCAAACGCGCCGAAGCGTACCTCAAGGCCACCGGCCTGGGCGACACGGCCTTCTTCGGACCAGAACCAGAATTTTTCATCTTTGACGACGTGCGCTGGAACACCGACATGTCGGGCACCTTCTTCAAGATCGAAGAATACGAAGCACCCTGGAACTCGGGCAAAAAGCTCGAAGGCGGCAACCGCGGTCACCGGCCCACCGTCAAGGGCGGTTATTTCCCCGTGCCACCGGTCGACAGCACGCAAGACATGCGCGCCGAGATGTCGCTGATTCTCGAATCGCTGGGCATTCCGGTCGAGGTGTTCCACCACGAAGTGGCCGGCGCCGGCCAGAATGAAATCGGCACCCGCTTCAGCACGCTGGTCGAGCGCGCCGACTGGACGCAGCTGCTGAAATACGTGGTGCACAACGTGGCCAATGCCTACGGCAAAACCGCCACCTTCATGCCCAAGCCCATCGTTGGTGACAACGGCTCCGGCATGCACGTGCACCAGTCGATCTGGAAAGACGGCAAAAACCTGTTTGCCGGCGACGGTTATGCCGGCCTGTCCGACTTCGCGCTCTACTACGTGGGCGGCATCATCAAGCACGCGCGTGCCCTGAACGCCATCACCAACCCCGGCACCAACAGCTACAAGCGCCTGGTGCCTGGTTACGAAGCACCGGTCAAGCTGGCTTATTCGGCCAAGAACCGCTCGGCATCGATCCGCATTCCTTATGTGGCCAACCCCAAGGGCCGTCGCATTGAAGCGCGTTTCCCCGATCCCCTGATGAACCCTTACCTCGGCTTTGCGGCCTTGATGATGGCTGGCCTGGACGGCGTGGAAAACAAGATCCATCCTGGCGAAGCCGCGACGAAAGACTTGTACCATCTGCCGCCCGAGGAAGATGCCAAAGTGCCAACCGTTTGCCACAGCCTGGACCAGGCCCTGGACGCACTCGACGTGGGCCGCGGCTTCCTGACCAAAGGTGGCGTGTTCACCGACAGCATGCTGGATGCCTACATTGAACTGAAAATGGGTGAAGTGACGCGCTTGCGCCAGGCCACACACCCGATCGAGTTCGAGATGTATTACTCCCTGTAATTTTTTACAGTTTGTGGTCAAAAAAGGACGGCTTTGGCCGTCCTTTTTTATGGGCGCTGTGTTTATTACTTGCAGGGTTTTGCATTTTGAGACCTTTGCAGGATACTGGCAGACCGTCCAGGCCTGAACAGGCACATGGGGTTACGCATGAAACCTACAGTACTTCTTTCAATTTCTCTTGTTCTTTTGGCCAGTGGTGTCTCCAGCGTTTTCGCCCAGGAGCGCATTTTCCGTTGCAGCGGCAAAACCGGCACCGAATACATCAACAACGCCAAGGATGCGCAGGCGCGCGGCTGCAAGCCGATCGAAGGTGGCAACGTTACCGTGGTCCAGGGCACGCCGGTGAGCCGGCCGTCCGTGCGTGTGGCCTCGGCGGTGCAGGCCGCGCCAGCGTCCAGCAACAGCGAGCAGCGCGCGCGTGACAGCGACATGCGGGCCATCCTCGAGGCCGAACTGAAAAAGGCCGAGCTCAAACTGGCCGAGCAGCAAAAAGAATACAACAACGGCGAGCCCGACAAACAGGGCATTGAAGGGCGCAACCACCAGCGTTACCTTGACCGGGTGGCCGCGATGAAAGAAAGCATCACCCGCCACGAAAGTGACATTGCCGGCCTGAAACGTGAAATTGCCCGCTTGCCCGGCAACAGCGCGCCGCAGTAATCGTTCTGCGTCAAAATGGTGGCTTGAACAAGCCACCTACTTTCCTCCCCGCCGCCGCTCAGGCCTCCCCCCGCTTTCAGTCTTTTGACCTGCTGGCCACGCTGGTGGCCGTGGTGCGTACCAATGGCGTGGTGGTGTTTGCCAATGCCGCGCTGGAAGACGCACTGGGCATTTCGCGCCGCACCATCGAGGGCTCGCAACTGCCCGACTGTTTCACCGAGCCCTTGATCCTGCACAATGCGCTGGAAGGTGCGGGCAGCAATGAATTCGCGGCCCTGCGTTACGACGCCTGGCTCAAACCCCTGAACCGCGAACCCATGCCTGTGCACGTGGTGGTGGCGCAGACCGACACGCCGGGCGAAGCGATTGTCGAGCTGCTGCCGCTGGAGCAGCAGGCCAAGCAAGACCGCGAGGAGCGGCTGCTCGACCAGGCGCAGGCCAACAAGGAGTTGATCCGCAACCTCGCGCATGAGATCAAAAACCCGTTGGGCGGCATACGCGGCGCGGCGCAATTGCTGCAGATGGAGATCGAGTCCAAGGAGTTGACCGAATACACCCAGGTCATCATCCACGAGGCGGACCGCCTGCAGACCCTGGTCGACCGCCTGCTGGCGCCGCACCGCCGGCCACACCTGGTGGGCGACGTGAATATCCATGAGGTCTGCGAGCGGGTGCGTTCGTTGATCCTGGCCGAGTTCCCCAAAGGCCTGCGTGTGCTGCGCGACTACGACATCTCGATTCCCGACTTTCGCGGTGACCGCGAGCAACTGATCCAGGCCGTGCTCAACATCGCCCACAACGCCGCGCAGGCGCTGGCGGATCGGATTGCGGCGGGTGATGCGCAGATCAGTTTCCGGAGCCGGATTGCACGCCAGGTCACTTTCGGCAAGCAGCGTTATCGCTTGGCACTGGAATTGCATGTTATCGACAATGGACCGGGCGTTCCGGACTCCATCAAGGACCGAATTTTCTTTCCCCTGATCTCAGGGCGGGAGGGCGGTTCCGGGTTGGGGCTGACATTGGCGCAAACCTTTGTTCAGCAACACCACGGCTTGATCGAGTGCGACAGCGTCCCCGGCCGCACGGATTTCAAGCTGCTGATACCGCTGCCTTGAGCGCCGTCCCCTGTCATTGATGGATAACCGGTCGACGTACCAAAGGGATAAGAACTATGAAACCGATCTGGATTGTTGATGATGACCAGTCCATCCGGTTTGTGCTGGAAAAGGCCTTGCTGCGCGAAGGCCTGCCCACCCGCAGCTTCACCAACCCGCGCGAAGTCCTGGCGGCGCTGGACATTGCCACCGACGAGGACGGCCCGCAGGTGCTGGTCAGCGACATTCGCATGCCCGGTGGCTCCGGCCTGGACCTGTTGGCCAAGGTCAAGGAAAAACATCCCGGGCTGCCCGTCATCATCATGACGGCGTTTTCCGACCTGGACAGCGCCGTCTCGGCCTTCCAGGGCGGTGCGTTTGAATATTTGCCCAAACCCTTTGACCTGCCCAAAGCCGTCGAGTTGATACGCCGCGCGGTCGAGGAAAGCCAGCGCGAGGAGGTGGCCGAAGAACGCATGGCCGCCGCGCCCGAAATGCTGGGCCAGGCGCCGGCGATGCAGGACGTGTTCCGCGCCATCGGCCGGCTCAGCCAGAGCAATGTCACGGTGATGATCACCGGCGAATCAGGCTCGGGCAAGGAGCTGGTGGCCCGCGCCCTGCACAAACACTCGCCACGCGCCAATGGGCCGTTTGTGGCGATCAACACGGCCGCCATTCCCAAAGACTTGCTGGAGAGTGAGTTGTTCGGCCATGAGCGCGGCGCTTTCACGGGCGCACAAACCATGCGCCGCGGCCGTTTCGAGCAGGCCGACGGCGGCACCTTGTTTCTGGACGAAATCGGCGACATGCCGTTTGATCTGCAGACCCGTTTGCTGCGTGTGCTCTCAGACGGCAATTTCTACCGCGTCGGCGGCCACAACGCCGTCAAGACCAATGTACGCGTGATTGCGGCCACCCACCAGGACCTGGAGCAGCGCGTCAAGGAAGGTGGTTTTCGGGAAGATTTGTTTCACCGCCTCAACGTGATCCGCCTGCGCTTGCCGGCCTTGCGCGAGCGGCGCGAGGACGTGTTCATGCTGACGCGCCACTTCCTGCAACAAAGCGCCAAACAGCTCGGGGTAGCCGAACCCAAACGTATCTCAGATGCCGCGCTGCAGCAGCTCAGCACCTTCAGTTTTCCAGGCAATGTGCGCCAGTTGGAGAACATCTGCCACTGGCTGACCGTGATGGCACCAGCCCAGGTCATCGAAGCCAAGGATTTGCCGCCCGAGGTGCGCGATGCCGTGCCCGAACCAGTTCGGGCGCCGCCGCCGCCGGTGTTGCTTGAAAGCGGGGTGGCGCCACTCTTGCATCCGCTGCCTGCAGACTTCATTCAGGCCGCTGCGGCCGACATACTGGCGACCAACGCGCCAGCCGAGTCCGCCGTGGCTTTGAGCGACGGCGGCTGGGAGTCGGGGCTGGAAGCCGAAGCCCAGGCTCTGCTGGCGAGCGGCCGCAGCGATGTCTGGGATGTGTTGACCCGGCGTTTTGAATCCAGGCTGATCCAGACGGCGTTGCTTAATACCCGCGGACGGCGTATCGAAGCCGCGCAAAAGCTGGGCATTGGCCGCAACACCATCACACGCAAGATTCAGGAACTGCATCTGGAGTAGCTGGAGCCCCCACGCTTGTCACTTCGTGTACTGCGCTGCCCCCCGAGGGGGCGCTGCGCCTGCGGGCCGGCGAAGCCGGACCCGCGGCCCCGGCTGGCTGGGGACAGCGTCAGCGTTTGTTCGCCGCGCGTGCTCTTTGCGCCTGAGGTTAAAGTTCAAGCATGAGCCGACTTTCCCTGACCCGCGACAAGATCTACAAAACTGTGGCCCGCCAGTTGCATGGCCAAGTGCCGTGTTGGGTGTGTGGTGCCCATGTCTTGCCTGGCGCCGCCACGCTGGAGCACATCCGCCCGCTCAGCGAAGGCGGCAACAGCCACGCCGAAAACCTGGCGATCAGCCATGAGGTCTGCAACAGCCAGCGCCACGCCAAGGGCGCGGTGCCGGAGTCGCCGACCCTGCCCGGCCAGGTGGCCCGGAGTTTGTGAGTGAAATAGGCCTCTAGCCCTTTTCTAACGGGCGCAAGCAGCTATTTTATTTATAGCAAGTCAAGGTCGACCACCACCGGCACGTGGTCGCTGGGGCGTTCGTTCTTGCGCGGCAGCTTGTCGATCACGCAGCTTTTGACGGCCGGTTTGAGTACGTCGCTGACCAGGATGTAGTCAATGCGCAGGCCGCGGTTGCGGCGGAAAGCAAACTCGCGGTAGTCCCACCAGGAGTAACTTTTCTCCGGCTGCTCGAAGAGCCGGAAAGCATCATGCAGGCCCAATCCCAGCAGGGCCTGGAGGTGTTCGCGCTCCTCGGTGGTGTGGTGAATGGTTTCGCGCAGACCTTCGGCATCGTAGGTGTCGCGGTCATCGGTCGTGATGTTGAAATCGCCGACCAGCACCAGCTTGGGATGGGCAAGCAGTTCGCCCTGCAGCCAGCTACGCAGGCCGCCCAGCCACTTCATCTTGTATTCAAACTTCTCGCTGCCGGGCGCTTGTCCGTTGACGAAATAACCGTTGACCAGGCGCAGTTCGCCTTGCGGCGTGTCCAGCGTCACGGCAATCACGCGCGACTGCTCGTCGGCAAAACTCACGATGTTTTTCACAATGTCGCGCGCCGGCGTGCGACTCAGGATGGCGACGCCGTTATAGGTTTTCTGCCCGAAGACGGCGCTGTGGTAACCGGCGGCGGCCAGCGCTTCTAGCGGAAACTTGTCGTCGCTGAGCTTGAGTTCCTGCAGACATAAGGCATCGACCGGGTTGGCGGCCAGCCAGTCCAGCACCTGCGGCAGGCGCACGGCCAGGGAGTTGACGTTCCAGGTGGCGATTTTCATAGTTTCAGGGTTCCAGCCCAATCAGGTCGGGCGTGAGTAGCTATTAAATATGTAGCGCTGCCAGGCCGCCCAGCACCAGGCCGACACTGGCCAGCGCGAACATGCCGTACTCCAGCCATTTCTTGCGCGTCAGCAGGGCAATCGCCGCCAGCGCAATGGAGACTTGCAGCACGGTGGTGGCCTGGGCCCAGCGGTGGTGCTGGTGCATCTGATCGTCGGAGGACTTGTCCCAGGCCAGGGACTCGGCTTCCAGTTTCTCGGCGACCGTCTTGATGTCACTTTTTTCCCTGTCGTAGCGCTCTACCCGGCCCTGGTAGGCGACCTTTTTATCTTCGGGTGCCAGGTCTCGGGCAAATTCGGCCAGCGACTGCTTGGTGCTTTTGGCCTGGTAAAAGGCCCACTGGTTGGCCGCTTCGGTCTTCTTGATGGCGGCGGTGTTCTTGTACAGGCCGGCATTGGCCTGCGTGGCGCCGCCCATGTAGGAAAAGAGCGCGCCCACGGTGGCGATGACGGCGGTGATGACGGCGATCTGCGCAATCATGCCACCGCTGCTGTCGTGACCGCTCTGCGCGGCATGCTCAAGCTCGTGGTCGTGAGGTCCGTGTACGTGAAATCCAGCTCCTGACATGTCGCATCTCCATTTGTTGTTTGTTGTAAGTGATAAAACTAAACGGTAAGCCGTTAGAAGACACGTGGGTTTCTCGCGATACCTCCCGCAAAGCGGACCCAAGCACTGGTGCAAAAGCATCGCCTTGGTAGTCCTGCTCAATCTCGGTGACCTCGACGCGATGAGCCAGTGACTTGGCCAGCGCGTAGATTTGAGCGCCGCCAATGACCCAAACCTCGGCATCTCGTCCGCAGAGCGTGAGCGCCTCAGGGAAGCTCGATGCTACTACTGCGCCCACATCAGACCAGTCAGTCTGGCTGGTAATGACTATATTGACTCGACCTGGCAGTGGCCGAAACTTGGGCGGTAACGATTCCCAAGTCTTGCGGCCCATGATGACCGGATGGCCGTGGGTCAGCTGCTTGAAGTGCGCCATGTCTTCCGGTAGATGCCATGGAAGTCGATTGTGACTACCAATCACGCCATTGGCGGAGCGGGCAAAAATCATGTTGATTCGCATGGAACTCTGACTAGACCGCTACCGGCGCCTTGATGGCCGGGTGGTGCTGGTAATCCACAAACTCAAAATCATCAAACTCGTATTCAAAAATCGACGCGGGCTTGCGTTTGATCTTCAGCGTCGGGTAGGCGAAAGGTGTGCGGCTCAGTTGCAGCGCGACCTGTTCGGCGTGGTTGCTGTAGATGTGGCAGTCGCCGCCGGTCCAGATGAAGTCACCCACGTCCAGATCACATTGCTGCGCCACCATGTGGGTGAGCAGGGCGTAGCTGGCGATGTTGAAGGGCACGCCGAGAAAGATGTCTGCGCTGCGCTGGTACAGCTGGCAACTCAGTTTGCCCTTGCCGCCGGGCTCGGTGGCCGGGGCCACGTAAAACTGGAAAAAAGCATGGCAGGGCATCAAGGCCATCTTGCTCAGATCGGCCACGTTCCAGGCGCTGACGATGATGCGGCGCGAGTCGGGGTTGGTCTTCAAGGTCTTGATGACTTCGGCGATCTGGTCGATATGGCCGCCCTCGGGTGTGGGCCAGCTGCGCCACTGCACGCCGTAGACCGGGCCCAGGTCGCCGTCTTCACGTGCCCACTCGTCCCAGATCGTCACGCCGCGCTCTTTCAGCCAGTTGTTGTCGCTGGAGCCCTGCAGAAACCACAGCAGTTCATGCACGATGGACTTGAGGTGCACCTTTTTGGTGGTCACCAGCGGAAAGCCTTCATTCAGGTCAAAACGCATCTGGTAACCAAACACGCTTTTGGTGCCGGTGCCAGTGCGGTCGGCCTTGAGCACGCCCTGCGTGTCCACATGGCGCATGAAATCTTCGTATTGGGAGCGGATGGGAGAGGTCATGAAAAACCGGGCTAAAGGTGCTGGAAAAGAGGGCGCGGCACGGGTGCCGCGATGGCCTTGATTATGCCTTCAGCACCCGTCCCGGGTTCATCAGGTTCAGGGGATCCAGGCCGTGTTTGATGGCACGCATCATGCCCATCGCGACTGGCGATTTGTGTTTGGGCAAGGTGTCGACCTTGAGGCTGCCGACACCGTGTTCGGCCGAGATCGACCCCCGGTAGCGGTCCACGACCTCGTAAACCAGCGCATTCATGGGCGCCTCCTCCTCGTTGAGGAAGCGTGCCTGGTCGTCATGTTCGGGCGCCTGCACGTTGTAGTGCAGGTTGCCGTCGCCCAGGTGGCCATACACCACCAAACGCGCGCCGGGAAAACGCGCGAGCAGCAGGGCGTTGGTCTCGGCCACAAATTCGGGGATGCGCGAGACATTGATCGAGATGTCATGTTTGATGTTCAGGCCCTCTTCGGCCTGCGCCAGGGGGATGCTTTCGCGGATGTGCCACAACGCGTGTGCCTGGGCCATGCTCTCGGCGACCACCGCATCGACCACGCAGCCCGCCTCCATGGCCGCTTCGAGCAGGCGCTCAAAGCAGGCCCGTGCATGGGCTTCCGATTCGTTGTCCGAGTTCTCCAGCACCACGCACCAGGCTGACTCCTGCCAGAAAGGCACACGCTGCTGCGGGAAGTGTTTGGCCACCAGGCTCAGCGCGAACTGGCCCATGACCTCGAAACCTGTCAGGCCGGAACCGAGGTGCTCATGCGCCAGGCCGAGCAACTGCACGGCGGCCTCGAGCGTGGGCACGGCGGCAAAGGCGGTGAGCTGGGCCTTGGGCATGGGGTATAGCTTCATGGTCGCGGCTGTGATGACGCCCAGCGTGCCTTCGCTGCCGATGAACAGGTGGCGCAGGTCGTAGCCGGTGTTGTCCTTGCGCAGGCCGGACAGGCCGTCCCAGATTTCACCCTGCGCATTCACGACTTCCAGCCCCAGGCAGAGTTCGCGGGTATTGCCGTAACGCACGACCTGGGTGCCGCCGGCATTCGTGCCGAGGTTGCCGCCTATGGTGCAACTGCCTTCAGACGCCAGACTCAGCGGGAACAGAAAACCGGCTTGTTCACACGCTTCCTGCAGGTTTTGCAACACGCAGCCGGCATCGACGGTGATGGTCAGGTTGCCCGCATCGAGGGTACGCACCTTGTTCATGCGTGTCAGGCTCAGGACGACCTGGGTGCCGCTGGCGTCCGGGGTGGAGCCCACCACCATGCCGGTGTTGCCGCCTTGCGGCACGATGCTCACGCGTGCCGCAGCACAGGCCTTCACCACGGCGGCGACTTCCGGCGTGGAAGCCGGTCGCACCACGGCCAGCGCCTTGCCGGTTTCACGCTTGCGCCAGTCCTGCACCCAGGCGGTCAGGTCGCCGTCGGTCAGAACATTGGGCGCGCCCACGATGTGGCGGAGGGATTCAAGCAGTTCGTTGTGGGTGTTCACGGTGTTTGGGGTTCCGGTTCAGGGGTTGACGGGTTTTTGGCATTTTTCAGGCGAATACGCACATGCATGGCGCAGGCGGTAAACAGCAGCAGGCACAGGACGACCTCGATCATCGCCAGGTAATTGCCGGGCGGCTTGTCGCTCCAGGCGCGCACCGCGCCTTCGGTGAAATACAGCCAGATCATCAGGCTGAGCCAGCGGTAGGTGTACATGCGGTTTTTCAGCAGGCCGGCCAGGGGAATACACAAGGGCAGGACTTTCAGGGCCAGCAGCGAGCCGCCCGGACGCACCGGTGCCAGCCAAAGCTCCCAGGCCAGGCCGAGAATGATCAGGCCGCCCAGGCTGCCCAGGGCGAGCCAGCGCGTGGCGTCTATCTGTGTTGTTTTGTGGATGTTGAGGCTCATGTCGATGGCATGATACCGGGGATGAATTTCCAGCAGTTATTGACTGACTTATCCCATTTTCCCTGGCGTGATACCGCCATCACCCTGCGCCAGCGTTTTCGCGAAGACCACATGGGCCTGACGGCCAGCAGCCTGACCTTCACCACCAGCATTGCGCTGGTGCCGTTTTTCACGGTGGCGCTGGCGATTTTCACGGCTTTTCCGATGTTTTCCAAGCTGCAGGGCACCTTGCAGGTGTGGTTGGTCAACAGCCTGATTCCCGACGACATTTCGCGCCAGGTGCTGGGCTACCTGACGCAATTCGCCAAACAGGCCAGCAAACTCGGCGTCGCCGGCCTGGCGGTGTTGCTGGGGACGGCAATTGCGCTGATCCTGACCATAGACCGCACGCTCAACGGTATCTGGCGCGTGAAACAGCCGCGCCCCCTGGCCCAGCGCGTGCTGATTTATTGGGCCGCGATCACCCTGGGGCCACTGGTGCTGGGCGCCAGCCTGGCGGTGACGTCGTATGTGTTGTCCGCCTCGCGCGGCATGGTCGGGACCTTGCCCGACGGATTGCGATTTCTGCTGGACGTGGCGCAGTTCTTCCTGCTGGCCGGCGGCATGGCCGCCCTCTACCGTTATGTGCCCAACACCTTTGTGCGCTGGTCACATGCCTGGGTCGGTGGTTTGTTTGTGGCGGCCGGCATCGAGCTGGCGAAAAAAGCGCTGAGCTTGTACCTCAGCAGCGTGCCGACCTATTCGCTGGTGTATGGCGCCTTTGCCACCTTGCCGATTTTGCTGGTCTGGATTTACGTCGCCTGGGTCATCGTCTTGATGGGCGCGGTGATTGCGGCCTACCTGCCCAGCCTGATGGCCGGGGTGAAACGCCGCGGCAGTGCGCACGGCTGGCAGTTCCAGCTGGCGGTGGAGTTGCTGCAGCAGTTGCACCAGGCGCGCAGCACCAGTCACATCGGCCTGGAGGCTTCGCAACTGGCGCAGGCGCTGCAGGTTGATGTGTTGCAACTGGAGCCGGTGCTGGAAACCCTGATGGCGCTGGACTGGATAGGCCAACTGACCGACCCTGACAATGCGCACGAAGCGCGTTATCTGCTGCTGGCTGACCCGGACGCCACGGCGCTGGAGCCGCTGATGGCGCAGTTGCTCTTGAGTAAAGACGCCTCCATGAAAAAATTATGGGAAAACGCGCGTTTGCCCGCACTGATGCTGCGTGACGCGTTATAAAAATGATAGCAACTCAAGCGCGGCAGACTGGGTGATCAAGGCCTGTTAGCCAGATTTTTGCGCCTCATAACGCGCCTTGTTTTCGGCATTCGGCGGGTACAGGCCAGGCAAGGCCGCGCCGTTTTCGACCTCAGCCATGATCCAGGCTTCCAGCCGTTCCTGCTCGGGGGCCAGAACCAGCATTTCTTCGAGCAGCGCGGCGGGAATCAGCACCGCGCCGTCGTCGTCCACCACAATCACGTCGTTGGGAAACACCGCCACGCCGCCGCAGGCAATCGGCTGCTGCCAGGCGACAAAAGTCAGGCCGGCCACAGAAGGCGGCGCGGCGGCACCGCTGCACCAGACCGGCAGGCCAGTGGCCAACACGCCGGCCTGGTCACGCACCACGCCGTCACTCACCAGCGCGGCCACACCGCGCTTGTGCATGCGGGCACAGAGGATGTCGCCAAAAATCCCCGCGTCGCTGACACCCATGGCGTCCACCACGGCGATGCAGCCGGCGGGCATGTCTTCGATCGCGGCGCGGGTCGAAATCGGCGAAGACCAGGACTCGGGTGTGGCCAGGTCTTCACGCGCCGGCACAAAACGCAGGGTAAAAGCCCGGCCCACCAGCCGGGGCTGGCCGGCGCGCAAGGGGCGCGCGCCGCGCAGCCAGACATTGCGCAAGCCTTTTTTAAGCAGCAGGGTGGTCAGTGTGGCGGTGGTGACGCGGGAGAGGGTCTCGATGGCCTGGGTTTCCAGCGGGAGGGTGGCGTTGCTTGTCATCAGATCTTGACCTTGCCCAGCCAGATGTCCTTGTACATGGCCCAGTCGCCCATGAAGCTGTACAGCGGGCGTTTGAAGGACGCGGGTCTGTTTTTCTCGAACACAAAATGGCCGACCCAGGCAAAACCGTAACCGCAGAACAAACCCGCCAGCAACCACAGCGGCTGGCGCGTGAGGACCAGCGCCAGCAGGCATAACAGCGACAGGCTGGAGCCCACAAAATGCAGGCGGCGGCAGGTGCGGTTGCTGTGTTCGGTCAGATAAAAGGGGTAAAACTCGGCGAACCTTTGGAAGGTTTTGGCGTCTACTGCTGCGGGTGGTGCGCTGGAAGTCGTGGTGGTCATGGCTTGTCTCCGGGTGAATCACCCATGATAGTCACGCCGACACACAATTGCACTTATGTCTGACCCTTGCCCGCCGTATCTTCACCGTGACCCCGCCCAGCGCTGGGTGGCCTGTTTGTGTGCCGACTGGTGCGGCACCTGCCGCGACTACCGGACCGTGTTCGACCAGGTGGCCGCCGAGTACCCGGGCATGCCATTTCTCTGGCTGGACATTGAAGACCAGGCGGCGCTGGTGGGTGAGCTCGACATCGAAACTTTTCCGACACTGTTGATTGCCGATGGTGACGAGCTTAGGTTCGCCGGTCCCTTGTTGCCACACGCCGGCACCTTGTCGCGGATGGTGGGAGCCTTGGCGCCCGGTGTGGCCGCAACATCGGTCGACCCGGCCCTGACAGCCTTGGCGCGCACGCTGTACCAAAACCTGAAATCAGCGTGACTTGACGCTGAAGGGCGCGTTCAAAAATCCCCTGAAGCGGGCCCGCCCGCCTCGGGTAGGCGGGGCTGTGAGGCTGTAGTCGGGGAAGCGCTGCAGAAAGCGGCCGACGGCGATTCGACCCTCCAGCCGCGCCAGGCTCAGGCCGGCGCACTGGTGGATGCCAAAGCCGAAGGCCAGGTGGCGGTTGTTCGCACGCGCCAGGTCCAGTTGTTCGGGATGTTCAAACTGCGCCGGGTCGCGGTTGGCTGCGCCTATACACAGGGTCAGCAAGGTTCCTGCCGGCAGGTCCACACCACCGACCTGGCAGGCTTTGAGGGCGCGCCGGTTGCTCAGCTGGTTGGATGACTCAAAACGCAGGAATTCGTCGATTTCAACAGCTAAATCGGCCTCTAGCCCTTGTCCAGTGTGCGCAGATAGCTGCATTTTTGATAGCAATTGCTGCCTGGCCTCGGGCCACTCCTGCAGCAGCACCAGCGCATTGCCGATCAGGTTGGTGGTGGTTTCATGGCCGGCGTTGAGGATAAACACGCAGTTTTGCAGCAGTTCGGTTTCGCTGAGTTGTTCTCCGGCCACGGAGCCGTCAGGCGACTTCGTGTTTTCGCCCTGGATCAGGCGGGTCAACACATCGTGTTCCGGATCCCCGGGGTGTTGGCGGCGTTCTGCCACCAGGGTCTTCAGGTAAGCCGTGAATTCGCTGACGCTGCGGTTGCCACGCGCCTCCTGCTCGGGTGTGAGTTTGGGCTCCAGCGCGCCCAGGATGGCGAGCGACCAGTCGCGCAAGGGGCCGCGGTCGGCATGCGGCACACCCAGCAGGTTGCCGATGATCTCGACTGGAATCGCCGAGGCGAAGTCTTCGATCAAGTCGCCGCCACCTTGGGCTTCGATGCGGTCCAGCAGGCTGTCCACCAGTGTGATCAAACCGGGCTCCATGTCGGCAATCGCACGCCGTGTCAGCGCACCCATGATGAGTTTGCGCACGCGGGTGTGTAACGGCGGGTCGTTGAACACCAGGCTGGTCGTGTGATGCTCCAGCAGCGGCGAACCGGCGCCGTATTTGGGCGTGAACTCCACTTTTTTGTCGGAGCTGAAGGTCTGGGCGTCGCGGTACACCGCCACGATGTCGGCGTAACGGGTCAGGAACCAGGAGCCGTCGGGCATGTGTTTTACCGGCTCGGATGCGCGCAGCCGCGCGTAGACCGGGTAGGGGTTGGCGTAGAAGTCTGCGGGCAGGGCGCGCAGGTCGAAACTGGCTGCGATGTCCCGTGCGCGCTCCGCAGAAAGCGGTGGGGTGATGACAAAGGGTAAAGCGTCTGGCATGCGGTCATTGTGGCATTGCGGCCTGCCTGCGACGCAGGTCGGCAGTGCAGCCCGAGGCCAGCAGGAGTACGTGACTGCGTACCCTCTACCTTGTTTTAGGTACCCGGTTTCAGGTGCACAGACCTTTGGATACAACTGGCTCTGGCTTGATGCGGATGCCGGTGCTACAAGGGTGGGTGGCAAATTTGCCCGTGCAAAGAATGCAGCTGCCAGGTTGAGCTGAATACCGGCGCTCTGTTTTTTTTGGGGGAACTCTCAGGGGGCTCCGGTGCCGTGATGAAGAACGGTGGGGTGTCGCCTTGCATTGACTGGGGCTGGCGGTACCCGGGGCCGTTGCCAGCGTTGACCCTTGCTCTGATGGCCTTCAACGGATCGTTTTTTCTCAACCGAAGGAGCACGCCATGACTGCATTGCAAGCGACGAAGATCCAGGCGCTAAAAGAGAGCGCAGGGGGGGAGGTGATTCTCCCGGATGACGATGGCTACGAAAGCGCACGCAAGGTCTGGAACGCGACGATCGACAAGCACCCCGCGCTCATTGTCCGTTGCGCCACCACGCCGGACGTCGTTCGGGCGGTCAACTTCGCCAGGGACAACGGCCTCGCGCTCGCCGTCCGCGGCGGCGGGCACAACATCGCAGGCAGTGCGATATGTGACGACGGCATCGTCATTGACCTGTCGCAGATGAAGGCCGCCAGCGTCGATGCTGGCGCGCGCCGCGCAACCATTGAGGGCGGCGCCACGCTCGCTGACTTCGACGCCGCAAGCCAGGCCCACGGCCTCGCCACGCCGCTCGGCATCAACTCCACCACCGGTGTCGCGGGCCTGACGCTCGGCGGTGGCTTCGGCTGGCTCAGCCGCAAGTACGGCATGACCGTCGACAACCTGGAGTCCGCCGAGGTGGTCACCGCGGCCGGTGAGGTGCTGCGCGCCAGCGCCACGGAGCATCCCGACCTTTTCTGGGCTCTCCGCGGCGGTAGCGGCAATTTTGGCGTTGTGACCCGCTTCGAGTTCCGGCTCCACCCGGTCGGTCCGGACCTCCTGAGTGGCCTGATCGTCTACCCGCTTTCCGAGGCGAAGGCGGTGCTGCAGCAATACCGCGAATTCATCGCGAAGGCACCCGACGAGCTTGCGGTATGGGCCGTCCTGCGTCAGGCGCCGCCTCTGCCCTTCCTCCCCGAGAAGGTCCACGGCCAGGGGATGATCGCGCTCGCGCTGTGCTACGCGGGTGACCCGGCGCAGGGCCAGCCGCTCATAGCGCCGCTGCGCACCTTCGGCACCCCCTTGGGCGAGCACGTCGGCGTGCAACCCTACACCGCCTGGCAACAGGCCTTTGACCCGCTGCTCACCCCGGGCGCTCGCAACTACTGGAAGTCGCACAATTTCTCGGTGCTCGACGACGGACTGTTTGACGCCGTCATTGAGTACATCGAGAAGTTGCCCTCGCCCCAGTGCGAGATATTTTTTGGCGCCATCGGCGGCGCTACCACACGGCCGGCGCCCGACTCCGCGGCCTACCCGCACCGCGATGCGCTGTTCGTGATGAACGTCCACGGCCGCTGGGCGGACCCGGCCGACGACGAGCGCTGCATCGGCTGGGCGCGTGACTTTTTCAAGGCCTCAGCGCCCTTTGCCAGCGGTGGCGTTTACGTCAATTTCCTCACCGCCGACGAGAGCGATCGCGTGAAGGCGGCTTACGGTCCGAACTACGATCGCCTGGCCCAGATCAAGCGCAAATACGACCCGGCCAACCTCTTCAGCACGAACCAGAATATCAAGCCCGCCTGACCCCTGACCCCTGGCGCCTGGCGCCTCACAGCCGGTTGTCGTGGAATGTGTTTGGCCGCCACTGAGCCGGCAAGCCAGGCCAGCGTTTCGGGACCGCCGCTGGCCTGCCCACTGTCCGAGGTCCCTGTTGCCACAAGGAGAATAATCATGGGAACCTACATTGCACTTTCCAGCTTTACCGATCAGGGGATCCGTAGCGTCAAGGACACCACAAAACGCGCGGAGGCGGTTCAGGAGGCGGCCAAGAAGTTCGGAGCCAAGATGACGCAGATCTACTGGACACTCGGGAAATACGACCTGGTGGTGACCATCGAAGCACCGGATGACGAGTCGGCCACCGCATTCGCGCTGGCCATCGCTGGGGCCGGCAATGTTCGCATGCAGACTCTGCGCGCCTTCAGCAAGGATGAAATGAACGGAATTCTTGCCAAGATGGCATAGAGGCCTGCCAGCCCGAAACCGTTCGTTCGGCGTGCACCGTCGAGGCCAGTGCCAGCGCTTGATGGATTTCCGGGCCTCAACCCAGCGACATGTTGCTCAACAAAGGAGAAGGAAATGAAAGCAAGTCAAATTGCGGTGGTCGCTATCACGCTCGTGTGCGCCTGCCTTGCCCCGTCCACGACATGGGCAGCCGGCGATGGCCACGTCATGGTCTTGCCGGCTGATCTGAAGTGGACCGATGTGCCCTCCCTGCCGCCGGGGGCGAAGCTCGCCGTCATCGAAGGCCCGATGAACGAGGCGAACCCAATTACCTTCCGTTTGAAGCTCCCCGCCGACTACAAGATCCCGGCCCACTGGCATCCCGCCATCGAGCATGTCACGGTGATTTCCGGCACCTTCAACATGGGAACCGGGGACATGCTTGATCCGGCAAAAACCATGCCCTTGGCAGCGGGCAGTGTCGCCATCATGCAGCCCAAGACCAACCATTTCGCCTGGACCAAGGAGGAAACCATCGTCCAAGTCCACGGGGTGGGGCCGTGGGGCGTCAATTATGTCAATCCGGCCGATGATCCCAGAAAAAAATAGCGCTGCGTTCGGCCGCACTGCCAACCGACGCTTTCTTGCCTGATATTGATCGAGAGGGGCGCGCGGAAAAGCGCCGCGCCTCCTGCTCGGGCGTGAGTTTGGGTTCGAGTGCCCCGAGGATGGCGAGCGACCAGTCGCGCAGCGGGCAGCGGGCAGCGGTCGGCATGCGGCACACCCAACAGGTTGCCGATGATCTCCACCGGGATCGCCGAGGCGAAGTCCTCGATCAGGTCGCCGCCGCCCCTGGCTTCGATCGCATTGAGCAGGCCGTCCACGAGCGTGACCAGGCCGGGCTCCATCCCGGCGATGGCGCGCCGCGTCAGCGCGCCCATGATCAGCTTGCGCACGCGCGTATGCAGCGGCGGGTCGTTGAACACCAGGCTGGTCGTGTGGTGTTCCAGCAGCGGTGCGCTTTCGCCATACTTGGGCGTGAATTCCACCTTCTTGTCCGAGCTGAAGGTCTGTGCGTCGCGGTAGACCGCCACGATGTCGGCGTAACGGGTCAGGAACCAGGAGCCGTCGGGCATGCGCCGTACCGGCTCGGATGCGCGCAGGCGCGCGTAGACCGGGTAGGGGTTGGCGTAAAAATCGGGGGGCAGCTCGCGCAGATCGAAACTGGCGGCGATGTCGTACACACGTTGTGGCGACAGGGGAGGCGTGATTTCGGCATTCATCATGGCAGCAAGGTCCATCAGGTGGGCGCGAAGGTCTCGCGCCCGATCCTTATACCCGATGGGCTGCCACCCGGCGCCTGCCTAAACAGGGGGGAAGGCGCCGGGATAGGGCTTAGCGCTTGGCGGGGGCCTGTTTGTAGACGCGTTCGCCGGCCAGCCAGGTCTCCAGAACCTGGGTGTTCCAGAGCTTGGAGGGATCGATCTTGAACGGGTTCTGGTCCACCAGGATGAAGTCGGCCCACTTGCCAGGCTCCAGCGAACCGATGACTTTTTCCTGGTGCTGGGCGTAGGCCGCGTCCAGTGTGAAGGCGCGGAAGGCCTGCGTCAATGTCATGGCTTCTTCAGGGTGCCAGCCGGCGATGGGCTTGCCGTCATGGTCGGTCCGGTTCACCGCGGAATGCAGGCCAAAAAACGGGTTGGCCGACTCGACGGGGAAGTCCGAACCGCCTGCCACCACGGTGCCTTGTTTGAGCATGGTTTGCCAGGCGTAAGCGCCCTTGATGCGCTCCTTGCCAATGCGGTCTTCGGCCATGTTCATGTCGCTGGTGGCGTGGGTGGGCTGCATCGAGGCGATCAGGCTCAAGGTCTTGAAGCGCGGGATGTCTGCCAGCGAAATCACTTGTGCGTGTTCGATGCGGTTGCGCAGCTGGTCGCCGCCAACTTCCTTGTAGGCTGCCTCATAGGCGTTGAGGATCTGACGATTGGCCGCATCGCCGATGGCGTGGATGTTGACCTGGTAGCCGGCCTTGAGCGCGGTTTTGGTCTTGGCCTGTATCGTGGCGTCGTCCATGAACAGCAGACCCTTGTTGCTGTGGTCGTCCGAGTAGGGCTCCAGCAAGGCCGCGCCACGGCTGCCCAGGGCGCCGTCGGCGTAAAGTTTGACGGCGCGCAGGTTGAAGCGGTCATCCGCATAACCCTTGATCGGGCCTTGAACGGCCAGCGCCTTGTAGTCGTCGCCGACGTCGCCGATCATGGCGTAGATACGCGTCGTGAGTTTTTTCTGGTCGGCGAATTCGCGGTAGATGCGGACTTCGTTGACCCCGGCACCAGCATCACCCACGGAGGTCAGGCCCAGCGAGTTGAAGTGGCGCTGCGCGGAGTCGAGCGACAGGCGGCGTTCTTCGTCGGTGTACGGGGGCATGACCTTGGCCAGCAAGGCCTGCGCCTTGTCGACCAGCACGCCGCTGGGGTTGCCTTTGGCATCACGTTCGATGCGGCCGCCGTCCGGATCCGGCGTGTCACGTGTGATGCCGGCCAGTTGCAAGGCCTTGCTGTTGGCCCAGGTGGCGTGGCCATCCACGCGACGCAGCGTGGCGGGGCGGTCGGCAATGGCGGTATCGAGTTCGGCGGCCGTGGGGAAACGACCCAGCTTCCAGATCACCTGGTTCCAGCCCGAACCCACCAGCCACTGGCGTGCCGGGTTGGCCTGGGCGTAGGTCTTGATACGGTCCAGTGCTTCAGGCAAGGTCTGGGTGCCTGTCACCACCACTTCGCTGCGGCGAAAGCCGATGCGGAAGACGTGGCCGTGGACGTCGATCAGGCCCGGCAGCAGGGTCTTGCCCTGGCCGTTCACGCGGCGTGCGTTGGGGTATTGCTTGGCCAGCGCGGCGGCATCACCCACACGCAACACCTTGCCCTGGTCGAACACCAGGCCGGTGAAGGTGGTGAGTTTGTCCTTGCTGAAGGTGTAGCCCTGGACGTGGTCCACCAGCGTGGGCGCTGCCTGGGCCGAGCCGGCCGCCAGTGCCAGGGTCGCGGCCAGTGCCGCGAGGGGTTGCAGCAGATGTTTTTTCATGAGTTCTCCTGTTGGGATAGTTTTAGGGGGAAGGGGAAAAGAGAAAGCGGTCCCGGCGCCACCGGGGCGGCGGCTGCCGCCAGGGGGGCCCGGCGCATGTCAGGGTTTTTTGGGATGCAGGCCGGGGAAGGGCATGTCCGCGTAGGCGACGATGCGGGTCTTGCGAACCAGCCGGTAGCCCAGCCACATGCCCAGGAAGACGAAGATGCCGATGTAGGTCGCCAGCACCCCGACCCAGTCAATGTTGCCACCTATGAAAGCAGCGTAGTTTTGCCCCAGTGTCACGATCAGGCACAGCCCGAAGGCGAAAAAGGGTCCGTAGGGAAAGAAGGGCGAGCGGTATGGCAGCAGGCCCAGGTCCAGGCCCTGCGCCAGCAGGCCCTTGCGGAAGCGGTAGTGGCTGACGGCAATGCCCAGCCAGGCCACAAATCCCGTCATGCCCGAGAGGTTGAGCAGCCAGAGGTAGATGTTCTGGCTTTCGCCCAGCGAGGTCAGAAAACACAGCGCGCCCACGGCCGTGGTGGCCAGCAGCGCGTTGAGCGGCACGCCGGCGCGGGTCAGTCGCGCGAAACATTGCGGGGCGCGGCGGTCGACCGCGAGGTTGAACAACATGCGGGTCGAGGCATACATGCCCGAGTTGCCCGCCGACAACACGGCTGTCAGGATCACCGCATTCATCACACTCGCGGCAAAAGCCAGACCAGCATGCTGGAACACCAGCGTGAAGGGACTCACACTGACGGAACCGAGGTCGGTCTTGATGAGGTTGGGGTCGGTGTAGGGGATCAGCAGGCCGATGACCAGGATCGCCAACACATAAAACAGCAGGATGCGCCAGAACACCTGCCGAACCGCGCGCGGAATGTTTTTGGCTGGGTCGGCCGACTCGCCGGCCGCCACACCTATCAGCTCGGTGCCCTGGAAGGAAAAACCGGCAATCATCGCCACCCCCATCATGGCCGGCAGGCCGCCCACAAAAGGAGCATCGCCGACCGTGAAGTTGGCCAGTCCGCCCGGCGGATGGTCGCCCTGCAGGATGCCGAAGATCATGAGGATGCCAACCACGATGAAGGCCACCACGGTGACGACCTTGATCAGCGCCAGCCAGAACTCCGTCTCACCGAAACCACGCACGGAAATGGCGTTGATCAGGAACATCAGCCCGAGAAACATCGCACTCCACAACACGCCCGAGCTGCCCGGAAACCAGTACTGCATGACCAGTTGGGCCGCGACCAGTTCCACGGCGATGGTGACGGCCCAGTTGTACCAATAGTTCCAGCCCAGCGCGAAGCCAAAACCCTCGTCCACATACAGCGCGCCATAGGTCGCGAACGAGCCCGACACCGGCATGTAGGCGGCCAGCTCGCCCAGGCTGGTCATCAGGAAATACACCATCGCGCCTATCAGCAGGTAGGCGGCCAATGCGCCGCCGGGGCCGGCCTGCGACACGGTGGCACCCGAGGCCACGAACAGCCCGGTGCCGATCGAGCCGCCGATCGCGATCATGGTGAGGTGGCGGGCGGTCAGTACCCGGTGCAGGGAGGGGGGCGACGGTTCGGTCAGCGGGGTCTCGGAGGGCATGAAGCTTTGTTGTAATGAGTGGACGGGGGTCCGCCTCCTCCCTGGAGGCAAAACCTCGCAATCATACGCTTGCTTATTAGTTTATAACCGTCTGCGCCAGAAAGCCGCGGATCGCGGCCAGCGTCTCTTCCGGTGCCTCGTTCATCTGGTTGTGGCCCACGGACAGGCTGACCACCTGCACGGTTTTGCCGCTGCTTTGGGCTTGCTTGATCAGCAACTGCGCGGCTTTGGGCTGGGTCATCTGGTCTTGTGCCCCCAGCAGGAAGAGGACCGGGCAGGTGATCCGGGCGATGGCATTTTCGCCATTGGCATAACTGTCGCAGGCTTTGAAGCCGCGGTGAAAAACGTTGACCCGGGTGTTGCTGGCCAAGACGCGACGGCCCAGCGCCAGGCTGGCGCCATAAACCCAGGTACCCGGGCCCAGCGCCGAGGGCGGCGGGGCCAGGGTGCTGCGCGAGAACACATTGATCATGGTCAGGGCCTTCATCGGCTCGTTGAGCGAACTCTCGAGCAAGGCGGGCGAGACCTTCATCGGGTAGGCGGTGCCGACCAGCACCAGGTGGCTCACGCGCTCCTTGAGCCTGGCCGCCGCTTCCAGCGCGATCAGCGAACCCCAACTGTGGCCAACCAGCGCGGCCTTGGCCACGCCCGCCGCATCCAGCAGCGCGGCGATGAAGTCGGCCGCTTCTTCCACGCTGCTGGGCGCCTCGCCTTCACTTTTGCAGTGGCCCGGCAAGTCCACGGCCAGCACGTTCCAGCCGTGGTGGGCCAGGGAACGGGTTTGCAGAATCCACACGCTGTGGTCGTTGAGTACGCCGTGGATGAAAACGACCGTGGGTTTGGCCGCGTCAAAAGGTTTGCCGCCGGTGTAGCAGTAGGTCTTGTGGCCGTTGACTTGCAAATACATCTTGTCTCCTGTTCCCGTGTCGTGGTGTTTTTATGACTGTCATTCCGGACTTGATCCGGAATCCATGGCGGCGCTTCATTCCGTGCAGCCTGGATGGCGGGTCAGGCCCGCCATGACAAGGCCTAGGCTTTCTCGGCCGCCTTCAGCGCCCGCTTCAGGTCGTCGATCAGGTCATCCGGGTCTTCCAGGCCGATGGACAGGCGAATCGTGCCCTGCGTGATACCGCCCGCCGCCAACGCTTCGTCCGTCATGCGGAAGTGGGTGGTGCTGGCCGGGTGAATCACCAGGCTGCGGCAGTCACCCACATTGGCCAGGTGGCTGAAGACCTTCAGCGTTTCGATGAATTTTTTGCCCTGTTCGCGGTTGCCCTTGATGTCAAAGCTGAAAACCGAACCGGCGCCGCGCGGCAGCAGTTTTTGCGCCAGCGCGTGGCTGGGGTGGGACGCCAGCATGGGGTGGCCGACACGCGAGACAAAAGGCTGGGCCGCCAGGAATTCGACCACCCGGGCGGTGTTGGACATGTGCCGCGCCATGCGCAGCGGCAGGGTTTCAATGCCTTGCAAAATCAGCCAGGCGCTGTGTGGGCTCATGCAGGCGCCGAAGTCGCGCAGGCCTTCGCGGCGGGCGCGCAGCAGAAAGGCGCCAACCGTGCTTTCCTCGCTGAACACCATGTTGTGAAAGCCGTCATAAGCCTCGGTCAGTTCGGCGAATTTTCCGGACTTTTCCCAGTCGAAGCTGCCGCCGTCCACCACGATGCCGCCGATCACCGTGCCGTGGCCGCTCAAAAATTTGGTAGCCGAGTGGTAGACCAGGTCGGCACCGTGGTCGAAAGGTTTGACCAGCCACGGGGAGGTCAGGGTCGAGTCCACCAGCAGTGGCACGCCGGCTTCATGCGCGATGTTGGCGACCATCGATATGTCCAGCACGTCCAGGCCGGGGTTGCCGACGGTTTCGCCGAAAAACAGCTTGGTGTTGGGCCGCACGGCTGCACGCCAGCCGTCCATGTCGCCGGGTTTGACAAAGGTGGTGTCTATGCCGAAGCGGCGCATCGTGTAGTGCAGCAGGTTCTGGCTGCCGCCGTAAAGCGCGGTGGAGGCCACGATGTGTGAGCCGGCCCCCATCAAGGTGGCGATGGCCAGGTGCAGCGCGGCCTGGCCGCTGGCGGTGGCGATCGCGCCTATGCCGCCTTCCAGCGCTGACACCCGTTGCTCCAGCACCGCGTTGGTCGGGTTGCTGATGCGCGAATAGACGTGGCCAGCACGTTCCAGGTTGAACAGCGCGGCGGCATGGTCGCTGGACTCGAAAACAAAAGAGGTGGTCAGGTGAATCGGCACGGCGCGTGCGCCGGTGGCCGGGTCGGGCGCAGCGCCGGCGTGTAGCGCCAGCGTGTCAAAGCCGGGGTCAGAGTAGCCAGACATGGAGTCTCCAGTAAGGACAGAACAAATGGCAGGGCCGACCACAGCCGCCCTGAAACAAATCGCAATGGCTTGCCAGCCGATTGTGGGCTATATTTGAACTGAATTTTTCGCCTGAGGGCACTGCTGAAAATGGGCAGTCGGCCGAGGTAATAAACACAAAGGAGCGCCTTATGAAAGTCCTTGATATCCTGCGTGTTAAGGGCAACACGCTTTACACCGCTCATCCCGACGAAGCGCTGGCCAATGCGGTGAAAGTCATGGCCGACAAAGACATCGGCTCACTGGTGGTGATGGAACACGGCGACCTGGTCGGCATGCTGACTTTTCGCGAAGTGATTCTGGCCCTGGTCAAAAACGACGGTGCGGTTGGCACCATGGTGGTACGCAGCGCGATGGACGATGCGCCGCTGACCTGCACGCCCGACACCGAAATTGACGAAGTGCGGCGCATGATGCTGGGCCGTCACGCGCGCTACATGCCGGTGCTCAACAAAAAAGTGCTGGAAGGCGTGATTTCGTTTTACGACGTGGCCAAGGCGGTGGTCGATGGGCAGAACTTCGAGAACAAGATGCTCAAGGCTTATATCCGTGACTGGCCTTCGGAGGAAGAAGAAGTGCCAGAAACCAAGCTGTGAGCCTGCCGCACGCCGCCAGATAAGGCGCTATTGATTCAATAGCTGTCTACGCACTGTCCATAAGGGCTGGGTGCTGATTTTTCTTAAATTCCTATTCTGACATGCGAGCTCTCTCGTCCCCGGGGAGAGCGCTCAAGCAGCGTCGGTGATGGATCGCTCTTCTTCATTAGCGCCAGGTTTTTTCACCGACTGAAACTGCGCCACAATCTGCTTGCGCAGCCATTGCAGCCCCTCGTCGTTCTGGTTGCGCACGGACCAAGCCAGTTGTGTCGGGAACTCCGGCAGATCCACGGGAGGCTTGAACAGACGCAGCCCTTGCGGCGTGCGGGTGAACAGGCTGGCCGGTCCCGTGTACACCAGCGGCGTGCCGGGCAACAAGGCCAGCGCGGTGCTGAAGTGGGGGACGGTCAGCGCAATGCGTCTGGCCAGGCCCTGTCGGGCCAGTGCCTCGTCAATCAGCCCCAGCGTATCGCCCTGTACCAGCACATTGATGTGTTCTGCCTCGAGGTAGTCACCGCGCGACAGCGGCAGCTTTGTTGCGGTCTCTTCAGCCACGGCGCACATATACGGCTCTGAGATCAGCGGCTGGGTAGCCAGGTCCGCGGTCAGGTTGTTGAGGACGCCCAGGGCCAGGTCCAGCTGGCCCGACCGCAGCATCTGCGGCGCATCCACACGCCCTGCATGGCGCAGCCGCAGCCGGATACCGGGTGCTTCGCGGCGAATGCTGGCGATCAGCGCGGGCAGCACCAGCGCCGCGGCGTGATCCGACGCCCCGATGTGCACGCTGCGATCGGCTGTCGCCGGATCGAAGCGGCCACCGTGTGCAAACAGGCGGCCGACCTGGACAAGCAGCGATCTCACTTCGGGAAGGGCCGCCAGTGCCTGCGGCGTGGCTTCCATCCCGCGACCATGGCGCACCAGGATGGGATCGCCGAAAGCGTCCCGCAGACGGGACAAGGCGTGGCTCATGGCGCTTTGCGACAAGTGCAGCCGTCGCGCAGCGCTGGAAACGCTGCCCTCGGACACCAGGGCCTCGAACACCACGAGCAGGTTGAGATCGATTCGCCGCAAGTCCATTCAGTTCGATCCGTCAGCGCAGCCATCGATGGCGTGCATGGCCCGGGCATCCAAATTAATCATTTTCCATCGCAGAGTCCTGTCGCTAAGGTAGCACGTATCCAACCAAAGGAGACATGATGAGAACCCGGTACTTTCTGAAATGCGCGCTGGCGGCGGCGGCCGTGCTGACGCTGGCACCTGTCATGGCGCAGGGCTATCCCTCGCGGCCCATCAAGCTGGTGGTGCCCTTTGCCGCTGGCGGGTCAACCGACGCTATCGCTCGCCTGGTGGGCCAGAAGATGGGCGACGCCCTGGGGCAGTCGGTGGTCATCGACAACCGTCCCGGCGCGGCCGGTGCCATTGCCAGCGAGCAAGTGGCCCGAGCGCCGGCGGACGGCTACACGTTGCTGATGGCGACCACCAGCACCCACGCCATCCTGTCGGTGGCCAACCCCAAGCTCCCTTACGACGCCGTGAAGGACTTCGCGCCCGTGGGCCTGGTGGCCCGCGCACCGAATGTGCTGGTGGTCAGCAATACGCTGGGCGTGACGGACGTGAAAGGCCTGCTGCAACTGGCCAAAGCCAAGCGGGGTCAACTGAGCTTTGCCTCCAGCGGCAATGGAACCATCACGCACCTGGTGGGCGAGCTGTTCAAATCCAGCAGTGGCACCCAGGCCGTTCATGTGCCTTACAAGACCGGTGTCCAGGCCTTGGCGGACGTGGTCTCGGGTCAGGTGGGTTTCCAGTTCGACTCGATCACATGGACCTTGCCGCAAGCGCGCGCCGGCAAGATCAAGGCCTTGGCGGTCACGGGCCTCAAGCGTTCGCCCCTGGCGCCGGAGCTGCCCACCGTGGCCGAGTCCGGCCTGCCCGGATTTGAAGGGGTGACATGGTTTGGCTTCGTCGCACCAGCGGCGACGCCACCGGAGGTGTTGGCCCGGCTGGCCACAGAGCTTGGCCGCGCCCTCCAGTCGCAGGACGTGCAGGACAAGCTGGCTGCGCAAGGCGCGGAGGCCGCGTCGGGTCGGCCCGACGACCTGGCCAGGCTGATGCGTGAAGATGCCGTGAAATGGGGCAGGGTTATCCGTGATGCAGGAGTTAAATTCGAATGACGACATTTCGTGAATTGGTTGCCAGCGAGCGACCCCTGGTTCTTCCCGGCGCACATGACGCGCTGTCCGCCCTGTTGATCAAGCAGGCCGGCTTCAAGGCCTATTTTGTCGGTGGTTTTCCCGTGGCTGGCGTGCGCTATGGCGTGCCGGACATCGGCCTGCTCGGCGGGCGCGAGTTTGCCGACGCCTACCGGGACATCCTGGCGGTGAGCGACCTGCCGGTGCTGGTCGATGCCGATAACGGCTATGGTGACCACAAGAATGTGGTGCATCTGGTGCACTCGCTGGAGCGGCTGGGCGCGCAGGCGCTATTTTTCGAGGACCAGGTCAGCCCCAAACGCTGCGGCCACATCGCCGGCAAGGCCCTGGTTGACACCAGGGAGATGGAGAGCAAGATCCGCGCTGCAGCGGGGGAGCGAATGCGGCCGGACACCTTCATCATCGCCCGCACCGACGCGCGTGAAGTGGTGGACATGGACGAAGCGTTGCGGCGCGGTGAGCGTTACCTTCGGGCCGGTGCCGATGGCCTGTTCATCGAGGCACCGGTTTCCATCGAAGAGATGCGCCGGATCGGCGAGACCTTCGACGTGCCGCTGCTGGCCAACATGCTCGAAGGCGGCCGTACACCCATCCTCAAACCGGTCGAACTGGAAGAGCTTGGCTTTCGTATCGTGATCTACGGCATTTCTCTGCTGATGCGCGCCACGCGCAGCATGCAGGAGACGCTACGCGACATTGCCAGCGGTGAACTCAAACTGTCAGGTACCGGCGTGTCTTTCGAGGAGTACAAATCCATCGTGGGCATGGACAAGTGGGCGCGTATCGAGGACCAATACCGCTGACGCCCCCGCTTCAATTGCTGGCGCTGTGGATCATCTCTTGCCCCCGCGGGTAGATCTACGGGTTTCAATTGCGCCCGCTGAACACGCCGCCAAGCCCCGCACCGACCCCGGGGCTGGCCCGGGATGAGAACGCGCGGAACGCCGTATGCCCGAGCGATTAGCCATCCCGAAATTGCCATCTGGGATAATCCCACCATGAGCGGCAATACCTTCGGAACCCTATTCGCAGTCACCAACTTTGGTGAATCCCACGGCCCGGCCATTGGCTGCGTGATTGACGGCTGCCCGCCCGGCATGGCGCTGAGCGAGGCCGACATCCAGGGCGACCTGGACCGCCGGCGTCCCGGCACCAGCCGGCATGTGACGCAGCGCAACGAGCCGGACGCGGTGGAAATCCTGTCCGGCGTGTACGAGGGCAAAACCACCGGCACACCGATCTGCCTGTTGATCAAAAACACCGACCAGCGCAGCAAGGATTACGGCGACATCCTCAACACCTTCCGCCCCGGCCACGCCGACTACAGCTATTTGCAGAAATACGGCATTCGTGACCCGCGCGGTGGCGGTCGGGCCTCGGCCCGGCTGACGGCGCCCATGGTGGCGGCCGGTGCGGTGGCCAAGAAGTGGCTGTTTGAAAAATACGGCACGACCTTCCGCGGCTGCATGACACAAATCGGCGAGATGCCCCTGGATTTCGAGTCCTGGGCGCATGTTCCGAACAATCCGTTTTTTGCGCCCGTGGCCGATGTGTCCAAGCTTGAAACCTATATGGACGCCTTGCGCAAGGCCGGCGATTCCTGCGGCGCGCGTATCCGCGTGACCGCCAGCGGCATGCCGGTGGGCCTGGGCGAGCCGCTGTTTGACAAGCTGGACGCCGACATTGCTTTTGCGATGATGGGTATCAATGCCGTCAAGGGGGTGGAAATCGGTGCCGGGTTTGCCAGCGTGACGCAGCGCGGCACCACGCATGGCGACTCGCTGTCGCCTGAAGGTTTCAAGTCGAACAACGCCGGCGGCGTGTTGGGCGGCATCAGCACCGGCCAGGACCTGGAAGTGTCGATTGCGATCAAACCAACCAGCTCCATCATCACGCCGCGCGAGTCCATCGACATGGCGGGCGCGCCCACAAGCGTGGTGACCAAGGGCCGGCACGACCCCTGCGTGGGCATACGCGCCACACCGATTGCCGAAGCCATGCTGGCGCTGGTGGTGATGGAGCATGCCTTGCGCCACCGTGCGCAGTGCGGCGACGTGACATCGCCGATGCAGGCGATCAGCGGCTCCATCTAAGTTATGCCTGAAGCCGCGGCGCGGCGCCGCCAACTGGCGCCGTTTGCGGCACTGTCGGCCAGTTATTTCGCCCATATTGGGTTTTTCAACCCGTATTTGCCGCTGTGGCTCAAGGAGCTGGGTTTCAGCATTCTGGCGATCAGCCTGCTGACCTCGGTGCAGGCCGCGACCCGGCTGTTTGCGCCTTATGGCTGGGGCGCGCTCAGTGACCACACCGGCGAACGCGTCAAGCTGCTGCGTTACGGCGCCACGGTGGCACTGATGGTGTCGCTGGGCCTGTGGATGGATTTTGATTCAGCCAACGGTGTCTGGTGGCTGAGCGCCGTGTTGCTGGTGATGTTCACCCACACCAGCGCCATGATGCCCATGAGTGAGGCCGCGATGGCACACCTGATCAGCCACGGCGGCGCTTTTGATGCCCGGCGTTATGGGCGGGTACGCCTGTGGGGCTCGCTGGGTTTTCTGGTCACCGTGTTTACCGCCGGCAGCTGGTTCGAGGTTTTCGGCATGCGCCATTTTCCGGCCTGGACCTTTATGTCGCTGCTGGCGGTGACCATCAGCGTCTGGCTGCTGCCCGACCTGAAGGAGGCGGTCAGCCCGCAGCAAGAGAAGATCCCGGTGTTGCCGATACTGCGCCGGCGCGTCGTGCAGTGGTTTTTTGCCTCGGCGTTTTTTCATGTGCTGGCGCACATCGGCATTTATGTGTTTTTCTCGCTCTACCTGGATTCGATCGGTTACAGCAAGGCCATGATCGGTATTTTGTGGGCGGTGTCGGTGGTGGTCGAGATCGCCTGGTTTTACACCCAGGGCCGCTGGTTGCCCAAGTTCAGCCTGAGTGCCTGGCTGGTGGTGTGTGCCGCCGCCATGGCGCTGCGCATGGGCATCACCGCCACCGGCGCGGGGGTGCTGGCCTTGCTTGTGTTTGCGCAGATGTTGCATGCACTGACTTTTGCGACCCACCACACGGTGTGCATCGCGCTGCTGTCGCACCATTTCCCCGGACGCCTGCGTGGCCGCGGCCAGGCGCTGTATGTGGTGACGGCTTACGGATTTCCGGGTGTGCTGGGCGGGCTGGCGGGCGGCTTGCTCAGCTCGGCCTATGGCCTGGTCAGTGTGTACTGGGCTTGCGCCGGCGCCAGCGGGCTCGCCATGTTGTGCGCTTACCGCACCTGGCGCCTGCAGCGTGGTCTGGATGCCGCGGCTGCCGTCACGCCCTGATTCTTAAGCGATTTAGGGCTCTAGCCCAGGCAGGACGGGCACAAGAAGCTATGAATTTTGTAGCGTTTTAACGCGCTGCTGCCCTGAACGGGTTGAAGCCGGTGATCATCACGGTGGCCGCCAGCACCAGCACACAACCCGGCGCCATGCCCCAGGTCACCGGCTCGCCCAGAAACAGGCCGCCCCAGGCGATGCCGAACAGCGGAATCATGAAGGCCGCCGAGGTCGCGGCGCTGGCCGGAATTTCGCGCATCAGCCGCATGCTGATCCAGTACATGAAGCCGCTGGTCACCAGGCCCAGCACCGCGACCGAAAGCAGCGCGGCTGTGCTGGGCTGCATGGCCGGCACCGACAGCCCGGTCGGCACCAGCAGCAACAAGGCGGCCGCCAGATGCACGGCGGCCGAGGCGGGCAGCGGCTGGTGGGCGTGGCTGGCGCGTTTCATCAAAATCGCGCCGCAGGCGTAACAGGCGGCGGCTGCCACGCAGGCCAGGGCGCTCATCAACACCGGGGTGGTCACGGCCACCGGCCCCAGGCGCACCAGCAAGGCCACCCCCGCAAAACCCACGGCGCAACCGAGCAGGCGACGCAGCGTGAGGCGTTCTTCCCGGACCACCGCGGCGGCCAGCACGCCGAACAGCGGCGCGGTGGCATTCAACACGGCGGAATAACCGGCGGGCAAATGCAGGCCGGCCCAACCGAAGAGTACAAAAGGCGCGACCACCGTCAGCACACTCAGCAGCACCAGACGCGGCCAGGCAGGGCGGCCCGGCCAACGTTCGCGCAGCAAGGTCATCAAGCCGGCCAGCACCAGCGCCGCCAACACGCAGCGTATGCCCGCTACGCCCCAGGGGCCGAGTGCCGGGCTGGCGATACGGATAAAAGGAAAGGACGCGCCCCAAAGCGCGGACAAGGCAAGAAGCTGGAGAAAGTGGCGGCTGTGCATGGGTGCTTGCATTGTGAGGCCGCCGCGCCAGGGCTGCTGACGAAGAGTCCGTCTCCAAGTCTTCTGTCTAGAATGTCGCATGAGTATTTTTGATGATTTTCTCTCCAGCCCCGAGGCGCTGCAGGCCTTTGCCAGCCGTGATTTTGTGGCGGCGATGTTGCGCTTTGAAGAAGCACTGGCCCACGCGCAAGCGCAGGCCGGGCTGATTCCTGAAAGTGCCAGCGCCAGCATTGGTGCCGCTTGTGACGTGTCGCGCCACGACGTGGCGGGCATGGTCCAGGCCAGCGCGGTGGCTGGCAGTGTGGCGATTCCGCTGATCAAAAGCCTGAAAGCCGTGGTCGCTCAGGACACGCCCGAGGCCTTGCCCTGGGTGCACTTTGCCAGCACCAGCCAGGATGTGATCGACACCGCGATGGCGCTGGCCACGCGGGATGTGCTGGCCCTGATCCAAAGCGATGTGCGGCAATTGGTGCAGACCTTGTTCTTGCTGGCCGAGCAACACGCCGCCAGCCCCATGCTGGCGCGCACCCTGATGCAGCCGGCCTCGGTCACCAGCTTCGGCTGGAAGTGCTGCAACTGGGTCGCGCCGCTGGTGCGCAGCCTGGCGCGGCTGCAGCGGGTGCAAAACCTCGCGCTGTGTGTGCAGCTGGGTGGTGCGGCCGGAACACAAGCCGGCCTGCAAGGCAAGGGCGCGCAAGTCACGCAGTTGATGGCTGAGCGCCTGGGCCTGCATGCGCCGCAAGCGCCCTGGCACACGCAGCGCGACGAGTGGGTGGCCCTGGCCTGCGAGCTGGGTTTGCTGGCCGGCAGCCTGGGAAAAATCGCCAAAGACATCGCGCTGATGGGCCAGTTTGAAGTGGCTGAGCTGGCCGAACCCAGCGAGCCGGGGCGGGGCGGTTCGTCGGCCATGCCACACAAACGCAACCCGGTGGCCTGCATGGCCACATTGGCCGCCGCACAACGCGCGCCGCAACATGTGGCCGCCTTGCTGGCCGCCATGCCGCAGGAACATGAACGCGCCCTGGGCGGCTGGCAGGCCGAGCTGGCCGAGTGGCCACAACTGCTGATGAGTGTGCAGGGCGCCGCGCGCGCCATGGCGCAAATGCTGCCCGGCCTGCAGGTTCACACTGCGCGCATGCGGACCAACATAGCGACCCTGGCCGCGCAACTGCCTGCCGAGGCGGTCAAGGAATGGTTTGATCTGCCACTGGCCGAGGAGGTTGCTTTGCTTGTGCCGCCGCGCCTGGCGCAATTACGCGCCTCGCTACAAATTTCAATGGAGACAAAATGAGTGATACCAAGCAAGACTACGAACAAGGCCTGCTCAACCGCCGGCGTGTACTGGGGGATGCCTGGGTGGACAAATCGATTGCCAACCGCAACGAGTTCAACGGCGAATTCCAGGAACTGATCACGCGTTATGCGTGGGATGGCATCTGGGGCCGCCCGGCTTTTGGCGACAAGACGCGGCGCCTGATGGTGTTATCGATGATGATTGCGCTCAAGGCGTATGAAGAGTTTGCGATGCACGTGCGTGCCGGCCTCGATGGCCCGCCCGAGTCGCGGCTTACGCCCGACGACATCAAGGAAATCATTTTGCAGGCGGCGATTTATTGCGGCGTGCCGGCCGCCAACCACGCGTTTGCCGTGGCCGGCGAGATCTTGCGCGAAAAAGGCCTGCTGGCCGCCAAACCCTGAGCGAGAAGCACAAACCATGACAACAGCTGTTTTGAACTGGACAAAAGAAGGCCAGGGGCCGGTCGTGGTGCTCAGCCATGCGCTGGGTTGCGACGCCAGCATGTGGGACGGCGTGGCCGCCTTGCTGAAAGCCCGCTACACCGTGATCCGTTATGAGCACCGCGGCCATGGGCAGTCCGAAGCCCCAGCCGGGCCTTATGACATCGACATGTTTGCCGACGATGCCGCCGCCTTGATCCGCGCCCAGGCCGCAGGCCCTGTGCATTTTGTCGGCCTGAGCCTGGGCGGCATGACGGCGCAGGCGCTGGCGGTTCGCCACCCGGCGCTGGTTCAAAGTATCACCATCGCCAATTCGGCGAGCTGGTACGACGATGCGGCCCGTGCCATGTGGCAGGCCCGGATCGAGACCGTGCTGGCGAAAGGTGTGGCGCCGGTGGTCGACGGCGCCCTGCAGCGCTGGTTCACGCCGGCCTTCCGGGCGGATGAAACCGGCGGTGGCGCACAACGTGTGGCGGCCCTGCGCGAGCGGCTGGAACAAAGTGATGCGCGGGCTTATGCCGCCAGTTGCGGTGCGGTGGCGGGTATCGACTTTCGCAGCAGCAACCAACACATCGCCTGCCCGGCGCTGGTGATGGCCGGCACGCTGGATGAAGCCACCCCGGTGGCGATGTCGCAGGCGATTGCCGATAGCATCCCGGGCGCGCAGTTGTGCACGATAGACGCGGCCCACCTCAGCGCCGTGGAGCAGCCCGAGGCCTTTGTTCGTTTGCTGGACGCCTTTTTACGCAGCATCCAGCAGGCCGGATAATGCCCGCTCACCCATGGAAAAACTGAACGCATGAAAACAGTCCTCGTCCTCAACGGTCCCAACCTCAACCTGCTCGGTACACGTGAGCCCGCTGTGTATGGCTCGCAGACCCTGGCCGACGTCGAGGCCTTGTGTGCCAAAACCTGTGCCGTCCACGGCCTGCAACTCGACTTTCGCCAGAGCAACCACGAAGGGGTGTTGATCGACGCAATCCAGGAAGCCGGGCGCGCCCAGGCCGCCGGCACCTCGATCGGTGTGGTGCTGAATGCCGGCGCCTACACCCACACCAGCGTCGCGCTGCATGACGCGATCAAGGGCGCGGGGGTGAGCCTGATCGAGTTGCACATCAGCAATGTGCATGCGCGCGAGGCGTTTCGCCACCATTCCTATATCTCGCCCGTGGCCAAAGCCGTGATGGCCGGTTTCGGCGTCAAGGGTTATGCCCTGGCGATTACCGGTTTGGCTGAGCTGGCCTGATTCACTCGATAAGCCCTGTCATGTCCACCGTACCGAAATTCCTGGTGGACGAACGAGAGGTCGAGTTCAGCGCCATCCGTGCCCAGGGCGCGGGCGGGCAAAACGTCAACAAGGTCTCCAGCGCGATCCACCTGCGTTTTGACATCATGGCCTCGTCGCTGCCCGAGGCGATCAAGGAGCGCCTGCTCTGCCTCAGCGACAGCCGCATCACGCAGGAAGGCGTGTTTGTGCTGAAGGCGCAGCAACACCGCACCCAGGAGATGAACCGCGCCGATGCGCTGGCGCGGCTGCAGGAAGTGATTGATGGCGTCTCCATTCCGCAGAAAGCGCGGCGCGCCACCAAGCCGACTTACGGCTCCAAACAGCGCCGCCTGGCTGGCAAAAGCCAGCGCTCCGAGATCAAAAGTTCGCGCGGTAAAGTCAGCGAATAAGTGGTTTTGGCCGGAATTTTAGTGTTTCAGGCCTCTAGCCCACAAGGGATGGGCGCAAGCAGCTATTGAATTAATAGCGACTGGGCGTTGTGTGGGTTGACGCTGGCGCCACCGCCAACTGTCGATAATCAGTTTCCATCAACCGAGTTTTCGCCATGCTTCAGCTGCCACTGTCTTTTTTACACCGGCCCGCCGATATCTCGGCTTCTTCGTCTGCCTTGCCCTGGCTGCTGGTGCTGATGCACGGCGTCGGCAGCAACGAGCAAGACCTGTTCGGCCTGGCGCCTTATGTGCCCAAGCCCTTCCACGTGCTCAGCCTGCGCGCACCCTATGTGATGGGGCCGTCGGCCTACGGCTGGTTCGAGTTTTCAGTCACGCCGCAAGGCGGCCGCAACATCAACGAAGCCCAGGAAGCCGCCAGCCGGCAAGCCGTCGCGCAAACACTGGCCGCGGCGGCGCAGCAATTAGGCATTCCACCCGAACGTGTGGTGGTGGGCGGCTTCAGCCAGGGCGGCATCATGTCGCTGTCTTTGTTGCTCACGCAACCGGCGCTGATGCACGGGGCGATGGTGATGCACAGCCGCCTGCTGCAACAGGTGTTGCCGCAACTGGCACCTGCCGAGACGCTGCAGGGCAAACAGCTCTGGCTGAGCCACGGCACTTACGACCAGGTGATTCCGCTGGCGAATGCACATGCCATCAGGGACTTGGTGGCAACGCTGCCGGTGGATTTGTCTTACGCCGAGTACCCGAGTGCGCACGAGATTATTCAGCAGGAACTGGTGGAGGCGATGGGGTGGTTGCAAGGGCTAAGTGCCCAAGGCTGACGCCCATACGGCCAGCGAGGCCCTTGTTCTTGTTGGGTCATCCTGGACTTGAGCCGGGATCCCTGAATCGGAGTTCGATAGCCACGTGATGTGTGCGTGCGTGGCGTTGACCTGCCCCTTGGCGTACGCGGGGCCTCCCGTAGACCACTTTTGATGCCGAAATATCGTCCCGCCAATGACAAAAGGCTTCAAAACCGAAGTTTTGAAGCCTTTGATGCTTGGCTCAGCCTAAGGCTGAATTAGCTGCTTGGCAACGGCATTGCTGCCGTTGACGGGGTTCGCAGGGCTTAGTAGCCGCCGCGACCACCACCACCGCCACCGCCGTAGCCGCCACCGCCGGAGCGATCGCCACCACCGCCGTAACCGCCACCACCGCCGCCGAAGCCGCCGGTACGTGGAGGACGTGCCTCCATCGGACGGGCTTCGTTCACGGTGATGCTACGGCCGCCGAGGGACTGGCCGTTCATGCCGGCGATTGCGGCTTGAGCTTCAGCATCGCTGCCCATTTCCACAAAGCCAAAGCCTTTGGAGCGACCGGTGTCGCGTTCCATCATGACTTTTGCGCTGGTGATAGAACCGAATTCGCCGAAAGACTGTTGCAGATCTTCGTCGCGCACTGTGTAAGGCAGGTTGCCGACGTAAAGTTTATTGCCCATAAGGACTCCTCAAAAACACTAAAAAAAAGCGATGGGGTCCCGAAAGCACAACAAACCCAAGAAGTACCGCCGTGGCGCGCGAAACTGACCATTCACCTAACCTGTGCTGGTATTTTTCTACCAGCACCCCCGGATTATGCGCCATGAAACGAAATATGGGGCAATCACATTCTTTATCCACAAGATGCGACCCGGATTAAACCCCCTCGGTCTGTACCAGATATTCGGTGGCACAGCATGGACGGTGTCCAACTGAGGTAGGCAACACCCCGCCCATGTCAATCCATAATTTTATGAAAATAGGCCTTCAGTCATTATGAATAGGACTCTTGATGCTATTTATTTTATAGCTGACGGACGCCCTGGTTGTGAAATTCCAATAGGTCGCATCTATTCATCCTGATTGAGTTTGAGAGACTGGGAATTACCACTCGCCTAGACAACTCAAGGAGCCACAAAGACCTGAAGGGCCTGTTTTGCGTGAAATCGCGGCTACAAAAACCCGCGTCAAGCCCTGTAATGGTGGTAATTTGGCCTAAGTTTTTTTATTACCTCCTGTTACCATTGGCCGCTAGCCTGAACAGACGAGCCTAAAAAGCCAAGGGTCGAAGTAATTTGTTCAGCCTGTCAGCTTTCGTGCTTGGGAACAAAATGATTCGACGACGTTTGGAAAAATCCCTTGCCGGGTCTGCTCTGGCCTTGATGCTTGTCACATCTGCCACCCCGGCGCTCGCAACTGACGAGCGCTTTGATATTACCCGCTTCCAGGTCGAGGGCAACACCTTGCTGCCTCCTGCGGACGTCGAACGTGTGCTTGCCCCGCTGGCGGGTTCGAAACGGGCCTTTGCCGACATCCAACTGGCCATGGAGGCCCTGCAGGAAGCCTATGTCAAGGTCGGCTACGGCACGGTGCAGGTGTCGGTGCCCGAGCAGGAACTGACTGGCGGCACCGTCAGGCTGCAGGTGAGTGAAGGGGTGATCTCATCGATCACGGTCAAGGGCAACCAGCATTTCGATGAGGCGAACATTCGCGCCAGCTTGAGCCGGCTGGAAATCGGCCGCGCGCCCAGGCTGGGTGCCATTTCCGAATCGATTCAACTGGCCAATGAAAGTCCGGCCAAACAGATCGGCGTCTCGCTGGCCGAAGGCGACAAACCTGGCCGCATTGATGCAACCGTGTTGGTGACCGACAACCATCCCTTGCGCCTCATTACCACGCTGGACAATACGGGCTCACCGTCCAGCGGCAAGTGGCGCACCGGAGTCGCGCTGCAACATTCAAACCTCTTTAACCGTGACCAGGTCGGCACCTTGGCGTACACCACCTCGCCTGACAGCCCTTCCGGCGTCAGCCTGAAGGTGTACTCGATGGGTTACCGTATTCCGCTCTATGCCTACGGCGACAGTCTTGACTTCATCTACGGCAAGTCCAGCGTCAACTCACCCTCGACCTCGCCCGTGCTGGGCGGCATATTGGGCTTTACCGGCAAAGGCGACGTCTACGGCCTGCGCTGGAATCACTTTCTGGGCCGCACCGGTGAAAGCACCGCCAAGCTGGTGCTGGGCCTGGACCACAAACTGGTCGATTCACGTTGTGAGGTCGGCGGGGTGCTGGTCAGCATCGCACCGCCAACGCCGCCGATTGCGTCCTGCGTGCCGTACACGACAACACCGATCAACCTCACCTACAGCAGCCAGCGCGAAAGCGCCAACCAGGTCTCCAGCTTCAGCGTGGGCCTGTCGCGCAACCTGCCGAGCGGGCAGCGTTACACCAATGTGGACGGACGCAGCGACCGGTATTCCTACCTCACGCCCGGCAACCGCAGCTCGCGTGATGACTTCACGATACTGCGTGGTGCTGCGTCCGTCTTCAAGGGTTTTGCCAACGGCTGGCAGGGCCGGCTGGCCGGCAGTGCGCAGTACGCCAATACGGCCCTTGTCTCGGGCGAGCAGTTTGGCCTGACAGGCTCAACCCTTGTGCGCGGCTTCCAGGAGCGCGCGGTTGCTGCCGACAGTGGTGTGGTCGCCAACGCAGAAATTTATACGCCGGAGCTTGCCGCAAAGATGGGCATGCCTGGTCAGCTGCGGGCCCTGTTTTTTGTCGATGCCGGTTATGGCGCTAACAAGCGTGTGGGCTCCAGCGGCGTGCCGGCCAGTGTCACGGTGGCCAGCACGGGCGCAGGGCTTCGTTATGTTTCCAGCCGCGATTTCAACGTCAGCCTGGATATTGCACGCGTCCAGAATGCGGGTACATCCACCACCGAAGTACGGGGCAACTGGAAGGCGCACCTGAGCGCCAGCCTGGCGTTCTAAAAGGAAAAGACCATGACCATGCATTTCCGTCGCCAACGCCTTTCCCTGCTGGCTGCAGCCGTGATGATGGCGGTCAACGCGCCGTCACTTGCGCAGGCGCTGCCCGCCGGCACCCTGCCCACGGGCTGGAATGTCACCTCCGGCAGCGCGACTTTCGTGCAGAACGGCACGACGCTGAACATCAACCAGACGAGCCAGCAGGCCATCGCCAATTTTGCGAGCTTCAGCGTCGGTTCGGGTGCGAGGGTCGACATCAGCCAGCCGAACAGTTCCGCAGCACTGCTGGCGCGCGTTACCGGCAGCGATCCGTCGCAAATCCTGGGTCAGGTCAGGGCCAACGGCGCCCTGTGGCTGATCAACCAGGCCGGCATCATGGTAGGACCGGGCGCGCGTATTGACGTCGCCCGCTTCATCGCCAGCTCGCTCAATGTCAACGACAGCGACTTTCTTGCGAACCGCCTCAACTTCAAGGGTGTCGGCACACCCGGTGACGTGCGCAACGGGGGCAGCATCAATGCAGCCAGTGGCGGCAGCATTTACCTGGTCGGTGCAAATGTCAGCAACAGCGGCAGCCTGAATGCGCCGGGCGGCGAGGTGCTGCTGGCCGCCGGGCAAACCGTGCAACTGATGGATACGGCCACGCCCGGCGTTTCCGTGGTTATCACCGGCACGCCCGGGGAGGTCAAAAACCTCGGGCAAATCACCGCCGAAGCCGGGCGCATAGGCCTGGCTGCCGGCCTGATCAGCAACAGCGGCACCATCAATGCCTCCAGCGCGGTGCGCGAAGGCGGGCGAATCTTTTTGCGGGCTTCCGGCGACATCAAAACATCGGCCAGCTCGAACATCAGTGCCAACGGCACGACCGGCGGCAACGTGGTGCTGATTGCAGAAAACGCGGCATCGCTGGACGGCGACATATCGGCCATCGGCAGCGCGGGGCGTGGTGGTTATGTCGATACGTCCGGCAAGGCATGGCTCGACGTCGTCAAGGCGCCTGTGGTCGGCGCGGGCGGCGAATGGCACATCGACCCCATGAACATTGAAATCGTTGCTGCAGGACCGGACTCCGGCGTCACGGTGGCAGGTGGCAATGTCATCACGTCGAGTGAATCCGGCGCCCGCATCAAGGCCTCCACCATTGTTGCGCAGCTCGATGCCGGCACCAATGTGTCCATCACCACTGGCGCGGCAACGCCTGCCTCGGGCGATATCACCGTGTCTTCCGCCATTGCCAAGACCAGTGGCGCGGATGCAGCGCTGACACTGAACGCTCACAACAACATCATCATCAATGCGGACATCACCAGCACGGCGGGCAAGCTTGACCTGAACCTGAATAGCAACTTCCAGAACAGCACCCCTGCCGCCGACCATGCGGTGCAACTCAACGCCAACCTCAACCTGAACGGCGGCGGGCTCACGGTGTCGCAAGACGGCGGCAATGCCAACGGCACACTCAATATTGCAGGCGGCACGACATCGCTGACAGGCGGCTCGGCCATCAAGGCTGCCGCCGTCAATGTGCTGGTTGGCGGCACGCTCGCCGGCGCGGGCGACCTTGTGCTGGGTGGCACCGGAACGCTGACCAACAACGGCATATTGACGCTGGGCACATCCAGTGGATACGGCAGGCTGGCCGTGCAGGGCAAGTACGTCCAGGGCAGCTCCGGCGTGCTCAATATCAAGCTGGGGGCCAGCGACGGCTTCGACGTGCTCGCCGTTGATGGCGCGATCACCGTGGATGGCAGGCTCAATGTGCGCGGAATCAACAATTTTGTGCCGGCTGTCGGATCGACGTTCAACGTTCTGACAGCAGGCCCGGGCAGTAGCGGCCGCTTTAGCACTGTCAATGCGCCCGACCTGTCCTTTGGTGGCAACACGGCGGGCATCGCCGTCACCTACCCAAACGCGGGCAACAACTTTGTCCGCCTCATCGCGGGCAATTCGGCTGCAGCGGCAGCAGGAGCAGCAGCATTAATGGCAGCGGCAGACGCTGCTGCGAGGGCAGCGTTTGCTGCTGCCCTCGCCGCAGCAAACGCTGCCGCCCTCGCGCCCGTCGCGCAGGCACTGAATTCAACCGTGAACATTATCAATACCGTCACGCCATCCGCCACACGCGTGCCTACGCTGCAGAGTGAGCTGACACCTGAGCAGGTCGCAGGGATGCCGGTCTCCATACCAGCAGCGAACAGCGGAGGTTCGCAGCAAGGCAGTCCGGACGACAAGGCAGAGGCCAAAAAGGATGACAAGAAGGAGCCTCTAGCCCCTGGGAACGGCATGAGCATCGCCCCAAATGCGCCTGTCAAAAAAATGTATTGCAACTGAGGCGCATGACATGAATTTGCCAACATTTCTCACCCAACTGCTCGCCACACTGACGCTGTTGATGCTGACCCCGCTTGCGCAAGCGCAGGTGGTGGGCACGGTTGCGCGGGTCTCCGGCCTGATGGTGGCCAAAAGTGTCGATGGCCGCACCCGGGTGCTTGCCTTGAACTCACCGCTGCGCCAGGGCGACACCCTCACCACCGAACGCAACACCTTTGGCCGCCTGGAGTTTGTGGACGGCGCCGCCATCGTCCTGCAGCCCGAGTCGCGGCTGGTGTTGACGCGCTACAGCTACGACGCCGCACAACCCCAGCTGGACAAGGTTGAGCTTGAACTGGCGCAGGGCGGCTTCAGCAGTACCACCGGCGAGCTGGGCAAACGCAGCAAGGATGCCACCACCATCACCACGCCTGCAGGCAATCTGCAGGGCAGCGCCAGCATGGAGGTTTCCCTGAGGCAGCCTTAAAACGTGTTTAAACGCACCTGAGCAACTTCCCCTACAACCTCACATCACAGGAAAGCCCATGAAAAACTACATCCTGAGCACACTGGCCTTGCTGGCCACGCTGGTTTCTGGTGAAGCCTTGGCGCAGCTCACACCACCACCGCCCACGGGGGTACGCGCCCCGGGACTCTATGTGCAAGTCCTGGACGGCCTGATTCACGTCACCAACCCGGCCGGCACCAGCAATTTCTCATCCGGCCAATTTGGTTACACCGCAAACTTCAGACAGCCGCCGGTCCTCTTGCCCCTCAACCCCGGCATACAGTTCACGCCACCGCCGGCGTTCAACCAATCCACCGCACCAGGCGGCAATACAGGGCCGACCAAGTCCAACACCGTGGATTGCGAAGTCCGCTAGGCCAGTCGCCGCAACAGGCCTGGCAACGACGAAACCAGCAGTGCCACACCGGTACAGGTCAGCAGGCTCAGCACTATTTTGCGAAAAGCCGCTTCGCTGATGCCGATATACAGCCGTGCGCCCAGCAGGGACGGGATCAGCATGGCCGGCGCGACGATGGCGAAATAGGGCAGGGTGGCGCTGCTGATGATGCCGGTGGCGACATAACTGGCAAAGGTGACGGCCAGCATGGACAGGTTGAAATTCTGGATGATGGCGCGCTGCGTATCTTTCTCCAGGCCGCGCAGCGTGCACCACAAGGTCGGCAAGACGCCGGTAAAACCGCCCAGCGCACCCATCAAACCGCCGCCAGCGCCTACCAGCCCGTCGGCAACACGCCCGCCGCGCGTGATACGCGGCAGTTGCGTGCTCAGCAGCATGGCCGGACACCAGACCAGCAGCAGCGCGCCCAGCAAGGCCTTGAACACTTGCACGTCCAGCCGCGGCAGCAAAAGCAGCCCCAGCGGCAGGCCGAGCAGGCCGCCCAGCACAAAAGGCGCGAGCCGTTTCAGATCAAACCCGCGCTGCACGGTGACGGCGGCGATGATTTGCCCGGTGAGGGAGCCGAACACCGCCAGGGCGGCCGCCAGACGGGGGTCCAGGGTCCAGGCCCAGAAGGACATGGACACCAGGCCGAAGGCAAAACCCGATAGGCCTTGCACAAAACCCGCGGCCATGGCGCCTGCGATGATGATCAGCGTTTGCGAATCCATGCGTCAACCGGGGCCGGATCAGGACACGTAGTCGCTGATGGGCACGCAGCTGCAGAACAGGTTGCGGTCGCCGTAGACGTTGTCCACGCGACCCACCGGCGGCCAGTACTTGGCGTGCTGGGTGGTGCTGAGGATGGCTGCGCCCACGTCGCGGGTGTAGGCATGCTTCCACTCGCCCTTGAGCAGGCTCAGGGCCGTGTGTGGCGCGGCTTTGAGCGGGTTGTCGTCCTGTGGCCACTCGCCTTTTTCGATACGGCGGATTTCCTCGCGGATGGCGATCATCGCGCTGATAAAACGCTCCAGCTCGTCCAGCGTTTCGCTTTCGGTGGGCTCGACCATCAAGGTGCCGGCGACCGGGAAGCTCAAGGTTGGGGCATGAAAGCCGTAGTCGATCAGGCGTTTGGCCACGTCTTCGGCGGTGACGCCGCTGGTTTCCTTGAGCGGCCGCAGGTCCAGGATACATTCGTGCGCGACATGGCCGTTGGCGCTGGCGTACAAGGTCGGGTAATGGTCTTTCAGGCGGGCGCTGATGTAGTTGGCGCTCAGGATGGCGACTTCGGTCGCCTGCTGCAGGCCTTCGGGGCCCATCATGCGGCAATACATCCAGCTGATGGGTAGCACCGCGGCATTGCCCAGGGGCGCTGCGGAGATGGCACCGACACCGTTGACCGGCAAGCCAGCCGTGGCATGGCCGGGCAAATAAGGCACGAGGTCGGCCACCACACACACGGGACCGACACCGGGACCGCCGCCGCCGTGGGGGATGCAGAAGGTCTTGTGCAAATTGAGGTGGCTGACATCGCCGCCGAATTCACCGGGGGCGGCCACGCCGACCAGGGCGTTCATGTTGGCGCCGTCGACGTAAACGCGTCCACCATGTGAATGCACCAGTTGGCACAACTCTTTGACCTGGGTCTCAAACACGCCGTGTGTGCTGGGGTAGGTGATCATCACGCAGGCCAGATTGGCGCTGTGTTGTTCACACTTGGCTTGCAGGTCGGCCATGTCCACATTGCCTTGCGCATCGCAGGCCGTGACCACGACGGTCAAACCGGCCATGTGGGCGCTGGCTGGGTTGGTGCCGTGCGCGGACGACGGGATCAAGCAGATATTGCGGTGGCCCTGGCCGTTGGCCTCCAGCCAGGCCTTGATGACCAGCAGGCCGGCGTATTCACCCTGTGAGCCGGCGTTGGGCTGCAGGCTGATGCCGGCGTAACCCGTGGCCTGGCACAACCAGTCGCGCAACTGCTTGTCGAGTTCGGCGTAACCCTGCAACTGTTCAGCGGGAGCAAAGGGGTGGATGTTGGCAAACTCGGGCCAGGTGATGGGAATCATCTCGCTGGTGGCGTTGAGCTTCATGGTGCAACTGCCCAGCGGGATCATGGTGCGGTCCAGCGCCAGGTCCTTGTCGCTGAGCATGCGGATGTAACGCAGCATGCCGGTTTCGGAGTGGTGCGTGTTGAACACCGGGTGGGTGAGGAAGGCGCTGCTGCGGCGCAGGTCTTCGGGGATCAGGGAGGTGATGCCTTTTTCGAAGCTGCTCACCACCGGCAGGGTCTGGCCGGGCTGGGCAAAAAAGGACCAGAGCAGCTCGATGTCCTTGCGGCTGGTGGTTTCGTCCAGCGACACGCCCAGGTGATTATTCAAGCGAAATCGCAGGTTGGCCCCCGATTGGCGGGCGCGATCAGCTATTAAATTAGTAGCGTCTCCGGTCTTGATCGTGACCGAATCAAAGGCGCCGGTGTTGGTGATCTCGTAACCCAGCTCCTTGAGACCCTGGACGAAAATCGCGGTGTAGGCGGCTACACGTTCGGCGATACGTTGAAGGCCTTGCGGGCCGTGGTAGACCGCATACATGCTGGCCATCACCGCAGGCAAGACCTGGGCGGTGCAGATGTTGGAGGTGGCTTTTTCGCGGCGAATATGTTGCTCGCGGGTTTGCAGCGCCAGGCGGTAGGTCGGGTTGCCGTGGCTGTCGACACTGACACCGACCAGGCGGCCGGGCAGTGAGCGTTTGAACTCGTCGCGGCAGGCCAGGTAAGCCGCGTGCGGGCCGCCGTTGCCCATGGGCATGCCAAAACGCTGGGTGGTGCCCAGCACGATGTCGGCGTCCCATTCGCCAGGCGGTGTGAGCAGGGTCAGTGCCAGCAGGTCGGCGGCCACACACAGGGCGGCGCCATCGGCATGGGCATGGCCCGCCAGCGGCCGCAGGTCATGGATGCTGCCGGTGGTGGCCGGGTACTGCGCCAGCACGCCAAAGTAGTTGCCCTCGGCCATCATCATGGGCAGGGTGCTGGAGGCGGTGCTGACCTTGACCTCAATGCCCAGCGGTTTGGCGCGGGTCTGGATCACTTCAATCGTCTGCGGGTGGCAGTCGCCCGCCACCAGGAAGACATTGCTTTTGCTTTTGACGCTGCGTTTGGCCAGGGTCATGGCTTCGGCGGCGGCGGTGGCTTCGTCGAGCATGGACGCGTTGGCAATCGGCATGCCGGTCAGGTCGCAGACCATAGTCTGGAAGTTGACCAGCGCCTCCATGCGGCCCTGCGAAATTTCGGCCTGGTAAGGCGTGTAAGCGGTGTACCAGGCGGGGTTTTCCAGCACGTTGCGCAGAATCACGCCAGGTGTATAGGTGCCGTAATAACCCTGGCCGATAAAGTTTTTGAAGACCTGGTTTTTGGCGGCAATCGCCTTGAGCTGCTTGAGCGCGGCGGCCTCGGTCACCGGCGCCGGAATCGCCATGACGCTTTGGCGCGCGATGGAGCGCGGCACAATCCCGTCGATCAACTCGCGGCGCGAGCTGGAGCCCACCACCTTGAGCATATGGACTTCGTCCTCCGCTTCGATGCCGATGTGGCGGGCGATAAACTCAGCAGGATTTTCAAGCTCGCCCAGCGGCTTGGCGGTTGACATCAACATGGGGATTCTTTCCATTGAATGGGACGGGGGCAATTTTTCGACGGGTCGCCCCTAGAAAAATTAGCCCCCTCGGGGGGCAGCGTAGTACGCGAAGCGACAAGCGTGGGGGCGGATATTTATGCGTCTTTGGCAAACGCAGCGTAAGCCGCTTCGTCCAGCAGCGCGTCCAGCTGCTTGGCATCCGACAGCTTGACCTTGAAGAACCAGCCGGCACCCAGCGGGTCGCTGTTGGCCAGCGAGGGGTCGTCGCGCAAGGCTTCGTTGACTTCGGTGATGTCGCCGCTGATCGGCATGTAGACATCGGCAGCGGCCTTGACCGACTCCACCACGCCGGCAATGGCTTTTTGCGCAAACGTGCTGCCGACGGCAGGCAGGTCTACAAACACCACGTCACCCAATGCGTCTTGCGCATGGACGGTGATGCCGACGGTGGCGATGTCGCCGGTCACGCTGAGCCATTCGTGGTCTTCGGTGTACTTGATCATGGTTTTCTCCATTCATTAATGTTGTTAGATGCGGCTGGAATCAGCCGCGGAAATAGCGGTTGGGAACAAAAGGCATGGCCGCCACTTCCATGGCGACGGCTTTGCCGCGCACGATGGCGTTGACACGTGTGCCCAGCGTGGTGTACGCGGGCGCCACATAAGCCATGGCGATCGGCTGGTCGATTGTCGGCCCCAGCAGGCCGCTGCTGACTTCACCAATGTGCTGGCCGTCGGTATTTTGCAACTCGGTGTGTTCACGCACCGGCACACGTTCCAGCGCGATCAGGCCGACCCGTTTGCGTGTCAGACTCGCGGGGTTTGCCAGTTGCGCCAGTACTTTGTCTGCGCCCGGGAAACCACCGGCGCGTGCACCGCCGCTGCGCCGCACTTTCTGGATCGCCCAGTTCAGGCCGGCTTCCACCGGCGTGGTGCTGGTGTCGAGGTCGTTGCCGTACAGGCACAAGCCGGCTTCCAGGCGCAGTGAGTTGCGCGCGCCCAGACCGGCAGGTTTGACTTCGGGTTGGGCGAGCAGGGCTCTGGCCAGTGTTTCGGCCTGCGCCGCCGGTACCGAGATTTCAAAACCGTCTTCGCCGGTGTAGCCGCTGCGCGTGAGGAAACAGTCGCACCCCGCGATCTTGAAATGACCGCCGGTCATGAAGACGAGTTTTTCAACACCGGGGGCGAGGCGGGCCAGTGCGGTGACGGCCTGCGGGCCCTGCAGTGCCAGCAGCGCCAGGTCGGGCAGGGGGATGACCTCGCAGCGGCTGCCGATCTTGGCCTGGATATGTGCAATGTCGCCGACCTTGCAGGCGCCGTTGACGATGATGAAAATGTCGCCCCCACGGTCGCCCACTGCGTGTGGCTCCCTGCCCCCCAGGGGGGCTCTCGCGTCTTGGGGCGGCCCGGCGACGCTCGGATCGCCGCTGTTCGCGTAGTCGCGGTTGAAAAACATCAGGTCGTCAATGATGCCGCCCTCGTCATTGAGCAAGAGGCCGTAACGCTGCTTGCCGACCGCCAGATCGAGCACATCGACCGGCATCAAGGTCTCCAGCGCGGCGGCCGCGTCCGGTCCGACCAGGCGCAACTGGCCCATGTGCGACACATCAAACAGGCTGGCGGCGGTACGGGTGTGGTGGTGCTCGGCCATCAGGCCGGCCGGGTATTGCACCGGCATGGCGTAAGCGGCGAACGGCACCAGGCGTGCGCCAAGTTCTACATGCAGCGCATGCAGCGGTGTTTTCAGCAGAGTGGAATCGGTAGCGGACATAGGCGTTCTCCGGGGCAAAGCGTTATCCATGAAAAATCATGGGCTGCCCCTGCTGTCCGCTTTACCTGAGAGATTCACCTGGCGATACAGGTTTGCTCCTTCGGTGGGATGCCTTGAAGGCAGCCTCTCTCCAGTAGGGAACGTTGTCCGGAAAATACATGCCAAACAACGGTTGCCAGTCCTTTTGCCTGAGCGTTCAGCACACCATAAAGGGGATGCATGCGCCTTCGGCGGTTTTCATGTGAAAACTCTCTCCTGACCGGGTAAGTGTAGCCCAAGCCTTGGGTGCGTACACCTCTGGACAGGCGCAGGAGGAACGGAATACTGCGACCGTTGGGTCCGTATCATCAAGTAGGGCGCGGGTCCGGCTTAGCCGGCCCGCAGGCGCAGCTGCCCCCTCGGGGGGCAGGGAGCTACACGCAGTGAGCGACCGTGGGGGCGCTATTTGGAATAGACCAGATCGCGCAAGGTCAGCGAGAGTGCCGGGAAGTAGGTGATCACCATGAGACAGCCGAGGATCACGAGCACAAACGGAATCAGGTGGGTGACGATGCGGTCCAGTGAAATACGCGCCACCGTGCAGGCCGCAAACAGGTTCACCCCGAACGGCGGCGTGATCATGCCCAGTGCGAGGTTGACCACCATCACCATGCCGAAATGCACCGGGTCAATACCGAAATGCATGGCCACCGGCGCCAGGATGGGCGCCAGCACAATGATGGCGGCGCTGGTTTCGATGAACATGCCGATGATGAACAGGGCGGCGTTTACCCCGAGCAGGAACAGCGCTGGCGACTGCAGCACTTCTTGCAGCCAGCGGCCTATGGCGTCGGGCACACCGGCGCGGGTGATCAGAAAGGCAAACAGGCCCGCGTTGGCAATGATGAACATGATCACGGCACTGGAAATCACGGATTTGCGCAAGACCTGCACCAGGTTCGGCAGGCTGATCTCGCGGTAAATCACCACGCCGACAACCAGCGCGTAAAACACGGCCACGGCCGCCGCTTCGGTTGGTGTGAAGATGCCGCCGTAAATGCCGCCCAGAATGATGACAGGCATCAACAAGGCCCAGCCGGCCTGCCAGGTGGCTTTGCCAAAACTCAGGCGGCCGTCGCCGTCGTTTTTGCCCCAGCCTTTGAGCTTGCAATACACGTAGACAAAGGCCATCAGGGCCACGCTGATAAAAATGCCCGGGCCAACACCGGCGATGAACAACTCGCCGATCGAGACTTCAGCGCTGACACCGTACAGAATCATGGGAATGGACGGCGGAATGATCACACCCAGTTCGGCGCTGGTCGCCTGCAGGGCGGCGGCGTAGCTGGTCGGGTAGCCGTGTTTGATCAGCGCGGGGATCAGGATGGCACCGACGGCAAAGGTGGTGGCCACCGAGGAGCCCGAGACCGCCGCAAAAATCATACAGGTCAACACGCAGGTCATGGGCAGGCCGCCCTGAACGCCGCCGACGATACTTTTGGCAAACTCCACCAGCCGGCGCGAAATGCCGCCGGTTTCCATCAGGTTGCCGGCCAGGATAAAAAACGGAATGGCGGCCAGCGGGAATTTGTTGATCGCGGAGAACATTTCCTTCACCGAGATCAGCATGTTGGCGTTGCTGGCCTGGATGCCAAAAACGGCCGCCAGGCCGATGGAGACAGCCACGGAAATGGTCAGTGCGAAACACACGATCATGGTGGTCAACATGACAGCGGTCATTGTGCGATTCCCTTGAAAAATACGGCGCCAGATATGGGGCGATTTGCGTTGTTTGTAGCGTGGCTCATGTGGCGGTTTCCAGTTCCTGGCGCTGGGGATCAATCAGGTTGCCGATGATGCCGATGACGCAGAACAGGCCACCGACCGGCATGGCCACATAACCCCAGAACATCGAGATGGACTCCAGCCCGGCCATGGACTGCACACGGCCGCGCAGGGAATAGTCCCAGCCCCACCAGATGATGACGGCGATCAGGGTCAGCGCGGCCAGACAGACCAGCCAGTCCAGCACACGTTTGATCTTGGGCGGGCTCCAGCGGTACAACACATCCACGCTGACCATGGCGCCTTGGCGGAAGGCGGCGGGGATGCCGAGAAACACCATCCAGATCAGGCTCAGACGGATCAGGATTTCGGTCCACTCGGCCGGCTGCTCCAGCACAAACCGCGTGATGATCTGGAACATGCCCAGCGTCGATGCGATCGCCAGCATGACGCACGCACCGACCATGGCCAGACCGGTGCTCCAGCGCTCGAACCTTAAAAAAGCCTGCTTCATGATGTCTCGCCCGATTGAGAATAAAAACGCCCGCCAGTCCAATGACTGCGGGCGCAGATAGCTATCAAAACCGTAGCGTTTATTTGACGCTGCGGATCTTGTCGATGTTGGCCTTGCCAAACTGCTTTTCAAACTCGGCATTGACCGGCGCCAGGGCGGCGACGAACTTGGCTTTGTCCAGGGTGTCGATCACGGTCATGCCTTTGGCGCGCAAGTCGGCCACACCTTTGGCATCGTCCTCGTCAACGCGGGCTCGATTGACCTTGGCGCCTTCTTTGGCGGCATCGAGGAAGGCCTGTTTGTCGGCCGCGCTGAGTTTGTCAAACGAGGCTTTGTTCATCACAAAAATGCAGGGTGAATAAACGTGGCCGGTCAGCGACAGGTGTTTTTGCACCTGGTCAAACTTGGCCGAGATGATGACTGACAACGGGTTTTCCTGGCCATCCACCGTGCCTTGTTGCAAGGCGGTGAACACCTCCGGGAAAGCCATGGGGGTGGTGATGATGCCAAACCCCTTGTAGGCGGCAATATGCACCGGGTTTTCCATGGTACGCATCTTCAAGCCTTTGAGATCGCCGGGCTCTTTCACGTCACGCTTGCTGTTGGTCATGTGGCGAAAACCATTTTCGGCCCAGGCCAGCGCCTTGAAACCCTTGGCGTCGAACTTGGTCAACATCTCCTGGCCGATGGGGCCGTCCAGCACGGCACGTGCATGGGCCTTGTCGCGAAACAGGAATGGCACGTCGAGGATTTTGGTTTCAGGCACAAAGTTGGGGATGGGGCCGGTCGAGCTGAAAGCCAGCTCCTGGGTGCCCAGTTGCACCGCCTCAATCGACTCACGTTCGCCGCCCAGGGCGCCGTTGTAAAAGGTCTGGACCTTGTAGCGGCCGCCGGTGCGTTTTTCCACTTCCTTGGCAAAGGTATCAATCGCCACGCCTTGATGCGAGTTCTGTGCCGTCGAGATACTGATTCTCATGGTGGTCTGCGCCGTGGCGCTGGCCACAAAACCGATGGCGATGGACAGGCCGATGATGAGTTTGCTGAGTTTCATGGAGTCTCCGGGAGGATGAGGAAAACCGGCCGCAGCGTGGACCAGACCGTAAGTGCACTTTGCATTATTACTGTTGCTGGGGCCGGCTGGTGTCGGGGTTTTCGCCTAAGTACTCCGCAATGATGGCGTCGAAATTGGCATCCGGCAGCAGGCCCAACTGACGCGCACGGGCGGCATCGATGTGGGCCGGCCAACTGGTGACGATGTTGGCAATTGCCGCGTCGGGCGTCCAGTCGATCAGGGCCGTGACCGCTGGGCCGGCCACGCGTTCCAGCGCGGCGGCCATCTCGCCTGCGGTGGTTTTCAGCGCCGGCAGGTTGATGGCCGTGCGTGCGCCCCAGTCGGCATCACTGGCTTCGGCCGCGCGAATCAGGCCACGAATGGTGCGGCTGGGAGATGACAGGGCCACGGGTGTTTCCGGTGGCACCGGACATGCAGCACGAATACCTGCCAGCGGCTCGCGGATCATCCCGCTCAAAAAGCTGGAGGCTGCGCCATTGGGTTTGCCGGGCCGCACGCTGACGGTCATCAGGCGCACATTGCGGCCGCGGATAAACCCTTTGCGCGCATAGTCGGCCACCAGTTGTTCGCCAATAAATTTCTGGATGCCGTAGCTGTTTTGCGGCGTCGGCAAGGTGGTGTCGGTGATCACCGCGGGCAGCGGCTGCTCGGGCGAGTTGCCGAACACCGCCAGTGAACTCGCAAAAACCACGGTGGGCGCACGCTTCAGTTGGCGGCAGGCTTGCAGCAGCGCGCGTGTGGCGTCGATGTTGCTGCGCATGCCGAGGTCGAAGTCGGCTTCGCACTCACCGCTGACCGCTGCGGCCAGATGAAAAACCAGGTCCGTGCCGTCGGCGATGACGGGCGACGATGCGAGCAGGGCATTCAAATCCCCTTCCAGGACTTGTACCCGGCTGTCGGCCAGCAGATCGGCTGGCGGCGCTGCGCGATCAACCAGGGTGAGGCGACGGATGGTCTGGGCCGCGCCGCCGGCCAAGGCGAGTGAGTTTTTCTGGAGCAGTGCGCGGGCCAGGCGTACGCCCAGAAATCCGGCGCCGCCGGTGATGACAATGTTCATGCTTTTTAAACTTTCACGATGTAGGAACGGGGGCCGTGGCGTGCGCGGTTGATGCAAAGTCTAGCGTGCCCGGAGTTTCAGCAACTTTTCCCTGGCCGCGGCCAGGTGTTCGCGCAAGGTGTACCAGCGCTCGGAATATTCGGCCGGCAAATCTAGCTGGGTGACCTGTTTTTCGATGTGGTCGAGTTTTGCGAGCAGCCGGCGCAGTGCGATCGGGTTGTTGCTGGCCGTGCTCTCCATCTCGGTTTCAAGAAACTTCAGCTCGCCGTAAAAATTTTGCATCGCGGCACTGATGCGCCAGTCAAACAGGCGCGGAATCCAGGCCAGGACCAAGAAGGTCAACGCCAGCACGGGAAGCAGGGCGTACAGGATCAATTCTGCCCCTTGTGCCAGGCCGTAGGGCAGCAACAGCTCCAGCCAGGGACGGCTGCCCAGGCTGTAGGCACGGGCTTCTGGAGACAGCGGGAAGTCGCTGCCTCTAAAGCTGGGGAATTGCCCGTGGCGCTGCAAAAAGCTGGGAAATTGATGGATTTCAAGCGCGGCATCCAGCAGCGCTCGCTGCAAGGCCGGGTGCATGTCGGGCCGCACCAGAAGATGGGTTTGCAAACCCATCAGGATCAGGTCGCGTGTTGGCACGTCGCCGCGCAGTTCTATCGCACCTTGCGGCAGCAGGATGGACTGCAACCGGGGATCTTGCGCCGCCAGGGCGCCGGCACGTTCCACACCTAACAAATGAACCGTGTTTTTCTGGTGTAGCAACTGGATGGCTTGCGCATTGTCCCCGGCCGCCTCAAAAAGAATATCGATTTTTCCGTCCAACAGCGCATTGGCTGCATCTAGCCCTGAGGCGCTGGAAAATTGCACGTCGGTGTCGCGCAACCCGGCATGGGCCAGCAAGGCCTTGGCCGCGCTGAAGGACGAGGTGTTGCTGGCGCCGGCGGCCACCTTGAGACCCTTGGCTTGTGACAGTGACGTGAGCCCTGGAAGGTTGGTGAAAATCCAGACCGGCTCCTGGCCGACCACCGCCAGGGCCTGCACAGGCACACCGGTGCTGGCGTAGAGGCCATGCGCAAAACCGATGTCGGCCACATCGCCGCGTGTGAGCAAACGCTCCAGCGAGCCTTTTTGCCGGTCGGAATAAACAATCTCGACGGCGAGCCCGAGGCGCTCCAGCTGTTCGGCATAACGCTGGGCCAGTTGGGCGTAGCTGCCTTGCGGCGAGCCCCCGGCGATCACGGCCTTGGCCGGCGGCAACGTTTTCCAGACCGTGGCCGACCACCACACCACGGCCAGGGCCAGCAGCAACACCGGCAGGTAAAACAGCCCCCAGCGCCGGCGGTAGAGCAGCAAAAGTTTCATCGGCCGCGCATCCGGTACAACCTTTGCCGGACAAACTCGATGTGCTGGTGCAAGGTGTAGCAGCGCGCGATCAAATCTTTGGGCGTGGCAAAAGCCAGCAAGGTTTTGTCGATGCTGTTCAGGCGCAGCAGGAACTTGCTCAATTCCAGGCCCGTTGGCTTCGACTGCGACAAATCGTTTTCAATAAACTTCAGCTCGCCATACCAGCGGTTCACGCGGCTTTCGAGCAACCAGCGCAGATAGGCCGGAATCAGGCGCATCAGGCCCAGCGCCAGCAAGGCCAGAGGCAGGCCGATCAGCAGCAATCGCTCTGCCAACTGGGCCCACCAGAAGGGCAGCAGACCTTCCAGCAGCGGCAAGCCGTGGGCCAATGTGGGTCTGGCCTGTTCGGAGATCGGGAAGTCGATGCGCCGCAGTGCGGGAAAGTCGCCAGTCCTGTGGAACAGGCCGTTGCCGGCATGCACTTCAGTGGCCACGGCCACGGCCAGCCGCTGCAGGGCCGGATGCAGGTCTTCGCGCGCCACCAGGCTGGTCAAGGTGGTCAGCAGCGTGTGGTCACGGGGCGGCAGCCGGGTGTCCAAGGTGCCTTGTGCCAGCAGGCGTGACTCCAGGTAGGGATTGCGTTCGGTGATGGCCGAGGTTTTTTTCAGGTTGGCGATGCGGATCCCCGGCACACTGAGCATGTTTTGCAAGGCGGCGGACTCGGGTGCGGCCACCATCAAGGCCGCATCAATCGTGCCTTGTCGCATGGCCTGAACCGCGGCGTTGCCGCTCAGGGCCGACAGTGTCAGGTCGCTGTCGCTCATCCGGGCTTGCTCAAGCAGTTTGAGTGCGACCCGGCGGTGGCCGCTGCCTTCCGGCCCTATCGCCAGGCGCAGGCCTTGCAACTGGCTGAGCGACTCAATCTCCCGGTTCTTGGCGAAAATCCACACCGGTTCGACATCGACATTGGCCAAGGTCTGCACGCGGCTGCGGTCCCGGCCTTCGAAGGATGTGCCCAGGTAGCCAAAGCCGCCCTGGATAAACGCCAGGTCGCTGACGGCATCGGGACGCCGCAGACGCTCCAGGTTTTGCTGCGAGCCGGCGGAGCTTTGTATGTCCAGGGTGACGCCGTGTTGTGCAAACTTTTCGGCGTAACGTTGCGCGTGGAGGTAATAGGCGCCGTCGGTGGCCGCCGTGGTGATGCTTATCCGATCGGGCGGCATGGGCCAGACCTGAACCCACAGGTAGGCGGCTGCCGCAAGCGCCGCCAGAACGACAGGCAAGCGAATCAGCAGCCATTTACGTTGATACAGCTTTGCCATGCGCACAGGGGTTTCCTGTTGAGTCTGGCGACCGTTATAGCGCAAAGCCTGCCTGCACGGCGGGAAAAATCAAGCGATGCAGGGAAAACGCGAACCCGCCGGCAGCACTTGCCGCCGGCGGGTTCGCGATGACTTACATCCCGCTGTAGTTCGGGCCGCCGCCGCCTTCGGGCGTGACCCAGACGATGTTCTGGGTCGGGTCCTTGATGTCGCAGGTCTTGCAATGCACACAGTTCTGGGCGTTGATCTGCAGGCGATCGCTGTTGTCTTCGTTCTTCACAAACTCATAGACGCCGGCCGGACAGTAACGGCTTTCGGGACCCGCGTATTTCGCCAGATTGATGTTGACCGGCACGCTCGCGTCTTTCAGCGTCAGGTGTGCCGGCTGCTGCTCTTCGTGGTTGGTGTTGGAGACGAACACCGAGCTGAGGCGGTCAAAGGTGATCTTGTTGTCGGGCTTGGGATAGACGATGGGCGTGCACTCAGCCGCGGGCTTGAGCATGGCGTGGTCCGGCTGGGTGCGGTGAATGGTCCACGGCGGGCTCTTGATGCCCAACTTGGGCAGCAGCCACTGCTCGATGCCGGTCATGAAGGAGCCCATGTAGACCCCCTTCTTGAACCAGGCCTTGAAGTTGCGCGACTGGTTCAACTCCTGCGCCAGCCAGCTTTTGGCATAAGCCTCGGGGTAGGCGCTGAGTTCGTCGTGCTGGCGGCCAGCGGTCACCGCGGCGTAAGCGGCGTCTGCGGCCAGCATGCCGGTCTTGATGGCGGCGTGGCTGCCCTTGATGCGGCTGGCGTTGAGGTAGCCGGCTTCACAGCCCACCAGGGCGCCGCCGGGGAACACGGTTTTGGGCAGGCTCAGGGCACCACCCGCCGTGATGGCGCGTGCGCCGTAACTGATGCGTTTGCCGCCTTCCAGGTATTTTTTGATGCTGGGGTGGGTTTTCCAGCGCTGCATTTCTTCAAACGGGCTGAGGTAGGGGTTGCTGTAGTCCAGCCCGGTCACAAAACCCAGCGTGACCTTGTTGTCTTCCAGGTGGTACATAAAGCCGCCGCCATAGGTCTGGCTGTCCATGGGCCAGCCGGCGGTGTGTACGACCAGGCCGGGTTTGTGTTTGGTCGGGTCGATTTCCCAGAGTTCTTTCACGCCCAGTGCATAAGCTTGCGGGTCCTTGCCTTCGTCGAGTTTGAACTTGGCAATCAGCTGGCGACCCAGGTGGCCGCGTGCGCCTTCGGCAAACACCGTGTATTTGCCATGCAACTCCATGCCGAGCTGGAAGTTCTCGGTCGGCTCGCCATCTTTGCCAACACCGAGGTTGCCGGTGGCCACACCTTTGACGGAGCCGTCGTCGTTGTAAAGCACTTCGGCCGCGGCAAAGCCGGGGAAAATTTCAACGCCAAGATTCTCGGCCTGCTGCGCCAGCCAGCGAACCACATTGCCCAGGCTGATGACGTAATTGCCTTCGTTGTGAAAGCAGTCGGGCACCAGGAAGTTGGGCGTTTTGGTCGCGCCGGTTTCGCTGAGGAATAACACTTCGTCGCTGGTGACCGGCTGGTTCAGCGGGGCGCCCAGTTCTTTCCAGTTGGGGAGCAGTTCGGTGATGGCGCGTGGGTCCATCACGGCGCCGGACAGGATATGTGCGCCGGGCTCCGAGCCTTTTTCCAGCACCACCACCGAGATCTCCGTGCCTTTTTCAGCGGCCAGTTGTTTCAGGCGAATGGCGCTGGCCAGTCCGCCAGGGCCGCCGCCGACCACGACCACGTCGTATTCCATGGCTTCGCGGGGGCCGAACTGGGCCAGTATCTCTTGGTTGTTCATAGTGGGGCTCGCTGATAATGAATTGCGGAACGATTGCCGGTGTGGCGGCTGATTTTATTCTGCTAATGTACGCAGGAAAAAACGGCCGCCCATTTTTACCAACAGGAGTCTGTTATGGCCTACAGCATGGATTTGGCGGGGCGCGTCGCGCTGGTGACAGGCGCTTCCGGCGGCCTGGGTGCGCAGTTTGCGAAAACACTGAGCCGTGCCGGTGCCGCGGTGGTGCTGGCCAGCCGCAGGCTGGACAGGCTCAAGGACTTGCGCGCGCAGATCGAGGCCGAAGGTGGCCACGCCCATGTGGTTTTGCTGGATGTGACGGACACCCTAAGCATCAAGGCTGCTGTTGCGCATGCCGAAACCGAGGTCGGGCCCATCGACATCCTGGTCAACAACTCGGGTGTCAGCACCACCCAGCGGATTCAGGAAGTGGACGAAGAAGACTACGATTTCATTTTCAACACCAATGTCAAGGGTGTTTTTTTTGTGGCGCAAGAGGTCGGTAAACGCATGCTGGCGCGCGCACGCGGCACAGCGCCCGGCACGTTTGCCGGTGGCCGCATCATCAACATCGCTTCGATGGCCGGCCTGCGGGTGTTGCCGCAAATCGGCGTGTATTGCATGAGCAAGGCCGCCGTGGTGCAGATGACCAAGGCCATGGCGCTGGAGTGGGGCCGGTTTGGCATCAACGTCAACGCGATTTGCCCGGGATATATCGACACCGAAATCAACCACCACCACTGGGACACCGAGCAGGGGCAAAAGCTGGTGCAGATGCTGCCGCGCAAACGTGTGGGCAAACCCGAGGACCTGGACGCTTTGCTGGTGATGTTGGCCAGCGGCCAGAGCCATTTCATCAACGGTGCGGTCATTGCTGCTGATGACGGCTTCGGCGTCTGAAGATATGGCCCTCACGCTTGCCGCTTCGCGCACTTCGCAGCCCTCCACAAGGGCTGTTTCAGCTTGGCGTGTGGCGGTCATGAGGTGCTGACGGGTATTCTGGCCGGCCTGGCGGCGGGGGCCTTGTGGGGCCTGGTGTTTGTGGCGCCGCGCATGGTCACGGGTTATTCGTCGGTGGATTTGACGGCGGGGCGGTATGTCGCCTATGGACTGTTGGCCGCGGCGGTCATGTTGCTGAGCCGGCTGGCCGGTAAACGCCGGTCCCGCCTGCCCACGGCGCGCCAGGCGCTGACGGCCTTGGGCATGAGTGTGCTGGGCTTTAGCGGTTACTACCTGCTGCTGGCGATGGCCATCCGCGACGCGGGCACCGAAGTGCCCAGCCTGGTCATAGGCACCATTCCGGTCTGGATCATGCTGCTGGGCAAACCGCGGCATTTGCGTTGGGGCGCGTTATTGCCGGGTTTGGGGCTGACGCTGGCCGGGCTGCTGCTCATGATGGGCGCCACGCACAGCGGTGCAGCGGATGGCGGCGGGCATTACTGGCGCGGCATGGCACTGGTCACCGTCTCCATGCTGAGCTGGACGGCGTTTGCCATTCTCAACTCGGCCTGGCTCAAGCGCCACCCCGACGTCAACGCCACCGACTGGGCCAATTGGCTGGGGGTGGCCACCGGCCTGGGCGCCCTGGTCATGTGGCTGGCGGCGGGCTCTGACGTCCACACGCTGGTCGCGCAGGATGACAGCGCGGCCTTTGTTCTGCTCTGCATGGCCACGGGTTTTGGCTCGGCCTGGCTGGCCACCATCTTGTGGACCATCGCCAGCCAGCGGCTCAGCGCCAGCTTGTGCGGGCAGCTGATCGTCAGCGAAACCATGTTTGCGCTGCTGTATTCTTTCGCCTGGGACGGCCACTGGCCCACGCCGGCCCAACTGGCCGCCTGTGTGTTGTTCACAGGCGGCATCCTCGCCTCCATCCGGGCTCATCGCTGAAAAATTCAACTCATGAAAATCGACATCCCCGAGAACAAAAAACTGGTTTTTGAAACACGCCTGCCGATTCGTTGGGGCGACATGGACGCCATGGGCCACGTCAACAATGCCAGTTATTTCCGTTATCTGGAGACGGCGCGTATCGACTGGATGTACTCCATCGGCTGCCTGCCCGACCCGAAAGGCCAGGGGCCGGTGATCGTCAATGCGTTTTGCAATTTCTACAAGCAGCTTGAGTACCCGGGCGATGTGTTGCTGAAGATGTATGTCAGCGACCCCGGCCGCACCACGTTTGAAACCTGGGGCACGATGGAACGTGGCGACCAGCCCGGTGTGATTTACGCCGCTGGTGGCGGCACCACCATCTGGGTGGACTTTCCGACCCAGAAAGCCGCCACCTTGCCGGACTGGATGCGCGACATCGTCAGTTGAGCATGAAATAGGCCTTCAGCCCTTTTGCGGCGGGCGCAAGCAGCTATTAAATCAGGAGCGACTGCTGGCCGCTCCTTGACGCAGAGCCTGGCTTACTTCTGCTTGGGCACACGGCCCATCAGGTAAAACTCCGGATTGGGCAACATGTTGGAGAAGCTGGCAATGCGATTCGACAGGCCGAAAAAAGCCGTGATCGCGGCGATGTCCCAGATGTCTTCGTCGTTGAAACCGTGGGCATGCAAGGCCGCAAAATCGGCGTCCTCGACCTCGTCCGATTTCTGGCACACCTTCATCGCAAAGTCCAGCATGGCGCGCTGGCGCGGCGTGATGTCGGCTTTGCGGTAGTTCACCGCCACCTGGTCGGCCACCAGTGGTTTTTTTTCATAAATCCGCAAAATCGCGCCGTGTGCCACCACGCAATACAGGCATTTGTTGGCGGCGCTGGTGGTCGTGACAATCATCTCGCGATCGCCTTTGCTCAGGCCGGACTCTTCGCGCAGCATCAAGGCATCGTGATAAGCAAAAAACGCACGCCACTCGGCCGGCCGGCGCGCCAGGGCCAGAAACACATTCGGCACAAAACCGGCTTTTTCCTGCACCTCCAGCAGTTTGGCCTTGATGTCCTCGGGCAGGTCGTTGATGTCGGGGGCTGGGTAACGTGTGCTCATGGTGTTGTCTCCTTCTTTTCGATTGCATGATTATTTCTGGCAATGATAGGGTCAGGCGTGGCCAGGATGACTCAGAGAAACCAAAAAAGGTTTTCCAGTTGATTCCAATGGAACTATACGAAGACCGCTTTAGACGGCGGATTCAACCGGTCGATGCAACAAGTTGGCTGAATCGTTCAGCAGGCGTTTCGTAGTTTAGTGTCATCCTGGGGCGTTCGTTGAGCCGTCGAGCAACCGCATTGAGCTGTGCCTGCGAGTACCCAGAGATGTCGATACCCTTTGGGAAGTATTGCCTCAATAGGCCATTCGTATTCTCATTGCTTCCACGCTGCCATCTGCCGGCACAGGGGCGAGCTTGGACTGTTGTCTCTACATCGTGCGCAAGTTCTACGGCCAAAAAACGGCCAACAAAGTGGCCCGGATGATGGTGGTACCGCCTCACCGAGAAGGGGGGGCAGGCTCAGTTTATTGAACAGCCTATTGCTCCATCCACGCAAGACGCCAGGATCAACCAGATGATGGACTATCTGCGTGAACACCTGAATCAAACACATTCGGTGGACGACCTGGCGCAACGTGCAGCCATGAGTCGCAGAACTTTTACACGTCACTTCAGCAAGGCAACAGGCATGTCATTCATGGAGTGGCTCATCAACGAACGATTGCAACGCACGAGGGAACTGCTGGAAAGTACGACGCTACCAGTGGAGTCCATCGCGGATCTCGTAGGGTTTAAAACGCCAACGTCACTGCGCCAACACTTCAAGAACAGAAACCAAGTCAGCCCTAGCGAATGGCGAAAAACCTTTGGACGTCAAAGTGAATGATCGAAACAAGAACCTTGCTTGTGCCAATGCGATGGCACTAATTTCTGGTCGCATCTGGGCTCTCATAGAGCAAGTTTTCTTCTACGGTGCTTGTGGGCGTAACTCCCAGCATCGCCATGTCACGCGAGACTTCTTCCCGGAGTAACGAGATGCCCTTGCAGACGCCTTCTTCGCCGCCGACCGCAGCCGCGTAGTTGAAGGGTCGACCGACAAAGACGAATCGAGCGCCAAGGGCCAGTGCTTTGAGAACGTCGGTGCCGCGCCGAAAGCCGCTGTCAATCATCACTGGAACCTCCGGGCACGCCTTGACGATTCCGGGCAGTACACGCATCGGTGAAACGGTGCTATCGAGCTGTCGGCCTCCATGGTTGGAGACGATGATGCCGTCGGCGCCATTTTCCACCGATAGACGGGCGTCCCGGACATCCAGGATTCCCTTGAGCACCAGTTTGCCTGGCCACATCTGTCGGATCAGGCGGATGTGTTCCCAGCCCAAATGGCCACGATCCGAAAAGTCGCGCAGCACATTGGCTGACAGGATAGGTGCACCGCGCCGGGCGTAGTTATTCTCAAAGTGCGGCATGCCATGCTTCAAGAAGGTTTTTAGAAACGTCCCGAAGAGCCAGCGCGGATGCGTCAAGCCTTGCCACGCCAGTCGCACGCTGGGCCGCAATGGCGTTGAGAAACCGGCGCGGATATTGTTTTCTCGATTGGACGCGATGGACGCATCGAGCGTGACCACCAATGTCCCGTAGCCGGCAGCCTTGACGCGATCGATCAGCGCAATGATCTCGGGCTCCGCGCCGGGCAGGTAAGCCTGGAACCAGGCCCGTGGGTTCGCCTGTACGATCTTTTCAAGCGGGATGAGCGAAGAGCCGCTCATGATCATCGGCACGTTCTCCCGTGCCGCCGCGTTGGCAAGCGCGAGGTCACCTCGGTAGGCGGACAAGGCGCAAAGCCCCATAGGTGCGATGCCAAAGGGTGCGGACCAGGTTTCGCCGAACAAGGTGGTTTCAGTCGAACGCGCTGAGGTGTTTACCAGGACGCGCGTCACGAACTCCAAATTGTCGAAAGCTCGGGCGTTCGCCTGGAGCGACTGGTTGCGCTCCACCCCGCCCGAAACGTACGCATACACGGGTCGTGGCAGGTGCCGGCGTGCTGCAACTTCAAAGTCGTCCAGGGAAAGAACATGGCCCAACCGTGCCGGAAGGACGATCGGTTTGCCGAAGCTGATTGTTGCAGCGGCGTGGTCCGGCAGGCCCACGCCGCTTGCTGAAGTTTCGCGCTGCATCCCCGGCTTACTTTTCTCCCCAAGGCATCACTTGCCACAGCTGCTTGAAGCTGGCCTCGGTGTCTTTCAGTTCTGCCGAGTAGGCTTGAGGTTCAAGATAGCGCAGAGGAGCGAAGTAGCTCGCAGCTTTAGCTTGAAATTCCGGGTCCGCGGCGGTCTTCTTCAGTGCGGAGGCGAGCTGCTCACGGATCGGTGCGGGCAAGCCTTTGGGCGCTGCGAAGCCGCGTAGGGACGCCATGATGATGTCGTACCCCTGTTCGCGGAACGTCGGCACGTCCGGAGCTACGCTGCTCCGCTTCGCGCTCATTTGGCCGAGCTGGCGAAGCTGGTTGCCGCCCTTCACAGCGGCCAGCGCCTCGCCGATGTTCATGACTGCGATCGTGATCTGTTTGCCCACCGTGGCATTGAGGACCTCGGCGGCACCTTTGAAAGGCACATGGTTCATCTTGATCCCGGCCGCCTTTTCGAGCTGCAAGGCCGCAAGATGGTCGTCCGAGCCGACCCCGGTTGTGCCGTAGGACACCTCCCCAGGATGCGCCTTGGCGTACGTGACAAGGTCCTTGAGCGTCTTGAATTCGCTGTCAGCGCGCACCGAGATGTTGTCTGGATCGTCGACCACGTTCCCCAGCAGGTCATAGTCCTGCCAGTGGAAGTTCGACTTTCGTTCGATCGGAATCGTCAAAACATTCGGCGTGTTGATCATGCCGATCGTGTAGCCGTCCGCCGGAGCGCGCGTGAGCTCGCCGAAACCGATGCCGCCGCCTGCGCCCGGCCGGTTCACGACCACGATGCTGGCGTTGTTGCCAAGATGCTTGGCCATGTATTGCGCGACCAGTCTCGCGATGACGTCGCTGCCCCCTCCGGGAGCGTACGACACGATCATCTTGATCGGTTGTTCGGGATAGGCCGCGAACGCCATGCCAGGGGCGGCGGCGACAGCGGACAGAACCAGGGCCGGCACGAAGCGGCGCAGGAGTGCGGTGATGCGTTGCATTTCAGTTGTCTCTTTTGGGAAAGGTAGGTTGAGGAAGGAATGGGCAACTTCAGCCGAGGACCTGTACACGACGCTTTTCGTAGGCAGGCCAAGCTTCGGGATTGATGAGGCGGGGAGGCCGATTGCCGGCCAGCAGATTGACAATCTGCTCCGCGCTGATTGCAGCGACATTGCCGCGCGATTCGTGGGTGACGCCCGCCACGTGGTAGGTCGCGAAGACGTTGTCCATGGCCAGCAGTGGGTGGTTCAACGGAGGCGGCTCCTGGTCCCACACGTCCACGCCGGCACCGGCCAGGTGACCTGACCGAAGTGCTTGTACCAGCGCATCTTCATCGTGGATGCCGCCGCGTGCCGTGGTGATGAAGATCGATCCCTTCTTCATCCGGGCAAAGGTGTCGGCATTCATGAGCTTCAGCGTGCTCGCATCACGCGGGCAGTGCAGGGACACAAAATCCGAACGGGTAAGGAGCTCATCGAAGGACACAGGCTGAGCGCCGCGACGTGTGATCTCTTCGTGTGACAGGAGAGGATCAGTGGCTAAGACTTCCAGACCGAATGCGCGCGCGAGGGCAGCGACCCGCGAGCCGATGTGTCCGATGCCCACCAGCCCGACCGTCTTGCCGCGAATCTCGTGGCCCATCACATCCTCGCGGGAGTAGCCGATCTCGCGTCGCATGCGGCGGTCGCCTTCGATCATGCGGCGAGAAACGCCGAGGATCATCGCGAGCGTGTGCTCGGCGACGGAAACTGCGTTGCCGCCGGCTTGATTGACAACCAGCACACCAGCTGCTGTACAAGCCGCGACGTCCACCGTGTCATAGCCAGCCCCGCCGGCGGAAACGCACAGCAGTTCCGGGCAACGGGCAAGGAGCTCGGCGCGAGCAAAGAACTCCTGAGGCAGCTCGTCCTTTGCGGCGGAGATGTGGTAGACGTGCGCGGCCGACAGCATGTCCCACGCTGCAGCGCTATTGCCGCGCGCCGGAAAAACTCTCAGTGCAATGTCTTGCGCACTGGCCATGCGCTCGTCGAACGCCGGTGCGATCCACAAGTCGGAGCGAACGACCCGCTTTTGAAGGCTGGTCATCAAACAGGCTCCGGATTGCAGCCGAGGCGCTTGAGCGTGGCATCGATCCACGTAGTGTCCAGCGTGCCAGCCGCGATATCCGCCAGCATCTTCTTTTCGAGTTGCATCTTCTTGTGGGTGGCGGCAAGGAGGTCTTCGACATCGTCGTATGGAACGCACAGAAGGCCGTCCGCGTCGCCGACGATCAAGTCACCCGGCTGAATGACCATGCCATCGATGGCGATGGGGACATTGATCTCGCCCGGCCCGTCCTTGTACGGACCACGGTGCGTCACGCCCGCTGCGTAAAGAGGGAAATTGCCCCGGCCGATCTCTTCGCAATCGCGCACGGCGCCGTTCAGAACGATGCCAGCCAGCCCGATGCGGACCGATGTGGCGACCATGATCTCGCCGAAAAGGGAATTCGTCAGGTCGCCCCCAGCATCGACCACGATCACGTCGCCCGGCTGAGCGAGAGTGAGTGCCTTGTGGATCATGAGGTTGTCACCAGGCCGGCACTTCACCGTGAGTGCCGGTCCAGCCAGGTAGCCGCCCTTGTGCATGGGCCGTAGTCGAGGGCCCGCAGCCGCCATGCGCGTCATGCAGTCGCTGATATTGGCAACTGGAAGACCCTTGAATGCCTCCACGAGTTTCGCCGACACTTGGCGCTTGCGCTTGAGAATTTGAAGACCGACCATAGGAAGTATTGATAGAAGTGGTTAAGGAGTAAGGTCCATGCAATGTACAATAAAAAAACAATCAAGTCATCATAATTGGTGGAGGGTATACACCTATTTGGGTAAATCCTGCCATTTGCACTTTATTAAAGAACAAAATAGGAACAAAAATGGCTGCTGCCGCTGACAACGCCTACGAAATCCTGAAGCAGCGCGTGATAGGAGGCACCTACGCGCCAGGCGCGCAGCTCAAGGAGGAACACATCGCGCGCGAACTGGAAATCAGCCGGACCCCGATCCGGGCGGCACTCAAGCGCCTGGTTGATGACGGGCTCGCGACGGCCGACCCGAACCGTGGTGTTCGCGCAGCAGAATGGACCGATTTCGACATTGAAGAAACATTCGACTTGCGGGGTTTGCTGGAGTCGCACGGCGCGGGCCTCGCGGCACGCCGAGGCGGTCTGCCGCTTGCGGATCGCCTTGACGACCTGAATGAACAGATGGATAGAGCCATCGCGGCTGAGGCAGGGGGGCCACCTGAACGCCTGCAGGAGATCAATTCCCAGTTTCATCACGCGATCCTGGAGGCGAGCGGCTCGCCCCGTCTGCGCTTGATGCTGACAGGGCTCATCGACATGCCGATCGTGATTCGTTCGCACTTCATCAGCACCCGGCAGGACAAGTTGCAGAGCCTCCAGCACCACCGTGACCTTGCCGCTGCCATCCGCGCGGGCGACCCGGAGCTCGCCAGGCAAATCATGTCCCTGCATTTGCGCGTCGCCTCGCATCGGTTCAAGCGCCAGCGCATTGAATTCAGTGCCTCCCATCCGGATGGAGATCAGCATTGATTCCTGCCCTGCAAGTTGGCGGCCTGCCGGCTTCACTCGCCCTGCAGTACCTCGCGGAGCTCCGCCTTCGCGGCTTTGGGGGTGACATCGAACAGACCCACGCCGACCGCACCGTGTTCGCGACGGACAACTCCATCTACCAGCTGGCGCCACAGGCAATTCTCTTCCCGCGTGATGAGACAGATGTCGTTCGTATCGCCAAGCTCTCCAGTGATCCACGTTTCACGCCCCTGAAATTCACGCCGCGCGGCGGCGGCACCGGCACGAACGGCCAATCGCTCACGGACGGCTTGTCTGTGGATCTGTCTCGGTATATGAACGCCATTCTCGAAATCAATGTCGAAGAAGGCTGGGCGCGTGTGCAAGCGGGCGTTGTGAAGGACCAATTGAATGCGGCCGTGGCGGCAAGCGGGCTATTCTTCGCGCCAGAACTTTCACCGTCCAATCGGGCGACGATTGGCGGGATGATTGCGACCGACGCTTCGGGACAAGGCTCGGTGCTCTACGGCAAGACACGGAACCACGTGATGGGACTGAACGCGGTGTTCACGGACGGTACGCAATGGCAGTCCAGGCCGCTGACGCCAACCGAACTCGAAAGCGCCAAAGGCCGCAACGACCGGGTCGGTCGCGTGCTGCGTGTGCTTGATCGCATTCGCCAAGACGACGCGGAATTGATCGCTGATACCTTCCCGAAGCTGAATCGGTGTGTCACCGGGTATGACCTTGCGCACCTTTGCGACTGCCATGGCCGCTTCGATCTGAGCGCCGTGATCTGTGGTGCGGAAGGCACGTTGGCCTTCGTGACCGAGGCGAAGGTGAAACTCACGCCGGTGCCGCGCTTCACCGCCTTGCTGAATATCCGTTACGCCTCCTTCGATGCAGCGCTTCGTGATGCTGGCACTTTGATGAAACTACAGGCGGCATCGAGCGAAACGATCGATGCAACCGTCCTTGGTCTGGCGCGGCAGGATGCCGTCTGGCTCAAGGTGCGTGCTTTTTTCCCCGACGATCCCGAGGGGCCGGCCGAGGGTGTAAATATCGTCGAGTTCGTCGCTGCGGATGAAGCGTCGATTCAGGAGCAATTGGCGTGCGTTGAGTCGGCACTTGCTGCCGGCGGGGCCGGTCGAAGGGGTTATACCGTCGCTCGGGGTGCGGAAGCCGCTGCGGCGATCTGGTCTATGCGCAAGAAGTCGGTGGGCCTTCTGGGCAACATGCAGGGCGAGCAACGTCCCATGCCGTTTGTGGAAGACACCGTCGTTCCGCCGGAACACCTGGCAGACTACATCCAGGAGTTTCGCGCGGCACTGGATCGCCGCGGACTGGTCTACGGCATGTTCGGCCATGTCGACGCCGGATGCCTCCATGTTCGACCGGCACTGGACATGAAAGATCCGGCGCAGGAGCGGCTTGTGCGAGAAATCTCCGATGAAGTGTTTGAGTTGACGCGCAAGTACAAGGGTGTGCTTTGGGGAGAGCATGGGAAAGGCTTTCGATCCGAGTACGCGCCGGCCTTCTTTGGCCAGCTTTATTCGCGCATGCAGGAGGTCAAGGCCGCTTTCGATCCGCACAACCAGCTCAACCCGGGAAAGATCGCCTCGCCGCCGGGACATGAACTCACTCGCCTCGACCAGGTGCCAACGCGTGGACAAGCCGACAGGCAAATACCCATCAACGTATGGCGTTCCAACGACGATGCGCTGCATTGCAACGGCAACGCGGCGTGCTTTAACTACGATCCCGATGACGCGATGTGTCCGTCGTGGAAGGCGACCCGAGACCGGAAGCATTCCCCAAAAGGTCGGGCGTCCCTGATGCGCGAGTGGTTGCGGCTACTGGCAGCTAAAGACGTTGATCCGGACACGGATTTGTCCCGAGGCTGGCTGGATCTTCCAGCCCGTGCGCTGAATACGTGGAAAGCCCGCCGCAGGCCTGCCGACTTTTCGCATGAAGTCAAAGCGGCGATGGACGGATGCCTGGCCTGCAAGTCCTGTGTAGGTCAGTGCCCCATCAAGGTAGACGTTCCGGCCTTTCGGTCGCGTTTTTTGAATGCCTACTACGGCCGCTTCATACGCCCCACCAAGGATCACCTTGTGGCGGGTCTGGAAGCCTGGCTGCCGCTGGTCGCGAAAGCACCGAGACTCGTCAACGCGTTCACCCATAGCCAGCTTGGCCGCTTTGTAGCTCGCCGGTTAGGGCTTGTCGAGTTGCCCGAGCTTGGGACTGTCGCCATCCGGGACCAACTGGATCGTTGGGGTGTGCAGACGGCGACGCCGGAAGCGCTGGCCAAATTGAACCCGACCGAGCGCAACAAGAGCGTGGTAGTGGTGCAGGACGCATTTACCACGCATTACGACGCCCAAGTATTGCTCGACTTTGTTGAACTGCTTCAGCACTTGGGATTTATGCCATGGCTTGCCCCATTTCATCCTAACGGTAAGCCGCAACACGTGCTCGGTATGCTTGACAAATTCCGGCGGACAGCAAGCGTCAATGCGGGGATGTTGAGGAAGCTTGCAGAAACCGGCGTGGCGTTAGTTGGCTTAGATCCCTCCATGACCTTGGCCTACCGATCGGAGTATGTCAAGGCGCTGGGGAGGGAGGCAGTTCCCCAGATTCTGTTGCCGCAAGAATGGTTGTCCATGCGGATCGATGAACTGGATCCGATACCGCTGGAGGAGGGTTCGGCATGGTCGCTTTTGCCACATTGCACCGAGCGGACAAACGCCCCCAGCGCTACTTCAGATTGGATCAAAGTCTCGCGTCGGCTAGGAGTTGATTTGCAGATACTGGAGAGTGGCTGCTGCGGTATGGCCGGACTGTACGGACACGACCTAGCGAACAGGGCCACGTCGCAAAAAATCTACGACCTAAGTTGGGGGCCCATCCTCGCCAACCCTAGCCACGAAGGCAGAACGGTTGCGACAGGTTTCTCCTGCAGGTGTCAGGCGAAAATTGTTGATGGTCTGCGGTTGATGCACCCCCTTCAGTTGCTACTCCGTATAGTAAAAGCACAGCGTTCGCTGCCACGCTCGTACAACCAGGCATCGCAAAACCTTAAACAGCACGAGGAATACTAAGCCCGACAGAGCACCCTAATTGCGAGCTTCCCCATCATTGGGATGGCAATGTCTGCTTTGGCTCCGTTGTTTCCTGGCACGAACGACCGCTGACTGGCAAGTCAACCAACAAAATTCAAGATCCAGAAAGCTGCCGCTGACGAGTACCCGCAAACGCTGCAAAGACGACTTTCGTGACGGCTCGATGCTTGTTGTTTTATCCAGGTAATCCCGGGCGTGGCCCACAAAAAAAGCGCATGGCTGGAAACCATGCGCTTGTGTCAAAGGGCGGGCCTGGCCGCTTCAGCTCAAGCCAATTTGGCCAGGGCCTTGGCCACGCCGGCGCCGTAAGCCGGGTCAGCTTTGCTGCAGTTGGCGATGTGGCGTTCCTGGATGGCTTTGGAGGCGCCGCCGACCGCACGTGCCGTGTTGTCAAACAGCAGTTGCTGCTTTTCCGGCGTCATCAGGCGGAAGAGCTTGCCGGGCTGCGAATAATAGTCCTCGTCCACGCGGTGGTTCCAGTGGTCGGCCGCGCCTTCGATCGACAGCGGCGGTTCGGCAAAGTCGGGTTGCTCTTGCAGCGCGCCTTTGCTGTTGGGCTCGTAACCGACCTCAGCGCCATTGTTGTTGTCCACACGCATGCTGCCGTCGCGGTGGGAGGTGTGGAAAGGACACTTGGGCGCGTTCACCGGAATCTGGTGGTGGTTCACGCCCAGGCGGTAACGTTGCGCATCACCGTAGGAAAACAGGCGCGACTGCAGCATCTTGTCGGGCGAGAAGCTGATGCCGGGCACCACGTTGGCGGGCGCAAAAGCGAGTTGCTCGACTTCGGCAAAATAATTCTCCGGATTGCGGTTCAGCTCCAGCACGCCGACGTCGATCAGCGGGTAGTCCTTGTGCGGCCAGACCTTGGTCAGGTCAAACGGGTTCAGGTGGTAGGTCGCGGCATCCTTCTCGGGCATGACCTGGATTTTCAGGGCCCAGCGCGGGAAGTCCTTGTTGTCGATGGCATTCAGCAAATCGGCCTGGTGGCTTTCACGGTCATGGCCGACCAGTGCCGCCGCCTCGGCATCGCTCAGGTTCTCAATGCCTTGTTGGGTGACGAAGTGGAACTTGACCCAGAAACGTTCGTTTGTCGCATTCAGGAAGCTGAAGGTGTGGCTGCCAAAACCGTGCATGTGGCGGTAGGACTTGGGCAGGCCGCGGTCGCTCATCACGATGGTGACCTGGTGCAAGGCCTCGGGCAACAGGGTCCAGAAGTCCCAGTTGTTTTCGGCGCTGCGCAGGTTGGTGCGCGGGTCACGTTTGACGGCGCGGTTCAGGTCGGGAAACTTCAGCGGGTCGCGCAGAAAGAACACCGGCGTGTTGTTGCCGACCAGGTCCCAGTTGCCTTCTTCGGTATAAAACTTGACGGCAAAGCCGCGTATGTCGCGTTCGGCATCGGCCGCGCCACGTTCGCCGGCCACGGTGGAAAAGCGCAGCACCAGATCCGTCTTTTTGCCGACCTGTGAAAACAGTTTGGCCTTGGTGTATTGGGTGATGTCATGCGTGACGGTGAAGGTGCCGTAAGCCGCCGATCCTTTGGCGTGCATGCGGCGCTCGGGAATCACTTCGCGGGCAAAATGCGCCAGCTTCTCCAGATGCCAGACGTCCTGCAGCAGCGCCGGCCCGCGGGGTCCCGCGGTTTGTATATTCTGGTTGTCGACAACCGGTGCGCCTGCGGCGGTGGTGAGTTTGCTCATGGCTGTGCTTTCCTTGTTTCGGTGATTGAAATGGCGGTGGGTTGCTTCATTGTGTGCAATCACCCGCCAGGAGGCAAGAGAGCCGCCATAGTAATTTCTCAAGGCGCCGATAGCGGCGTGTTGTGGCTATGCTTGGGCTTTTTCAGGAGAAGATGTTAATGAATTCCCAATTTGAAAAAGGCCTGGCCACCCGCAAGCAGGTGATGGGTGAAGACTTTGTGGCCAATGCCCTGGGCAAGGCCACCGATTTCACCCAACCGATTCAGGAGCACATCACGGCCAAAGCCTGGGGCGATGTCTGGCAGCGGCCCGGCCTGGACCTCAAGACCCGCAGCCTGATCACGGTGGCCATGCTGACGGCCCTGGGCAAGCAACATGAGCTCAAAGCCCATGTGCGCGGCGCGTTGAACAACGGCGTCACACCGGCCGAGTTGCAGGAAGTTTTGTTACATGCCGCCGTGTATTGCGGTGTGCCTACGGCGGTGGATGCGTTTCGCAGTGCCGCCGAGGTGGTGGACGCCCCTGTGAAAACCTGAATGCCAAGTGGTTCTTAAGGGTTTTAGGGCTGTAGCCCAGGTTGGTCATGCGCAATCCGCTCTCAAAAGCATAGCGATTGAGGCGGTTGCGTGGAACCTCAGGCGAGCGTGATGGTGGCCAGTTCGCCTTGCGCAATGCCGCGCAGCGTGCGCCAGGCCAGGCCCAGCACCAAGAGGGTGGTGAAGCCCAGCAACATCAGCGCCAGGATGTGGGCGAAGCCAAGTCCCAGGTAGGCCGCGTAGTTCAGCGCGGCAATGGAGATGGCGCTCAGCGGAAAACCCGTCGCCCACCACGAGACACGAAACGGGCAAGTGCCCGGCAAGTCGAGCAGCTTGGGCAAGAGCACGGCCAGCATGAACAGCGCCAGGTAAAACAGGCCGCTGGCAAAGATGTCGATCTGCCCCACCGTGCCCACATAGGCCGAAAAGCCCACGGCAAACGGCGCCATCAGAATCAGCAACGAAGGCCGCTGCGCCCCGGGCATGGGTTCTTCAAACAGCAGGCGCGCAAAAATCAGGGTGAATAGCGGCACGGTGAAGAACAGGCCCACGGCCAGCGACAACAAAGCGACTTCGTGCAGACCGGGCCAGCCCAGCAGGTTGCCGACAATTGGAATGTCCAGCGTGCCGACCACGGACACAATCCAGGCCGGCGTGGCTTGTGCGAACTTCTGGCGCACGCTCATCCAGCGTGTGACCATCCACCCGGCAAACAGCACCATCAGCAGCGCGCCCAGCGCCCACAGGGCAGCGGCCAGCGAGCGCGCATACGGCAGCAGCACGGCCGGCAAGAGCAGCAGCGAGATGATGAAGGTGCCGAAAAAATTGGCGGCCACGGGGTGCATGAACTCGGCCCGCACGGCGGCCGGTGCGCGCACCAGTTTCACGCCGTAAGCGGCGCAGAGCACGAGAAAGGTCAACACGGCGGCCCCACCTATGGTTTCCGAGATCAGTGCCGGGAGGTCGTAGGCCACGCCGGCGATGCGCCAGGCCATACACAGGCCGCACAAACTCATGACCGCGCCGAACAGGCTGACCGGCAGGTGGGACAGGGCGCTGTCGGGGCGGGCGGCCGTTATTGTGTTCATGCCTGTCCTTGCTGAGTTTTTAAGTATTTTAGGCCGATAGCCCCCATGCAGAAAGCGCCATAAGCTATCAAATTAATAGCGATTGACGCTCAGCCCACCATCAGCTTGTGCACCAGGTCGGCGGTGGTGGAGGCCTTGTATTTGCGCATCAGGCGGGCGCGGTAAATCTCCACGGTGCGGTGGCTGATGACCAGGGCGCGGCCGATTTCCTTGGAGGTCATGCCGTCCATCAGGTGGGCCGCGACCTCGCGTTCACGCGCCGTGAGTTCGGCCTTCACCGGCCGGCGCGAACTCAGGTCTTCAAAAGTCCAGATGCCGGATTCGTGCGGCGCGGCGCGGTTCAGTGCGCGCCCGGTGACGTGGCACCAGAAGGTTTCGCCCTTGAGCCGCCCCTCGACCCGCTTCATGATGCGGTCGTCGGCGTAATGGCCTTTGGTGTTGAGAATCGGCAACATGCGCGCGCCTATACGCTCGTATTCATCCACGCTGGGGTAGAGAATCTGGAAAGACTGACCTATCAACTGCTCGCGCGCCGCGCCAAACATTTCGCACAGGTGCTGGTTGCAGTCCACAATGGCCCGGTTGCGCGAAAGCACCAGGCCGACCGGTGCCATGTTGAAGGCCAGGCGGTAATCGATGTCCATGGGTTCTGAGGGCGTCCGGTGCGGGTGAGGGTTAAGCTTTAAGGGGTACTACGTATGCGGCTAGGTAGTATCGTCAGGTTTTCAAAGTTTGTGTTGAAGTTCTGCAGGAGATTTTTGTGAATAAACTTTTTCCCTCCGCTGCCCAGGCTCTCCAGGGGGTCGTCAAGGACGGCCAACTGATGGCTGTCGGTGGTTTTGGCTTGTGCGGCATTCCCGAAGCCTTGATTCAGGCACTGCGTGACAGCGGTGTGAAGAATCTCAGCGTCATCTCCAACAACGCCGGCGTTGATGGTTTTGGCCTGGGCAAACTGCTGGAGACGCGCCAGATCAAGAAAATGATTTCCAGCTACGTGGGCGAGAACAAGGAGTTCGAGCGCCAGTACCTGGCCGGTGAGCTGGAACTGGAGTTCACCCCACAAGGCACGCTGGCGGAAAAGCTGCGCGCCGGCGGTGCGGGCATTCCGGCCTTTTTCACCAAGACCGGTGTCGGCACCCAGGTGGCCGAAGGCAAGGAGTTGCGCGAGTTTGATGGCGAGACCTATGTGATGGAACGCGCGCTGAGGCCCGAGGTGTCGCTGGTCAAGGCGCATGTGGCCGACAAGGCCGGCAATCTGCAGTTCCGCCTGACCGCACGCAACTTCAACCCGGCAGTGGCGATGGCCGGCAAAATTTGCATCGTGGAAGTCGAAGAAATTGTCGAAACCGGCGAGCTGGATCCCGACCAGATCCATTTGCCCGGCATTTATGTGCACCGCATCGTGCTCAATGCCACGCCTGAAAAACGCATCGAAAAACGAACCATCACCGAAAAAGCGGGAGCCTGATATGCCTTGGAACCAAGACCAGATGGCCGCACGTGCGGCGCAAGAGCTTGAAGACGGTTTTTACGTCAACCTCGGCATCGGCATCCCGACCCTGGTGGCCAACTTTGTGCCCCAAGACAAGGAAGTCTGGCTGCAGTCGGAAAACGGCATGTTGGGCATAGGCGCTTTCCCGACCGAAGACGCGGTGGATGCCGACCTGATCAACGCCGGCAAGCAGACCGTGACCACCATCAAGGGTTCGTCGATTTTTGGCAGCCACGACAGCTTTGCCATGATCCGCGGCGGCAAGATCAATTTGTCCATCCTGGGCGCCATGCAGGTCAGCGAACACGGCGACTTGGCGAACTGGATGATTCCCGGCAAGATGGTCAAGGGCATGGGCGGCGCGATGGACCTGGTGGCCGGCGTCAAACGCGTGATCGTGCTCATGGAACATGTGGCCAAAAAGAAAGATGGCACCGAGGACCTGAAAATCCTCGAAAAGTGCAGCCTGCCATTGACGGGTGTGGGTGTGGTGGACCGCATCATCACCGACCTGGCCGTCATGGATGTCACGCCCGAAGGCCTGAAAGTGGTGGAACTGGCGCCCGGTGTGACGCTGGAAGCCCTGCAAGCCAAAACCGGCTGCAAGCTTCATTAAAAGCGGGTAAATCTCCGGCTACGGGTTTGAAGCGGCATTCATTGCCGCTTTTTCTTTGCTTTTTTACGAGATGGCAGACGCTGACCGCTTGCTGACGAGGGTTTGCAGATCGTGTTGTTCTGACAAACTGATACACGGTTACAACTTTTTGAGCACAGATAATGAGGTATTAGACTGAAATCACGATGTTCCGCCGCCTCTTCTTCTCCCGGCCCGTGGCTTCCCCGGGGGGATGGCCAGCCACAGCTGTGTTCGCCCTCATGGTGCTGGCCTTCTGGACGGTGGCCGCCGGCCCGGCTTTTGGCGCAGATCGTGCCAAGCCGCTAGAACGTGTGACGCTGCAGCTCAAGTGGCTGCACCAGTTCCAGTTTGCCGGTTATTACGCGGCCCAGGCCAAAGGTTTTTACAAAGACGAAGGGCTCGAAGTTACCCTCAAGGAGGGGGGGCAGGGAAAATCGGGTGTCGCTAGCGTTGTTGGTGGCCAGGCCCAGTTCGCCATTGCCGACTCGGACTTGTTGATCAACCGTATCAACGGGCAGCCGATTGTGGCGCTGGCGGCAATTTTTCAACATTCTCCCTATGTGATCCTGAGCCGGCAGGACAGCCATTTACGCACGCCCAGCGATCTGGTTGGAAAAACCGTCATGTTGTCGGAAGACCAGGGCAGCATCCAGTTGCGTGCCATGTTGGCGCGTGAGGGCATTGACGAGAAACTTGTCAACATTGTTCCGCATTCGTGGAAGCTTGAAGATTTGATCCAGGGCAAGGTTGACGCCGTGTCGGCCTATGCCACGGTGGAGCCCTTGTTGATGCGTGCACGTGGTATCGCCTCAGCCTTCATGCTGAGTCCGGATTACGGCGTGGATTTTTATGGCGATGTGCTGATTACCACCGAAGTCCAGCTTGAAAAATCACCTGAAACAACCGCCGCCTTTTTGCGTGCAACCCGCAAGGGCTGGGACTACGCCATGGCGCACGAGGATGAAATAGCCGGCCTGATCCTGGGCATGGACGGTGTGGCGCAGCGCGGGCTGACGCGTGAACTTCTGATCGCGGAAGCCCGCAGCATGCGTCCCTTCATCCTGCCGGATGTGGTCGAGATCGGGCATATGAACCCGGCCCGGCTCGAGCACACGGCCCGCACGCTGGCGGATCTGGGGCTGGTGCGGTCGGATTATTCCCTGGCGGGCCTGATGTACGAGCCCCACGCCAAGGTCAATCCCCAAATCTTGCGTTGGGCCATGGGTGGTGGCCTGGCCGGCGGTGTGCTGGTGGCGCTGGTGTTTCTCTGGAATATGCAGATTCGCCGCAGCGTGCGCCAGCGGACACAAGAATTGCTGGAAGAAGTCACACACCGGACCGAGGTGCAGCGGCAACTCAAGGCCAGCGAGGAACTGGTCCAGCTGATGTTTGGCACTGCGGCCGCAGGCCTGGTGATGAACACGCCCGACGGCCGTTTTTTGATGGCCAATCCCGCTTATTACGCGATCACCGGCTACACCGAGAGCGAATTGCGGGCCATGGACATGCGGAACCGGACGCTGCCTGAAGACCTGCCGCGTTATGACGGGCTCAGGAGCCGGATGATGGCCGGTGAGTTTGATACTTTCTCTGACGAACAGCGCTGCGTCAAAAAAGATGGCGGTTTTGTATGGATCAATGCCACGGTGTCGCTGGTGCGTTCTGCCGAAGGGGTGCCGACACATGTCATCGCGGTGGTCGAGGACATCACGGCGCGCCGGGCGACCGAGGAGAAATTGCGCCAGAGCGAGATGCTGCTGGCGATCGCCGGTCGCACGGCCAGGCTGGGCGGCTGGATGCTGGACTTGTCGGCGGACCATGTGGTCTGGTCGGATGAAGTCTGCAAAATTTATGGTGTGCCGCTGGGCAGCAAACCGCTGCGGCGCGATGCCCAGCGGTACAACGCGCCAGAGTGGCAGGAAAAAATGACCAAAGTCTTCACCGCTTGTATCCGCGACGGCACACCGTTTGACCTGGAGATGGAAATCATCAATGCCAGCGGACGCCGTTTGTGGATTCGTGCCATTGGCGAAGCGCTGCGGGACGAGAGCGGCAGGATCACCCGGATTCACGGCTCATGTCAGGACATCACCGAACGCCAGCAGGCACAGGAAAGTATTCTGCGCCTCAACGCCGAGCTGGAGGAGCGTGTGCGCCAGCGTACCGCCCAGCTGGAAGCCTTGAACCGGGATCTGGAATGTTTCTCCTACTCGGTGTCGCACGATCTTCGCTCGCCGCTTAATACGATTGATGGCTTCAGCCAGCTCATGGACCGTATGGATGCGGAACAACTGGGCGAAAAGGGCAAGCACTACCTGGGCCGGATTCGCGCGGGCGCGCGGCAGATGGGGGCGCTGATCGACGGCCTGCTCGCGATGGCGAAATCTTCACAGGACAAGCTGCACTCAGAGCGCGTCGATCTTTCGGTTCTTGCCCGGCAGGCCGCGCAGGAGTGCCGCGAGCGGGAGCCGGCACGCGAAGTCCAGCTGCAAATTCAGGACAAGATGCTGGTGCAGGGTGACCCCGTGTTGTTGTTGGCGGTGGTGCAAAACCTGCTGGGCAACGCGTGGAAGTTCACCGCCAAACGAGCCGTGGCGCAGATCACAATGGGCTGCGAGGAGCGAGCTGGCGGCGAGCTGGTTTATTTCGTCAAGGACAATGGCGCCGGTTTTGACATGCGTTATGCCGACAAGCTGTTTGGCACTTTCCAGCGCCTGCATTCAGCATCAGATTTTTCGGGGAGCGGCATTGGCCTGTCCACCGTGCAGCGCATTATTTTCAGGCACGGAGGCCGGGTCTGGGCCCATGCTGTCGAGGATCAGGGGGCGGAATTTTATTTCACCCTGGGTCTGGTGGAAGACCAGATCGCTGCTGTGGCGAGTTGATCCCCGATCCGGCCAAGGCCGGTTGACTGTGCTCGCAGAATCAATGGAGCGGGTGATGGGAATCGAACCCACGCTATTTGCTTGGGAAGCAAAAGTTCTGCCATTGAACTACACCCGCTTAGTGAAGCATTATAGGGAGCTTCCACTCAGCGTTTTCAGCGCCAGTAGGGATCGGGCAGCGACGGCAGGGCGAGTTCCGGCAGCGGCTGCTTTTGCAGGGCTGACTGGAGTTGTCTGTGGATCTTTTCAGAAGGCCGGTTCAGGCTGGCGCATAAGGCTTTGAGTTGGGTTTGCGCCGCGACCCGGTCATTGCGCGCACCTAAAACAGCTTGTGCTTTTTTCAGCCATTCCAGCCACAAGTCCGCGGCTTGCGGGTTGTATTGATGGCCTGTGAACTCGGTGAGGTAACGCAGCTGTTTGGCCGCGATGCGCAGGCGGTGCAGGCGGGCCGGGCTCAGGTGTTCCAGCTTGCCCAGCGCTTGCCGCAAGAGGTGGGCCAGTTTCTCAAGCCGTGCCGTGAGTGCATCCGTGGGCAGGGCCGCGGCCGCGTCGGGTTGCGCCAGGCGGCGACCCAGTTGCAGCAGCAGGCGTTGCGTCTCTCGTCCTTGCAGGGCGGCACTGGCTTGCAGGTGCGCTGTGCCCTGCAACAGGTCGGCGGCTTCTTGCAGCTTCTGGCGCAAGGCCGCATCGTGCAGACCGTCCACCAGTGCTGGCCAGGTTTCCTCGATGAAGACATCCCAATCGCGCGCCGCGCCCAGCCGCTGTCCCAAAGTCCCTAAACCATCGCGTACCGGTGCGAGTGCTTCAGCATTCCATTTGGCTGCGCGTGCCAGCGGTCCGCAGGCCACACGCAGCCGCCGCACCGCCACACGGATCTGGTGCAGGTATTCGCTGTCATAGGGCTTGTGGTGGTCGGGCGGGCGCAGAAACCCCGCTTCGTTGGCCTGCCAATGGGCGAGGGATTGCGCGATGGCTAGCCGGGCCACGGTTTGGGCATCGGCGCCAGGGCTCGGAGTTGGCGTGTTCGTTTTGAGCACTAGAAAGATTTGCTGCGTGCCCTGGGCCAGCCGGCTGCCGCGTTCGGCCTTGCTGAGATGGCCGAGCACCAGCGGGTGTCGTTCGACCAGCAGCAAGGCCAGCGAGAACACGTCGTCCACCGGCCCGTCCAGGAGTTCGAGCTCCAGTTCACACAGCGGTTCGCGGCGATCGCCGGCGAGAATCTCGCCCTGGTCGATGGCAAGTTCGATCTTGGCGCCCGTGGCCCCGCAGAGCAGTTGACGATGGCGCTCGAAGCGAGTGTGAAACTGCGGCAGCAGGGGATCGCGCAGCGCTTTCAGTGTGGGCTCAAAGCTGGTTCCTGCCAACGGCAACCATTCGAGGGCCGGGCCGGCCACCACAAACTCGATTTCTTCACGCTGGTACAAACCTGCCTGGCTGCTACCGCGGCCCTTGATGGTTTGCAGCCAGTGTTGGCCGTCGCTGCGCAAACGCAGGCTGATGCCGGCCTGCGCCAGTGTGCGCTGGGCTGTGTCAAAGTAGAGGTTCTCAAGCTGCTGACGGGTGCTGGGCAGCCGCGCCAGCAGCGGATCAGCGCGTAGCGCGGCCAGCGCAGACGGGGGCAGTTGCAGCTTGAGTTCGATTTCCATGGTGAGGCCCGTCGCGTCTGTCGGGACGCGGGATCAAGCCATGGTACTGCGGCTGGGCGGGAAGGGCGAGGCCTGCAACATGCCCGTGCAGGCGTCCCCGGTTTTGGCAGCGGCTGAAAAGCTCAGGGCCGCAGGTAAGACCAGCCTTCAGCTTGTCTTTTCACGATTTCGGTCACGCCGGCCGGTACATAACTGATGGCGGGCAACATGTCTTCCTTGCCCAGCTTCTGGCCGCGCATGGTGTTTTCGCAGGCGATCACCTTGATGTGGGCTTTCATCGCGTCGGCGATGCGGGCGCCGGTGGGCGACTCGAGCTTAAGCATGCCTATGCCGGGGCCGTAAGCAACGATTTCAATCTCCACGTTGGCGGCGCCCACGTCTTCCTGCAGGTTTCTGGCGTTGTTGAGCGCCAGGTTCCACTTGGCCGGGTCGCCGTCACTCATCTGGATCACGACTTTATGACGTTTTTGGCCTGTAGCCCCCGTCGATTGGGCGTGAGCAGCTATCAAAAATGGAGCGGCTGCGGTCAGCGAGGCGAAGGCGCCCGCCTGGATAAAAGATCTGCGGTTCATGGGGGAAGTCTCCGGGAGAAAGAGGGCGTATTTCACCATAGCGGCAAGTACCGCGCAAACCACCTTGTCGAGGCCCGGCAAGGTGGCTGGATCTCTACGCCGTTAGAACACCGCCATCAACACCATGGCCGTAGCCGTGCCGAACACCAGCACCGGGATGGCCCAGTTGATGAAGGCGTAAAACTCCTGCTGCACATGGGTGCCGAACAGGCGCTTGACCCCGCTGTAGCGGTACAGCAGGATGCCCACGGCAAAACTCACGGCCAGCAGAAAGTAGTTCAGCCCGAACAAACGCATCACCGGGTTGTCGCCCGTGGCCAGTTTCACGAAGCTGGAGTTGACGGTGAAGTTGAGCGCTACCACGGCAAACAGGCCACCAATGCTGATGTTGGTCAGCTCGAAGGCATCGACCGCAAACTCGCCGTCCTCGATCCGGTTCAGCCACAAGACCAGCAGCGGAATCAGCAGCGAAGCAAACAGCGGCACAAAAATCGTGGCCAGCAGGCTTTTTTGTTCGCGTTTGACCACCAGCGCGGCTTTCACGCGGGTGTTTTCCTCGCCGCGCCAGGCATTGACCGCATCCTTGGACAACTCGACCAGGCCGACCGACCAGCCGTCCAGCGTCACACCATGTTGGGTGTTGCTGAACTCGAGTTCGTCTTGCCGGTAGTCCAGCACCAGTCTTTCCAGCGGTTCGCTGCGCGAGATCATTTCCACGCCCAGTTTCTGGCGGTCAAACGGGAAATTCTCCAGCGAGTAGCCGGTTTCAAAGGCCGCTGTGGTGCGCTGCATCAGCTCGACCCGGCCGTCCGGCGAGATGCGCAGGTTGCGCTTCTGAAAGGTCGGTGCCGCCTTGAGGTTGGAAAACTCCACGTTGGGATGCCAGATCTGCGCGAGTTTTTTCTCCACCTCGCCGTCCAGGAACTCCTGGTAGCCTGCCGCCGCCTGCTCGGCCGGATAAGCCAGGCGCACATCCTGCCAACGCAGGCGGGTGTCCACCGTGGCGGTGAAGGTTTCCTCGTTTTCGTTGATCCCCTTGAGTTCGATGAAGCTCAGGCCGGCGCGCACCACCACGGGCAGGCCGCGGCCTTGCGGCAGCGCGGTCAGGCTTTTGTTTTGTTCGGTTGCGGCGGCGGGCGCATCCTTGGCCTGGGCGCTGCCCAGGGCCAGCCAGGCCAGCGCGGCAGCGATCAGCCAGCGCCTCATGGTTTGTCTGCCGGCTGTGCGGCTTCGCCTTGCAGGCGCTGGCGCAGGCGTTCGTAGGTCTGCGCCAAGGTGCCGATTTCGCTGTAATAGGCCTCGGGATTGGGCAGAGGTTCGGCCGGCTGGCCGTCGGCCAGGGCGGCAAAACGCGGGTTGAGCTCGGCCAGCGGACGCACGATGGCACCGCGAATCACCATCAGGATCACACCGGCCAGGATCACCAGCGCAAACAGCGAGTACATCGCCAGCCAGATCATGGACTGGCCCATGGCGCTGCGCGAAGGGCTGAAGTCCTTGGCCACCACAATCGTGCCCAGTTGTTCACCGGCGGGATTACGCAGGGGCAGCACCACCACACCGTAAGGCGTGTCCTGCGCTTCGCGGGCATAAGGCTGGTTCTCGATGCCGGGCTGGGACAGTTCGGTGTCGCTGACCAGCTTGCTCATCAATTCCCAGTTGGTGGACTGGAACTTGATGTAGCGGCCAACCCGGTTTTTCTCGGAGAAAATTTCGCCGCCCAGGCCGGGCGAGCTCTTTTTGAGCCTTTCTTCGTCGATGAAGAGCACGGTTTCCAGACCATAAGCGGTCTTGACCTGGTCCAGCACGCCGCCGAAGTTCTGGCCGAACTCGAAAGTGCCTATGTATTTGCCGGCGCGGTCCCGGACCGGTGTCACACCAAAGATGCCGGGGCCGGCGCGCGAGATCGACAAGCCTTTGCGGGCCACCTGGTCTTTTTGCACGGCCACCACGATGGGGCGTGACGATTTCAGGTCGTCGCCGAATTTGGCCGGATCATTCAGGCGCAGAAAGGAAATCCCCTGGGGCGAGTGAAACTGCGCCTGGTCGGTGTTGTGTTTGTCCTTTTGAATCTCGAACATGGGCTTGAGCTCGGTCAACAGCGCGTCGCGGTTGCCAGCAGCAAACAGTTCCTGGACCCTTGGCATGTTGGCGACCAGTTCGGCACGGGCCAGCGAGCGGCCGGCGGCGCCCTGCAGGTTGAAGTCGATGATGGACTTCATCAGCGCGTACTGGCTGTTTTCGGTCTGTTCGGTGGTGCTGACGAACAGGCGGTTGGTCAGAAAGGTGGTCAGCAAGATAACGACCACCAAAAAGCCGAGCAGCGTGGCTAACGCATTCCGTTGAAATTTCATGAGTCCCTCGTAGACATGCAGCAAAACCGCTGCGGGATGCCGGGAGAGGGTCTTCATAGAGCTACTTTCCTGACGACAGGATTGTAGCTATATGTTACAAAACTATGCTAAAAATGCATGGTTATTGTTTGAGGTAGGCTTTCACGGCACGCACCACGAGGTCGGGTTCGTCGGACACAAAGTCGCCATTGGTCATGAACACCACACTCACGCCAAGCTTTGGGATGTACCAAGTTTCGGTATTGAAGCCCGAGATGGAGCCGTTGTGGCCCCAGGCCTCGCCCCAGGGCGTGTCCTGGACAGAACAACCCAGGCCATAGCCGCTGTCGATGTCTTCTTCCTGCACGCTGCACATTTGTGCGACGGTTTTGCGCGGCAGCAGTTTGCCGTCGCGAAACAGGGCGAACAAAAAGGCCTCGTAGTCGGCGGCTGTCGTGACCACCGCACCGTCGCCGGTGATGGCGCTCCAGCCGGAGTAACTAACATCCTGCCGCTTGCCCTGTTCATTGAGGGTGTAGCCATGGGCCAGCCCGCTGGCTTCCTTGCGCGCGCCAATGGTGGAGGCCGGCATGCCGACACGCTCAAAAATGCGCTTTTGCACCGACTGGGCGTAGCTGAGCCGGTCGGCCTGGCTGATCAGCTGGCCCAGCAAGACATAGTTGGTGTTGGTGTAAATGTATTCGCGGCCTGGGCGTGCCTGGGCTTTTTCGCCAAAGGCAAAGGCCAGCGACTCTTCGGCGCTCCATTGCTTCTCGGGCTGCTCGGCCGCTTCGCTTTCAAAGTCGTCGGTGAAATATTCGGCCAGGCCAGAGCGGTGCTGCAGCAACTGTTCCACCGTGACGGTCTGGATGTTGCGCAGCTTGGCGATGCCGGGCACGCTCTTGACCCAGAGAAACACCGGGTCGGTCAGTTTGAAGCGTTGCTCCTGCATCAACTGAAGCGTGGCGGCCGCAGTGACCAGCTTGCCGCTGGAGGCAATGTAAAAGCGGGTTTGCGGCGTCATGCGTTCGCGGGTTTTCAAGTCGGCGAAGCCTGAGGCTACGACCTCGCGCCCTTGCGGGCCGGACACCAGCAAGACGGCGCCCGGCAGTTTTTCCTGCTTCACCAGACGATCGAGAAAAGGCTGGAGTGGTGCCGCCAGGACGCGTACAGGCGCAACAGCCGCCACCAGGGCGGCGAGGGCCAAGCCCAGCAGTTGTGGGCGTATCACTTCAGCATGTCGCCGAGGCAGAGGTATTTCATCTCCAGGTACTCTTCCATGCCGTGGCGTGAGCCTTCGCGACCCAGGCCCGACTGCTTGACGCCGCCGAAAGGCACATGTTCGGTGGCGATCACGCCGGCGTTGATGCCGACCATGCCGTATTCCAGCGCTTCGGCCACGCGGAAGATGCGGCCCACATCACGGCTGTAGAAATAACTGGCCAGGCCAAACTCGGTGTTGTTGGCCGCGTCGATCGCTTCCTGCTCATGCTGGAAGCGGAACACCGGCGCAAAGGGCCCGAAGGTTTCTTCCCGGGCGCACAACATGTCGGCCGTGGCTTCGGCCACCACCGTGGGCTCGAAAAATTGGCCCTTGAGGTGGTGACCGCCGGCCAGCAGCTTGCCGCCCTTGGCCAGCGCGTCGGCCACATGGCGCTGCACTTTTTCAACCGCGGCGTCTTCGATCAGCGGGCCTTGCAACACGCCATCTTCAAAGCCGTTGCCCACCTTGAGCAGCTTGACCTTGGCGGCGAATTTTTCAACAAACTGGTCGTAGACGCCGTCCTGCACATAAATGCGGTTGGCGCAGACGCAGGTCTGGCCGGCGTTGCGGTATTTGCTGGCCATTGCGCCTTCCACGGCGGAATCAATATCGGCGTCATCAAACACGATGAAAGGTGCGTTGCCGCCCAGCTCCAGCGCGAGTTTTTTGACCGAAGGCGCACTTTGCGCCATCAGGATGCGGCCGACTTCCGTGGAACCGGTAAAGCTGATGTGGCGCACCACGTCGCTGGCGCAAAACACCTTGCCGGCGGCAATCGAGTTGCTGCTGTCGGCCGTCAATACATTCAGCACACCGGCCGGAATGCCGGCACGCACGGCCAGTTCGGCCGCGGCCAATGCCGTCAGCGGTGTCAGTTCAGCCGGTTTGATGACCACCGGGCATCCTGCGGCCAGCGCCGGCGCGACCTTGCGCGTGATCATGGCCAGCGGGAAGTTCCAGGGCGTGATGGCGGCGCAGACGCCGATCGGCTGTTTGATCACCATCAGGCGGCGGTTGTTGTCAAAAGGCGGCAAGGTTTCGCCATTGACCCGTTTGGCTTCTTCGGCAAACCATTCGACAAAACTGGCGCCATAAGCGACTTCGCCTTTGGCTTCCGCAAACGGTTTGCCCTGCTCTGCGGTCAGGATGCGGCCCAGGTCTTCCTGGTTCGCCATCAACAACTGGTACCACTTGAGCAGGATGGCATGGCGCTCCTTGCCGGTTTTGCTGCGCCAGGCAGGCCAGGCGGCGTTGGCGGCGGCAATCGCGGCTTCGGCCTCGTGGGCGCCCAGGTTGGCCACATCCGCCAGTTTCAGGCCGGTGGACGGGTCGTTGACGTCAAAGCGGTTGGCGCCCGCCACCCACTGGCCATTGATCAAGGCATCGGTTTTGAGCAGGCTGGGGTCTTTGAGCAGGGCAAGGGGGGAGGTTTTCATGTCCATCGATGTCTCTTTCGGGTGGGGACGCTCTGGTGCGGCGTGTGGGTAGCGAGCATAGCGCGTCAGCCGGTTTGGCGCAGCGGAGGTATCAGCCGGGCCCGGCCCAGCCAAACTTATAATCAAAAGCTCAGGCAAATCAAGCATTCAGGTGCGGTCGGCCGTTCCGGGTCGTTTACCCGGCCGGCGCCGATGGCATCAGCAACTACCAAAACATGAGCACACCCACTTTCACCGTCGCCGACATCCGCAAGACCTTTCTTGATTTCTTCGCGTCCAAGGGCCATACCGTGGTGCCGTCCAGCTCGCTGGTGCCGGGCAACGACCCGACCCTGATGTTCACCAACTCGGGCATGGTGCAGTTCAAGGATGTGTTCCTCGGCACCGACAAACGCCCCTATGTGCGTGCGGCTTCGGTGCAGGCCTGCCTGCGTGCTGGCGGCAAACACAATGACCTGGAAAACGTGGGTTACACCGCGCGTCACCACACCTTTTTCGAGATGCTGGGCAACTGGAGTTTTGGAGACTACTTCAAGCGTGAATCGCTGAAGTGGGCCTGGGAGTTGCTGACCGAAGTCTACAAACTGCCGGCCGACCGCCTGCTGGCCACGGTCTACGAAGAGGACGACGAGGCCTACGACATCTGGACCAAGGAAATCGGCCTGCCACCGGAACGTGTGATCCGCATCGGCGACAACAAGGGTGGGCGCTACAAGTCCGACAACTTCTGGATGATGGCGGACACCGGGCCTTGCGGCCCTTGTTCTGAAATTTTCTACGACCACGGTGACCACATTGCCGGCGGCCCACCGGGCAGCCCGGATGAAGACGGTGACCGTTTCATCGAGATCTGGAACAACGTGTTCATGCAGTTCAACATGGCCGAAGACGGCTCCGTCTCGCCGCTGCCCGCACCCTGCGTGGACACCGGCATGGGGCTGGAGCGCCTGGCCGCCATCCTGCAGCACGTGCACAGCAACTACGAAATCGACATTTTTGCCGCGCTGATCAAGGCTGCCTCCCGCGAAACCGGTGAGCAAGACCTGGGCAACAAGAGTTTGTTCGTCATCGCTGACCATATTCGCGCGACGTCATTCCTGGTCAGCGACGGCGTGAACCCGTCCAACGAAGGCCGCGGTTATGTGCAGCGCCGCATCATTCGCCGCGCGATTCGCCACGGCTACAAGCTGGGCAAAAAGACGCCGTTTTTCCACAAACTGGTGGCCGAGCTGGTGGTGCAGATGGGTGATGCCTATCCCCGGCTCAAGGCCGAAGAAAAACGCATCACCGCAGTCCTCAAGGCCGAAGAAGAACGTTTCTTCGAAACGCTGGAAATCGGCATGACGATTCTGGACACGGCACTGGCCGGTGGCGCCAAGGTGTTGCCGGGTGAGGTGGCCTTCAAGCTGCACGATACCTATGGCTTCCCGCTGGATCTGTCGGCCGATGTCTGCCGCGAGCGTGGTGTGGAAGTTGATGAGGCCGGCTTCAGGGCCGCCATGGACAAACAGAAAAACCAGGCGCGTGCCGCCGGCAAGTTCAAGATGGACCGCGCGCTGGACTACACGGGCGAGGGCCATGCTTTCACGGGTTACGAGTTGCTGCAAGAGCCCGCCAAGGTCGTCGCGCTGTATGCCGACGGCGTGACCGTGCAGTCGCTGAATGCCGGGCAAAGCGGTGTGGTGGTCTTGAGTACGACGCCGTTTTATGCCGAAAGCGGCGGCCAGGTCGGCGACCAGGGCCGGCTGACGGCCGGTGGCGCGACCTTTACCGTGGAAGACACGCTGAAGATCAAGGCCGACGTGTTTGGCCACCATGGCACGCAGTCCGAAGGCACGCTCAAGGTTGGCGACACTGTGACGGCTCAGGTCAACACCGCCGTGCGTGCGGCCACTGTGCGCAACCACAGCGCCACCCACCTGATGCACAAGGCCTTGCGCGAAGTGCTGGGTGAGCATGTGCAGCAAAAGGGCTCGCTCGTCAACGCCGAACGCACGCGTTTTGACTTCACCCACAACGCACCGGTGACGGACGAGCAGATTCGCGAGATCGAAGCCCGTGTCAATGCCGAAATCTTGTCCAACGTGGCGACCGACGCCAGCGAGATGGATATGGAAGCCGCGCAGAAAACCGGCGCCATGATGCTTTTCGGTGAAAAATACGGCGACAAGGTGCGTGTGCTCAGCATTGGCTCCAGCAAGGAACTCTGCGGCGGTACCCACGTGACACGCACCGGCGACATCGGCCTGTTCAAGATCGTCGCCGAAAGCGGCGTGGCGGCAGGTGTACGCCGTGTCGAAGCCGTCACCGGTGACAACGCTCTGGCCTATTTGCAGTCGCTCGAATCCACCGTGCAGGCGGCGGCGGGCACACTCAAGGCCAGCCCCAGCGAGTTGCAAAACCGCATCGGCCAGGTGCTGGACCAGGTCAAGACGCTGGAAAAAGAAGTGGCCGCGCTCAAGGGCAAGCTGGCGTCATCCCAAGGCGACGAATTGATGGCGCAAGCCATCGATATCAAGGGCCTGAAAGTGCTGGCCGCGCGGCTTGAAGGCGCGGACGCCAAAACCTTGCGCGACACCATGGACAAGCTCAAGGACAAGCTGAAAACCGCGGTCATCGTGTTGGCCGCCGTGGACGGCGACAAGGTGCAGATCGCTGCTGGCGTGACGGCCGACAGCGTGGGCAAGGTCAAGGCCGGCGAACTCGTCAACTTTGTGGCCCAGCAAGTGGGCGGCAAAGGCGGCGGCAAGGCCGACATGGCCATGGCCGGCGGCACCGACGCATCCAAACTGGCTGAGGCGCTGAAATCGGTGCAGGCCTGGGTGGCCGAACGCGTCTGATCGCGCTTGACACCGCTTGACACCGCTTGACACCTGTTGCGCCCGCTGAACCAGCGGGCGCAACAAAACCCACTCAGGCAGCGACCCGATCCGCCAACTGCCGCAAACTCGCCACCGTGCGCAGACAGGCTTGCGCCACTTCCGTGCCTTTGACCAGGAAGTGCTCGCTGAAATAACGGCGATGTTCTTCGTGTTCATGGAAGTGGTGTGGCGTCAGCACGGCCGAGAACACCGGCACGCCGGTGTCGAGCTGCACGCGCATCAGGGCGCTGATCACGGCATCGGCCACAAACTCATGGCGGTAAATACCGCCGTCCACCACCAGGCCGCAGGCGACGATGGCGGTGTAGCAGCCGGTACGTGCCAGCAGTTGTGCATGCAGGGGGATTTCAAAAGCGCCCGGCACTTCAAACACATCGATGTCCGAGGGCGGCACGCCGTTTTTGGCCATTTCCGCCAGAAACGCATCGCGTCCCTGGTTGACGATGCCGGCATGCCAGCTGGCCTGGATAAAGGCATAACGGGCGGGATGGGGTGGGCGCTGAATAGCGGCCTGGGGAAGTCTGTCACTCATGGGTTTCTCCTGAAAACGGTAAGCAATAACCGGTATCAGGGCGCACGAGTCTACGGCCCGCCAGCAGGCCGGCGCTTTCGCACCAGCCCACGGCAGGGGCCATGAACTTCGCGATCTCTTTCATCCGGACTGTGACCGTCGGCTTCGGAGTTGAACCGAATCTGCTGACCCTGGCTTTGCTAACAAAGCCAGGCGCTCGCGGGCTGATGCGTTTGATCGCAAACACCGCCGGTGGGGAATCTCACCCCGCCCTGAGAACGCTTGCCCCGGATGGCTACGGGGACGGTTTATTCTAAAGCGGATAAAAAATTCACGTGTCGCCGGTGCTACCGCGCAGGCCAGCGGTAGCGCTGATGATCAGTTGATTTCAGCGATCAGTTCGATTTCAACGCAAGCACCCCGGGGGATTTGCGCCACACCAAAAGCGCTGCGGGCGTGGGCACCCTTGGCGCCAAAAACTTGCGCGAACAATTCGCTGGCGCCGTTGGTCACGAGGTGTTGTTCCGTGAACTCGCTGGTGGAGTTGACCAGGCTCATGAGTTTGACGATTTGTTTGACGTCGTTGAGGTCTTTACCCATGGCCACCAGGGCTGCGTGCAGGGTGCCCATCAGGTCGATGGCGATGGCGCGCGCTGCGGCCTGGCCTTCTTTTGTCTCCATGGTTTTACCGAGTTGGCCGACCCAGGGCTGGTCGTCCTTCTTGGCAATGTTGCCGCTCAGAAAAATCAGTTTGCCGGTCTGCATATAAGGCACATAAGCCGCGGCCGGCGTGGCGACGGGCGGCAGGGTGATGCCCAGGGTTTTGAGGGTGTCGTAAACGTTGGGCGAGGATGTGGTCATGGGAACTCCTGAAGCGCCATTCAAGCGCAGTTTGATGATAAAAAGTGCTCCCAGCCCTTGAGGGTTGGGCGCAATCAGCTATGAAAATGGTAGCGAGAGCGGGCGGACTCGCTGCCTGGCAGTTTAGCTGGTTGCGCCTGACCCAGGCGCGGGCGCTGTGTCCATGGGCGTCACGGTCACCGCCACGTCCAGCACATGGCGCGCGCCGCCGCGTATCACGCCACGCATGGGCGAGACGTCCAGAAAATCGCGGCCTGTGGCCAGGGTGATGTAGTCCTCGCCGGGTGGGCGATTGTTGGTCGGGTCGAAGTCCAGCCAGGCGCCAGTCCCATCGGCCGTGGTGCAATAAACCGAGGCCCAGGCGTGGGAGGCATCGCTGCCGATCAGGCGCGGCTGGCCGGGTGCCGGCTGGGTCAGCAGGTAGCCGCTGACATAACGCGCCGGCACACCCATGGCGCGGCAGCAGGCGACCATGATGTGGGCAAAGTCCTGGCACACCCCTTTGCCCAGTTGCAGGGCCTGCAGCGCGGGTGTGCCGACCTCGGTGCTGTCGCTCTCGTAACGCATGCTTTGGTGGATACGTTCCATCAGGGCTTGCGCAGCTTCCGGCAGCGGCCGGCCCGGGACAAAGCTGGGCCGTGCAAATTCCGCAAACTGGTCGTCGTAGGGTACATAAGGCGAGGCAAACACAAAATCGGCCGCGCTGTTGTAGCGGCCGCCGGCCTGGTAGCGAAATTGCTCACCCACCTCTTCCCAAGGCAGGCCCGGCTGGACGATGGGCGTTGGGACCTGCGTGGCGACCACACTGTCGGCCACCACGGTCAGCTGATTGTGCGGGGCATGCAGGGAAAAAAACGTGCGTATGTTGCCGTACACATCCGGCAGCTCGCGCAGTTGCGTCGGCTGCGGACTGATCGTGAGTTGGCGGTGCAGCAGTTGCTGGTTTGCCAGGCTGGCCGGTTTGAGATGCAGCACATGGTGGGCATGCTCCACGCTGGGCGTGTAGGTATACCGGGTTTCGTGGACGAGGTGAAGCAGCATGAGCGGGGTGGCGTTTTAGGCGCCCAGGCTGTGCGCGTCGGGCGCGGCGTGGCTGAAATAACGGCGGCTGAGGCTGTCCGACAGGGTGAATGCGGCCTGGCAGCATTGCACCAGGTGCGCCAGCAGCGCCTCGTCACGCTGCGCTTGCGGGGTGCTGGACTCGCACAAGTCGGCCAAGTTCCAGCTGCCGGGGTCGGGCAGGGCCGCGCCCAGGTCGGGTGGCGGCTGCGATGCTTCTGCGGTGTTTTGCGCCAGCCTGGCGAGCCGGCTGCGCAAGGTCTGGATCACCCCGCCTAACGCGCGCGGATTGTCGCGGTCGAGTACCAGCGCATCCAGCAGTGCCGGCACGTCGCGCTGCTGCTGGTAATGCGCACGGAACGTGATGCTGCTGTCGAACAGGGCGAGGATGGCGTCAAAGCCGCTGTCGTCGTGCACCGCGCCGGTTTCAAAACCGAGGATGAGCGCAGCGGCCAGTGTGTTCAGGCGCTCGAGATGACGACCTATGCTGAGCAGGCGCCAGCCGTCGTCGCGTGTCATACGGTCGGTTTGTGCGCCTGTCATGGCGGCCAGAAAACCGCTGGCCGATTCCAGCGCACGCAAGGCTTCCACCGATGAATATTCGAGGGCCGAAGGCGCCGGGTGATGGTGGCCGCTGAAGGCCTCGCAGCGCTTGAAAAAATCTGCCTCGGCGCGCACGATCACATGCCACTGCTCCTGCGACAAGCGCTCGCGCACTGTCGACGCCGTGTCCTTGAGTGCGCGCAGGTTGTAGCCAACGCTGGCGGTATGCGCGGTGTCGGTCAGGCCGGCGATCAGGGCGCGTTCGAACACGCGGCGCGCCTGCGTGGCCGGCGGGACAGAATGGGGCAGCAGGCCGTTTCTGAGCGCCAGCGCCGACAGCCAGGCCAGCAAGGCTTGCGAGGACTGGTCCTCGCCGCTCAGCGACTGCAAGGTCAGCTGGGCCAGGCGGATGACGTTTTCAGTGCGCTCGGTGTAGCGGCCCAGCCAGAACAGGTTTTCGGCGGCGCGGCTGCTCACCGGCGGCTTGTGCCGCGCCGGCAGGCTGGGCCAGACCAGCGGGGCGGTGTCAGCGGCGTTGGCCGAAGACGGCGTCGGCTCGGACAAGACCCAGACGTCGGCGCTGCTGCCGCCTTGTTGTATGGACGCCATGGTGTGGTCGGGGCCGCCCAGCCGCGCCAGCCCGCCCGGCAAGACCTGCCAGTCGCCCGCGCCGTCGGCCACGACAAACACACGCAGCATGGCGGTGCGCGGGGTGATTTTGTTGTCGTGCCAGGTCGGTGCCTGGGACAGCGGCAAATAGGCTTGCAGGGTGTAATCCTCGCTGCGTTTGACGAGGCGGTCGGCCCAGGCCTCGCGTTCAGCAAGCGACAGGTTTTGCGTAATCACCGATGTGATGCCGGCATCCGGATAGGTGCCCTTGATGACATGGTCCTGGAGCTGCGGCAGGGCCTGCTGCAGCGCGGCCTGTTCGCCGCACCACCAGGTGGGCAGCGAAGGCAAGGCCAGCGGCTCGTTCAGCAGATGGCGCGACAGCGCAGGCAAAAATCCCAGCAGCGCGCTGGATTCGAGAAAGGCCGAGCCCGGCGCGTTGGCGACCAGCACCTGGCCCGCACGTATCACCTGCAGCAGGCCGGGCACACCTAAGGTGGAGTCCGAGCGCAATTCAAGCGGGTCCAGAAACTCGTCGTCCAGGCGTGTGAGCAGGCCGTGTACGGGCTCCAGCCCCTGCAAGGTCTTGAGGTACAGCCTGTCATGACGCACCAGCAGGTCGCTGCCTTCGACCAGGCTCAAGCCGAGGTGGCGCGCCAGGTAGGCGTGTTCGAAATAGGTTTCGTGGTAGGGCCCGGGTGTCAGCAACACGATGCGGCTGTCTTCGCCGGGCGGGGCCGGGCTGGCTGCCTTCATGCCATCGACCAAGGCCTTGTAGGTCGCGGCCACACGTTGCACTTTCATGTCCCGGAAGGCCTGCGGGAACAGCCGCGAGATGGCGAGGCGATTTTCCAGCAGGTAGCCCAGGCCGGACGGCGCCTGGGTTTTTTGCGAGACCACCCACCAGTGGCCGTCCGGACCACGCGCGAGGTCGAAGGCCGCGATCCGCAAAAACGTGCCACCCACCGGCAACACGCCGTGCATGGTACGCAGGTAGCCGGGGTGGCCTTGCACCAGCGCTGCGGGCAGCAGGCCTTGTTGCAGCAACTGCTGCGGGCCGTAAACGTCGGCCATGATGCGGTCCAGCAGCCGGGCGCGCTGGCGGACGCCGCTGGCGATCTGCGTCCAGTCCTGGGCGGAAAGAATCAGCGGAAACAGGTCCAGCGACCAGGGCCGCTGCGGGCCGTGGGCATCGGCGTACACGTTGTAGCTCACGTCGTTGTCGCGGATTTGCCGATGCAGGTTGGTGGTGCGGTGGTTCAGATCGTCCAAGCCCTCGGGGCCCAGCAAGTCAAAAAAATGGTGCCAGTGGGGGGCCAGCGCCGCTTTAGAGGGCTGGGCCGCGGGCGCGCCGTGAAGCTCGTCAAAATGGTCGTCAGCGGCTGGCAGCGCCAGCGCGGCTGCGAGAGGGGAGGGGTTGTTTTTCACGGTGTTCCCAGTATGCCTTTCTGCGCGTCCCCGGTCTCGCTTGACGGTGGTGGGATGCATAGAAACAAGGCCCAGGATAGTCCTGCTCCCGCAAGCACGGCTTTGAGGTTTTAATACAGGCAGGGCGCACAGCGCGCCCTTGAACAGCTTCGTTCCGCGGGTACACAAGTCGTCAAACAGGGGAGGCCAGTGCGTCGAATGATGTCAGCCACACCGCCAGGCAGGCTGCTGAGCCTGTTTTTTTGCGGCTTTGTTGCGGGCGCAGCCCTTCAGTTGCAGCAGCGGGCGCTGCTGGACACCTGGCTGTATGCCGCTTTAGTGGCCCTGGTGCTGGCCTTGGCCGCCGGGGTGGCGCGCTGGTGGATGGGCGGGAAAGCCGTGTTTCCGCTCGTCGGTGCGGCGACGCTTTTGCTGGCGCTGGTTTTTGGCTTCGGGCTGACAGGCCTGCGCGCCGCGATTTTTCAGGCCGGCGCGCTGGACCCGGCGCTGGAAGGCAAAGACATCACGGTGACCGGCCGGGTGCTGGCCATGCCGCAACGCAGTGAGGACGGCCTGCGTTTTCGTTTTGCCGTCGCGTCTGCCCGTCTGGACGGGCAACCCGTGGTGTTGCCGGCGCAGATCTACCTGGGCTGGTATGCCGGTTTTGGCGGCCGGGAGGCTACGCCTTCCACCACCGCACCGGACAACCCTGAGGCCGAGGCTACACCGGCCGCGACATTGGCGTTGCAACGCCAGCCGCAAACCCTGCGTGCGGGGGAAACATGGCGCATGACGGTGCGCCTGAAGGCGCCGCACGGCAACAGCAATCCGCATGGCTTTGATTACGAACTCTGGTTGTGGGAACAAGGCTTGCAGGCCACGGGTTATGTGCGCGTGGGGTCGCATGATGTGCCGCCCATCAAACTGGCCGATGGCTGGCGCCACCCGGTCGAACGGGCGCGCCAGTCGGTGCGCGATGCGGTGTTTGCGCGTGTGGCCGACCGCCAACTGGCCGGCGTGGTGGCGGCCTTGCTGGTCGGCGACCAAAACGCCATAGAGCGCGCGGACTGGGATGTGTTTCGCGCCACTGGTGTGGCTCATTTGATGAGTATTTCCGGGCTTCATATCACGATGTTTGCCTGGTTGGCGGCGCGCGGCATCGCCTGGCTGTGGCGGCGGTCTGTGCGCTGGACGCCACGCTTGTGCCTGGCTTGGCCGGCCAGCACCGCCGGCGCCTGGGGCGGCCTGCTGCTGGCGGCGGCTTATGCGCTGTTTTCGGGCTGGGGTGTGCCGGCGCAACGCACGGTCTGGATGCTGGCGGTAGTGGTTTTGCTGCGCCAAAGCGGCAAGCGTTGGCCGTGGCCGCAAGTCTGTCTGTTGGCCATGGCGGCGGTGGTGGCCTTAGACCCCTGGGCCTTGATGCAGGCAGGGTTCTGGTTGTCTTTTGTGGCGGTGAGTGTGCTCTTTGCCGCCGGGCCGCCCCAAGGCAAAGAGGCCCCCTCGGGGGGAAGGGAGCCACATGCAGTGGGCGAGCGTGGAGGTGAGTTTGCTACGGATTCAGGAGCTGGTAGCGGCCATGGGGAAAGGACTGGAGGCCAATTTGATGCTGAAAGCAAGTCCTTTTCTGACTGGCGCATGCCCTGGCTGGCACGAGCCGCGGGCGCATTGGGGCGCGCCGCGCGTGAGCAATGGGTGGTCACGCTGGCGCTCACGCCTTTGTCGCTGCTGTTGTTCAACCAGGGCTCGCTGGTTGGCCTGCTGGCCAATGCGCTGGCGATTCCCTGGGTGACCTTGCTGGTGACGCCGTTGACCATGTTAGGTGTGGTCTGGGCCCCGGCCTGGGATGGCGCGGCGGCGGCCGTGGCCGGGCTGATGGTGTTTTTGCAGTGGCTGGCCGCCTGGCCGCTGGCCAGCATCAGTGTGGCGGCTGCGCCGCTGTGGTGTGCGTTGGCGGGTGTGGCCGGCGGCGTGTTGCTGGCGATGCGCCTGCCCTGGCACTGGCGGGTGCTGGGTGTGCCGCTGTTGCTGCCGGTCTTGTTGTGGCAGGCGTTGCGGCCGGTTGACGGTCAGTTTGAGCTGCTGGCCGCCGACGTGGGGCAGGGCAATGCCTTGCTGGTTCGCACCGCCGGCCACACCCTGGTGTATGACACCGGCCCGCGTTTTTCGCGCGAAAGTGATGCCGGGCACCGGGTGCTGGTGCCTTTGCTGCGGGCTTTCGGCGAACGCGTGGACACCGTCATGCTGAGCCACCGGGACAGCGACCACATTGGCGGCGCACCAGCCGTGCTGGCCATGCAGCCGCAGGCGGCCCTGCTCAGTTCCATCGAAGCGACTCATCCGCTGCAGGCCTTGCGCCCCTCGACACCTTGTGTGGCCGGCCAGCGCTGGTGGTGGGATGGTGTTCAATTTGACGTGTTGCATCCGGCGGTAGAGGACTACGCCTTGCCGGCCAAGTCCAACGCCATGAGTTGTGTGCTGCGTATCTCCAATGGCCAAAACAGTGTTTTGCTGGCCGGCGACATCGAGCTGGCGCAGGAGCAGCGCCTGGTGGCGGCGGGCGCAACTATCCAAGCCGATGTGCTGCTGGTGCCGCACCACGGCAGCAAGACCTCGTCCAGCGCGGTGTTTCTGGATGCCGTGCAGCCCCGGCTGGCGCTGGCGCAGGCCGGTTACCGCAACCGCTTTGGCCATCCGGCAGCGCCTGTGCTGGCGCGTTACCACGAACGCGGCATTGCGGTGTTTGTATCCCCGGTGTGCGGCGCGGCCACCTGGTCCAGCCAGCAGCCGGAGCTGATCCGCTGCCAGCGGCAGGTGGGCCTGCGTTACTGGCACCACCAGCTTTCGCCGCAAACGCCTGAGACGCGCAAATAGGGCGCTGCCCTACAGCTTGCTGGCGCATTCCTTGCTAAGCTGGATACACCGACATACTCAAGACACATTCCGGAGATAAGCCGATGAGCCGACTCAAGTTTGACGAGATGAATACCGCCGACAGCGGCGTGCGCGAACATTACCAGGGCTACCAGCGCTGGCTGGCGCGGCAGCCGGCTCCGGTCATGCAGGCCAGGCGGGCCGAGGCGGAGATGATTTTTCGCCGGGTCGGCATCACGTTTGCGGTGTATGGCGACAAGGATGACGGCAACCTTGACACAGGCGGGACCGAAAGGCTGATTCCGTTTGACTTGATCCCCCGCATCATCCCGGCACATGAATGGAAAAAAATGGAGTTAGGCCTGGTGCAACGTGTCACCGCGCTGAACCGTTTTATCCACGACGTCTACCACGGCCAGGAAATCGTCAAGGCCGGCGTGATTCCGTCCGAGCAGATTTTCCAGAACGCGCAGTTTCGCCCTGAAATGATGGGCGTGAACGTGCCCGGCAACATCTACTCGCACATCAGCGGCATCGACATCGTGCGTGCGCCTAACGCGCAAGGCGAGGGCGAATATTACGTGCTGGAAGACAACCTGCGGGTGCCCAGCGGCGTCAGCTACATGCTGGAAGACCGCAAGATGATGATGCGGCTGTTTCCCGACCTGTTCAGCGAAAACCGCGTGGCGCCGGTGGCGCATTACCCCGATTTGTTGCTGGAGACCCTGCGCGAGAGCTCACCGGCGCACCGCGCCGAACCCACCGTGGTGGTGCTGACGCCCGGCATGTACAACGCGGCTTATTTCGAACACGCTTTCCTGGCGCAACAAATGGGCGTGGAGCTGGTCGAGGGCCAAGACCTGTTTGTCAAAGACAACTTTGTGTACATGCGCACCACACGCGGCCCCAAACGTGTGGATGTGATTTACCGCCGCGTGGATGACGATTTTCTCGACCCGCTGGCCTTTCGGCCGACCTCGACGCTGGGCTGCGCCGGCCTGCTTAATGTCTACCGCAGCGGCAATGTGGCCTTGTGCAACGCCATCGGCACGGGTGTGGCGGACGACAAGTCCATCTACCCTTATGTGCCGAAAATGATTGAGTTCTACCTCGGCGAAAAACCCATCCTGAACAATGTGCCGACCTATATGTGCCGCAACCCGGACGACCTCAAATACACGCTGGCCCACATGAAGGACCTGGTGATCAAGGAAGTGCATGGTGCCGGCGGTTACGGCATGCTGGTCGGCCCGGCGTCTACCAAGGCCGAGATCGAGGACTTCCGCCAAGCCGTGTTGGCCAACCCGGCCGGCTACATCGCCCAACCGACGCTGAGCTTGTCGACCTGCCCAACCTATGTCGACAGCGGCATCGCGCCGCGCCACATCGACCTGCGGCCTTTTGTGCTGAGCGGAAAAACCGTGCAGATGGTGCCGGGCGGGCTGACCCGTGTGGCGCTGAAAGACGGCTCGCTGGTGGTCAACTCCTCGCAAGGGGGCGGCACCAAGGACACCTGGGTGCTGGAAGCGTCGCTCACATTGGGTCAGTCGCCAAGCCAGTCGCTGGCATCGCTTTAAGGGAGTTCACATGCTGTCAAGAACCGCCGATCACCTTTTCTGGATGTCCCGTTACACAGAGCGCGCTGGCGATATGCCGAAGGCATTCGGGGGGATGACTCGTCAATTGCGCGCAGCGCTTGTGACGTCATCACCAAAACACGCAAAGCGCGCCAGCGCTTTCGGTGTTTGAGGCCAAGGAGAAAAAATGTTATCTAGAACCGCCGATCACCTATTCTGGATGTCCCGCTACACAGAACGCGCCGAAAACACCGCGCGTATGCTGGACGTCAACTACCAGACCTCGTTGTTGCCGCAATCGGCGGCGGTGGCGCAGGTCGGCTGGCAGGGGCTGCTGAGCATCAGTGAGCTGTCGGACGCCTACGAAAAAAAATACGGCGCGATCAACGCACGTGACGTGATGGACTTCATGGTGCACGACGAGAAAAATTCGTCCAGCATCGTCTCCTGCCTGAAAAACGCGCGCGAAAATGCGCGCTCCGTTCGCGGCACCTTGACCACCGAAGTCTGGGAGACACAAAACCAGACTTACCTTGAGGTGTTGCGCATGTTGCGTGAGGGTGAGTTTGAGCGTGACCCGGGCCAGTTCTTCGAGTGGGTGAAGTTTCGCTCACACCTCTCGCGTGGCGTCACCGTGGGCACCATGTTGCAGGACGAGGCCTTGCATTTCATGCGCCTGGGGACTTTCCTGGAGCGCGCAGACAACACGGCACGCCTGGTCGATGTGAAGTTTCATGCGCTGCAAAGCGACTTTTACGGCACCGCCAGCGTGAAGGACCAAGAGTATGACTTCTACCACTGGAGCGCGATTTTGCGCAGCGTCAGCGCCTTCGAAATTTACCGCCGGGTCTACCGCAACGTGATCAAGCCCGAACGGGTGGCCGAGTTGCTGATCCTGCGCGCCGACATGCCGCGTTCGCTGGCGGCCAGTCTGCAAGAGGTGGTGAGCAACCTGCAAAGGGTGACCGACGACCAGACCTGCGAGACGGTGCGCCGCGCCGGCAAGCTCAGTGCCGACCTGCAGTACGCGCGCATTGACGAAATCCTGGCTACCGGCCTGCACGCCTACCTGACGCAGTTTCTGGACCGCGTCAATGCCTTGGGTGCGGCCATCAGCCGTGATTTTCTGATGCCGGCGACCACGTGAACGATGAGCACACAGCGGCCGCCGCGCCGGGCCGCCCCAAGCAAGGCCAGCCCCCTCGGGGGGCGTCCTTCGACGGGCTCAGGACGATCGGGAAAGCGAAGCGAACGTGGGGGCGACGGCCGCAGCGCCGGGCCGCCCCAAGCAAGGCCAGCCTCCTCGGAGGGCAGAGAGTTACGCGAAGCGAACGAACGTGGGGGCCACTTAATTCATGAAGCTGCACGTCAAACACACCACCGACTACCGCTACACCGAGCCACTGCGTTACGCGGTGCAAACGATGTGGCTCACGCCGCAGTCGGGACCGGCGCAAACCGTGCATTTCTGGAGCCTGGGCGCACCCGAACAACTGTTTGAACAACGCGACGCTTTTGGCAACAGCGTTCATTCCTACACCTTCGTCGGCCAGGTCGCCGACAACGTGCGCTGGAGCCTGGTCAATGCCGCGGGCGATGTGGAAACGTTCGGTGTGGCCGAGTTCACCGATGCGGACACCCTGCCGCACCCGGCTTTTTTCCTGCGTTCCACTTCGCTGGCCGCGCCGCATGTCCGCCTGGCCGAGTTCGGCCGCGGCTTTGTCACCGCACCGGCAGTCGAGGGACGTGTCGACTTGAGCATGCTTTTGGCCCTCAGCCAAGGTGTGGCGGGCGCAGTCAGCTATCTAAAAAATAGCACGAATGTCACCACCACGGCGCTGCAGGCGTTTGAAGCGGGGGCTGGCGTGTGCCAGGACCAGGCCCATGTGATGGTGGCGATTTGCCGCAGCCTGGGGATTCCGGCGCGTTATGTTAGCGGTTATTTTTACGCCGCCAACGAACCCGACCTGGCCAGCCATGCCTGGTGTGATGTGTGCCTGGATGTGGCCACGCGCCGCTGGGCCAGCATCGATGTGACCCACAGCTGCCTGATCGACGAGCGCCATGTGCGCCTGGCCATGGGCACCGACTACAACGCCTGCCCGCCTATCAAGGGCGTGCGGCAGGGCGGGGGCGAGGAGAGCATGACGGTGGAGATCACGATTGAGCCGGTTTGACGAGGGCGTGGACGTCTCCTGGCTTGCCGCATAACCATCTGCATCTGATATTGCGAGCTACTTCGGTCAGTTTCTTGCCGTTTGGAGGGAGTCCATATATGAGTGGTTAGCCCTCATTTCGGCTCTAGGAATTTTTCCATCTGCTCCGCAGTAGCAGACTTCATTTGATAGCTCCAGACGGGAGTTCCGGGATAGCCGTTGTCGTTTATGCCTCATGCTTCAACCCCGAATTGCCGAGCGGGTGGGTCGTTGAATCAAAGAAGTAGATGTTCTTGCCTTTGATCTCTGCAAGCACCCGAGATTTGAAAAGAAGTATTTCCTCTGGCCCCTGCAGCGGCCAGACTCCAATTGCAATAGAGGTCACATTGCCATCACGCAAAGCGTTTAATAGATGCTGGTCATAGTCCTTATGGAGAGAATGGCCTATGACCACTATGTTTCCATCTATGGATTGCAGCTTTTCAAACGAAAAACGCAGATAGTCGTTCCGCTTGATTCTTGAGAGTTTTCTTTCGGAGGAACCCTCCGAAATGAAAAGTGGGAAGTACTCTGGGTGATCGAGATCAAAAAGTTCCGCAAGCGAATTAATTCCATTTGCTGTTAGTTTCTTCGTTTTTCCGTCCGGCAGCTCAACCAAATGAATTGCCCCATGCAGATAAGAAATGACGCATCTATCTGCATTGACTTCGGTATTGCTTGGGTCGAACGTATTTCCCTTCCCCCAGAAGAGGTCTTTGAATCGCCCGACCTCTTCCTGCATGATTGCCCAATAGGGAATCAAGTCGTAGTTGGTTGTGAATATATTCCTGAAACTACGAAACGATATGTTTATAGCTGTCAGGCTATTGAATCCATGAGGGACGTGGGAGTAATTAACTGCAGCAGCGAGTGCATTCTTTGTGCTGTTGTAAAGGGCATCAATCTGCGCCTGCTGAGGAGAATCTAGCTGCACATCAACCAGACGAGCATGAAAGAGCACTCGCAGTACATCTTCGAAATTATTCGAACCGAGGCGCTCGAAAAGCGCAGTGCTATTCGCGTCGAGCGACGGTTCAACTTCATCGCTCTTCGCTACTTCGTAGAGACTTTTATATCCAAATTTTGGCCATATGTTCATGCTGAAGCCATTGCCGAGCAAGAGAGACTGCCACAACTCTCCCGCGATCTCGCTCCAAGGTATCAATTGGGAGTCAATTTGCTGTTCTGGCACTGTGTTTCCTCTAAGGCATAACAAGATGTATGTCGTAATCCCTGCGAGTCAATCTGGACATCCGATCCTCCGGACGCTGGCTTGTATGTTTGACTTGCGATGCATATGCTGTCAATTCATGCCTTTATGAGCCAAACCATGAGATCCGGCGGCCCGCCTGCGCCGTCCAACTGTCCCCTGGATCGGCTTTGCGAGCGGTGACTGTACTTGCCTTGCTTCCGGAGGGCAGAGATGGATTCGCTGTACGGAATACGAAGGGACTTCCCACTTCACGGTAGCGGCATCAAGTGCCAAGATTGGGTTGTTGAATTCAATCTGAAACCTATATGAAGGAGAAGTCCCATGCGCGAGATTACACGAGTTGGCGTT
>NZ_JAWQLX010000010.1:0-218537 GCF_033446725.1 Polaromonas potterensis | reverse complement strand
CGCGGGCCAGTCGGGTATTGATGCTTATAGCCTGGGGGCTTACTGGAACCATGTAGGCGCCAACGGCGCCTACAGCGATGTGGTGCTCATGGCGACACGGCTGAATGTTGATACCCGTTCCGTGCAAGGTCTCACCGGTAGCACCCGTGGAAACGCGCTGACAGCGGCGCAAATCAACACCAAACTGACCATGTAGGGAGGTTTGTCCCGCCTGGCGAATCTAGGCGGTGCCAAGCGGCGGGCAGGCCAGGCCCAGGTCGGCTTGCAATACCTGTGGTGAGAAGGGTATTCAGGGCATTTTTCTCTCATTAAATGCCCTGACACCCCGTTAACACGTCCGTCGCTTAAAACGCGGGCACCCTAGTGCAGGCCTCGCCCCGTCTGGCTTGGCAGACTTTTCCCGTGCTTCATCAACAAAGTTATGCACATGAAGCGGGGACAACTCTGGCTGGTTCCAGCGTCCGCATGCATCCCTGAGTCTCGGGATATCCGCTCTCGCTCACTTGGCGCTCAGGGGGCGCACCAGTTCCGTATGACGAACCAGAACCATCAAAACAACCGCGCTGAACCATGTCGTGACCGTGAATGGGCGCCCATGAAGACCTGGCAGATACATTTTGAAACGGCCTTAAGGATCACTTAATAGTAGTTCGCCACACTCAAGCCAGCCAAGCAACCTGCGGACACCCCTCATGCGCCAACAAACCGTTTTAAAGTCCTTTGATGAAAGAGCGCCTGCGCGAGACCGCGTCAGGCCGTTTGCGCGCGCGCGGCTGGCCACGCACAAGCTGGATCAGGCCGGTCCGGCGAGACGCGCTTCGCTGCCAAGCCTCTCCTGCGTCATCCCCTGCCACAACGAGGCACAAAATCTGGCGCTGCTGCTGCCCCTGTTGAGTGAGGTTCTGGATACCTGCACACGCGCATGGGAAATCATTCTGGTGGACGACGGGAGCACGGACGACACCATCAAGGTGTTCAGGGAATGGACCAAACGCCCGGGCTTTCGCGGCATACAACTGTCACGCAACTTCGGCAAGGAAGCCGCCCTGACAGCGGGCCTGGAAGCGGCCGCGGGCGAAGCGGTTGTCATGATGGATGCGGACCTGCAGCATCCGCCGGCGCTGATCCAGGAATTTGTGGCCCATTGGCAGGACGGCGCAGATGTTGCCTACGCCTTGCGGGAAAACCGGGACGATGAGAGCCTTTTCAAGCGCCTGGGCGCGCGCGGATTCTTCGCACTGGTAAACGCCGGTGGCCGGTTCGAAGTGCCGGCCGGTGCCGGGGACTTTCGGCTCATGGACAGACAGGTGGTCGATGCGATCCTGGCCTTGCCGGAGCGCAACCGCTTTATGAAAGGCCTGTACGCCTGGGTAGGTTTTCAGGCCATCGCCGTGCCCTATGTCCCGGCTGCCCGGGTCAACGGCAGCAGCACCTTCAGTGCCGCGCACCTGCTTCGCCTGTCCATCAGTGGCTTGACCGCCTTCACAGACTGGCCTTTGCGCGTGGTCAGTGCCATGGGTGTCGTCATGGCCATGGCGGCTTTCCTGTACGGCGGCTACCTGACGGCCAGTTATCTGCTTTACGGGCATGACGTCAGCGGATGGACCACGATTGTGGTCAGCCTGATGTTGTTTGTCGGGATTCAGCTGGTCTCGCTGGGAATTGTGGGTGAATACGTGGGCCGCATTTTCGAAGAGGTCAAGGCCAGGCCTTTGTTTGTCATCCGGAGTCAAGCCGGTCGCGGGCTGAAAGTCCCCCACGGGTGATACATCCCGCACAGCCATCCCGGCGCGAACTGTTTTTAACCGCTGCCGCCATCCTCATCTGGCTTGCGGCAAGTGCTTGGGCGCGGCCGTTGATGCTGCCGGATGAGGGGCGCTACGTCGGTGTTGCCTGGGAAATGCTTCGTTCCGGCGATTGGCTCACACCCACCTTGAATGGTTTGCCTTTTTTCCACAAACCACCGCTGTTTTACTGGGTCACAGCCAGTTCGCTTTCTTTGTTTGGAGCCAACGAAGTCGCGGCCCGCGCAGCACCCATTTTGGGTGCTTGGCTGGGGGCGATGTCCTTGTATGCGTTCGTCTGCCGCTGGCGCAGCGTGCGTACGGCGCGGATGGCGGCGCTGGTCCTGCTGGTGCAACCGCTGTTCCTCATCGGTGGCCAGTTCGCCAATCTGGATATGCTGGTCGCAGGCTGCATCACGGCGACTATTCTCCTGGCCGCTCACGCCATCCTGCTGAAAGAAAATAATTTGCCTTACCGCTGGGCACTGGCCTGTGCCTATGCCATGGCAGGGATGGGTATTCTGGCCAAAGGCCTGATTGGCGGCGCGCTCCCGGCGATGACCATTCTGGTCTGGCTGCTGGCGACAAAGCGCTGGCGCATGCTCCGGCCTTTGATCTGGTTCCCGGGTTTGCTTCTTTTCATGATGGTGACGGCGCCCTGGTTCGCCGCCATGCAATGGAAGTTCGCCGATTTTTTGAGCTATTTTTTTGTTGTCCAGCACTTCCAGCGTTTCGCCGGGAGTGGGTTCAACAATGTGCAAGCCTGGTGGTTTTACCCCGCAGTCCTGCTGTTCTTCCATCTGCTCTGGCTCCCGTGGATTTACCGGATGTTCACGCCGAAATATCTGGCCGCATCCAGGCCGGATCCGGTTCGCGTACTCATGTGGATCTGGCTTCTGGTGATCGTGGTTTTTTTCTCTATTCCAAAGTCCAAGTTACTGGGCTACATCCTGCCGGCTGTCCCGCCTCTGGCTTTTCTTCTGGGCGACAGCTTCACGCTTGCACTCACTGCATCGCCACGGTTGCGGCCGTGGTGGTTCTTGAGTGCGGGTCTCGCCGCTGTTTTAAGCCTCGGAGCCGTTACCTGGCTCTCAACCCACCCGACCAAGAGCACACGGGAACTGGCCACCGTCCTCAGAAGTCAGCACACCCCGAGCGAACCGGTATTCATGCTGAACCACTATGACTACGACTTGCCGTTTTATGCCAGGCTGCGCGAACCAGTGGTGGTGGTGGATAACTGGCAGAGTGCGGCAACTTCTATCGATGACAACTGGCGTAAGGAGTTTTCCGATGCAGGGCGCTTCGCACCGTCCAAAGCGCACGCCAGCTTGATGGAGTCAACGCAGTTGCCGGTGGCCCTTTGTCAATCGTCCGTCAGTTGGGTGATCGGCTCCCCCGCCCAAAGCGCCCAATATCCGTTTATTGGCGTGGCTCAGGAAATATTCAGCGACAAGGACGCAACCTTGTGGAAAGTCGACAGGACCGACCCAAAAATATTCAACGCGCTTCACTGCGAAGGAAAGCCCAATGCCGGCTCAGCAGATAAGTAGCAATCGCCACGCCCACCAGAACAACCGCGAGCGCCAGGTCATAACGTTGGACACCCCATTGCAACAACAAGGCGTAGCTCGCTTCATTGATGCTGAAGCCCAAGGCCGAGACCAGGATAAAACGACCCGCCGCGGGCAGGAAGGCGGCGTTCAAGTCCCCGAAGGTCAGGCGGTGGTGCCCGGTGAACGAGACCCCAAGAGCCACCAGCCACCCCAGCACATTCGCCCTGAGAGGTTGCCATTGCCACTGGCTCACCAGAAACACCACGATGCACCAGTGCACGGCAGCCGCGCTGCAACCAACGGCAATGAACCACAGGATCCGCTTCGACCGTCCGATGGCGGGGCGCAGCGTACGCGCGAAATGGATGAGTTTTTTTGTCACGATGGCTCAGAGCATAGCCGCCCGCAATCCCTTTGCTCCCTTTGCTCCCTTTGTTTATGTGTCGATGACTTCGGCTTGCATGAAGGTATCAATACGGCGGCGTTGCAGCTCGCGGAGAGGGAGCGGGTGCACGCCATTGCTTGCATGGTCGGCGCGCCGGCATGGAAAGCCGGACACTCGGCGGCCCAGCGCATGGATGCCGGTGCGGTGGACCTGGGGCTGCATCTGGACCTGACGGAATATCCCTTGCAGCGCCAAACGCGACGGACCGTAGCGCACTGGATTTGGGAGAGCTATCTGGGGCGATTGGACCGCGACATGGTTCGCGCGGAAATACGGGCCCAACTGGAGGCCTTCGAAAGCGCCATGGGACGACCGCCGGCTTTTGTGGATGGACACCAGCATGTGCACCAATTTCCGGGCGTGCGGGACGAGTTGCTTGAGGAGTTGGCTTGTCGGTATGGCTCTTTCAAGCCCTGGATCCGGTCGACCCAAGCGTCAAGCCATCTGAGGCCAGGCCTGCATGGCGGCTGGCGCGGACTCGCCAAGTCCAGAGTCATTGCGCTTTTGGGCGCTTCGGGCATGGCCTTGGCGGCAACCCGCGGCCACTACCTGCAAAATCGGCATCTTCTGGGCGTCTACGATTTTCAAGCCACTCCGGACCGCTACCGGGCGATGTTGCGGGCCTGCCTGGCTCTTGGTGAAGAGGGCGATTTGTTGATGTGCCACCCCAGCACACAGCTTCAACGCACCGATCCCATTCATGCCGCCCGAAAAATGGAGTTTGAGGTTCTTGGCAGTTCAACGTTTGGTCAATGGCTCGTCGAAGCCGGGGTTGAGTTGCGTGCCATGAGCCGCATCCTCGAACGTTGATGGCGCGCTCATCAGGAAGCCAGCTTGGGGATAGCCCCCAGGCCTAAAGGCTGCAGGGTGAGTTAGCATGCCACCTGCAACTAACTTGCAGACGGGTGGTCACGGATGAAGCGACATTTGCTGAATTTGCTTTTGGGTCTGGGTGGCGCACTGGTGTGCGGCTGGGCCGGGGCGCAGACTTACCCGGCCAAGCCCGTGCGTTTGGTCGTGCCCTTTCCGGCCGGCGGCGCCACCGACATTTTGGCGCGCACCATCAGCCAGAAAGCTGCCGAAAAACTGGGCCAGCAAATTGTCATCGACAACCGTCCCGGCGCTGGCGGCACCATAGGTTCCGACCAAGTCGCCAAGTCCGCGCCCGATGGCTACACCTTGCTGATTGCCACCGGCAGCACCCACTCGATCGGCCCGCTCATCAGTTCGAAAATTCCCTACAACGTTGAGCGTGACTTTGCGCCCGTGGTGTATGTGGCCAAGACCAGCAGCGTGCTGGTGGTGCCCGCCAGTTTGCCCGTGAAAAACCTGGCTCAGTTTATTGCCCTGGCCAAGGCCAAACCCGGCCAGCTCAACTACGGCTCCAGCGGCAACGGCACAAACAGCCACCTCAGCGGCGAACTGTTCAAGGTCCAGGCTGGGGTCTTTATCACCCACATTCCCTACCGGGGCACGGGCCTGGTGTTCACCGACATGATGTCGGGCCAGGTGCACATGCTGATGGACAATTACGTCACCGCGCAGGCCAACATCAAGGATGGCAAGCTGCGCGTGTTGGGCGTGACCAGTTCGCAGCGCCTGCCTTTCCTGCCCGACGTCCCGACACTCGATGAACAGGGCCTGAAAGGTTTTGATGTCAGCAACTGGTTTGGTGTTTATGCGCCCAGGGCCACACCGTCCGACCTGATCGCCAAGGTCAACACCGCCTTCAACCAGGCGTTGCAAGACCCCGAGATGCAAAAACGTTTGGCCACCCTGGGTGCCACACCCACGGGCAGCACGCCGGAGCAGATGGGACTGATGGTGGCGGCCGACACGGTCAAGTGGAGCCAGCTGATTCGCGAGCGCAAAATTGCCATCGACTAGGGCCTTGCTCCCGGCCAGCGCTTCAGGGCTGACTCAGGGCTGCAGAGGCGCAACCATGGCGCCTTCGATCTTGTGGCGCGCCAGGGCAGCAGCCACAAAACCCGAGGCTTTCATTTCCTCGACGAAGGCCGTCAGGTAACGGGCTCCGGCGTCGCGTCCCTTGGGCAGGCCCATGGCCTGCTGGATCACCATGAAACGCCCGTCGAGCAAACGCAGGCCAGGCAGGCGCTGGGCGTCCGCCTGCAACTGCTGCTTGACGCCGGCCGCCACTTCCAGCTTCTGGGTCAAAAACAGGTCGGTCACGGCGGGCGAGGTCGGGGCTTTCGCCAGGCTTGCATGCTTGATTTCGCGCGTGAGGTAGAGATCGTAGGCGCTGCCATTGCCCACCACGATGCGGTTACCGGCGCGATCCACTTCGGCATTGCTTTTGATCGGCGACTCGTTGCGCACCAGGTAAGCGCCTTCGATAACGAGATAAGGCGGTGTCTGCAACATGCCGGCGCCGCGCACGGGGTCGATGGCCACAAAGCCGATGTCCACCTGGGCCGCGGTCACCGCTTCCACGACCTTGCCAGCGGCGGGGAAGGTGACCAGTTCGACCGGCACGCCCAGGCGTTTGCCCAGTTCACGCGCCAGATCGACCGACACGCCGCGCGGCTCGCCAGTCACCGGGTCTTTGACCGCCAGGATGGGGTTGCCGAAGTTGATGGCGGCGCGCAGCTTGCCCGAAGGTGCCAGTTCAGCGACAGGGGCCGGTGGCGCGGACGCACAGGCGGCCATTAACCCTGACAGCACCACCGTCCCGGTCAAGCGCGTGAGCGTGGGCATCCATGATCCCGTGTTTGTCCGGCTTTGAGCAGCAGCGCGCATGGTGTTGTCCTGATTTTTGGTTGGCATGCCAGCATTGGAGCGAGCCTCGCCGTGCGCGTCAATCGGGAACTGTCATGGTTGACGGCATAAAAAAAACGCGGCCAGGGCCGCGTTTTTTAAAGGCTAAGCGGAGAAGACTCCGCCAGGCGTGTTACTCCACCTTGGCTTTGTCGCGCAGGCCTTGCTGGTAAGCGCCCAGCTTTTGTTGCTGCATCTGTTGTGCGATCTGCGGCTTGAGTTCTTCAAACGGTGGCAATTGCGCAGTGCGGATGTCGTCGACACGGATGATGTGGTAACCGAACTGGGTTTTCACCGGCACGTCCGTCAACTGGCCCTTGCTCATCTTGCTCATGGCTTCAGCAAACTCGGGCACGTAGCTGCTCGGGTTGGCCCAGTCCAGGTCGCCGCCTTTGGCGCCAGAGCCAGGGTCTTTGGAGGATTTTTTGGCGATTTCTTCAAACTTGCCGCCCTTTTTCAGGCTGGCAATGATGGCTTTGGCTTCGGCTTCTTTTTCCACCAGGATATGGCGTGCCTTGAATTCCTTGCCGCCGTTGGCTGCAACAAACTTGTCGTATTCGGCTTTCAGATCCGCATCAGTCACCGGATTTTTCTTCTGGTAGTCGGCGAACAACTCGCGAATCAGAATCGCCTGGCGTGCCAGTTCCATCTGGGTTTTGAAGTCGTCGGTGGCCGACAGGCCCAGTTTTTCGGCTTCCTGCATGAACACTTCGCGGGCAATCACTTCTTCCTTGATTTGCCCTTCCATCTCTGGCGTGACCGGACGGCCGGAACGCGACAGCTGCAGCGCCAGCGCATCAATACGGGCCTTGGGCACGGCTTTGCCATTGACGATGGCCACGTTCTGGGCGAAGGCACCCGCGGTGCCCAGAGCCATCAGGCCGGTGAGGGCGCTAACCAGTAACAAGTTTTTCTTCATGAGTTTCCTTGGGTAAGTCGAAGGGTGGTTGATCAACAGCCCAGGAGCCAGGCCGTGAAAAATCAGGGGATTTCGATGATTTCAATGGCCAGCGCGTGCAGGCCCTCATCAATGAAATTTTGCAGTGCATCATACACAAGCCGGTGGCGTGCCACGCGACTCTTGCCGGCAAAGGCCGGGCTGGCAATTCGCACACGGAAGTGGCTGCCAAAACCTTGCGCATTGGCGCCAGCATGGCCGGCATGGGCCGCGCTTTCGTCAATCACCTCTAGGTGCGTGGGGCTCAGCCGGGCGCGCAATTGTTCCTCGATCCGGGCGGTGTGGACAGGCAGGGGAGCGGTAGCAGAGGGCATGAAAGCTCAGGTCTTGATATGTTTGTTCAGGAAAACCGCCTGCGCCAGCACAAACACCAGCATCAGGCCCAAACCGCCGAAGAGCTTGAAGTTCACCCAGTCGGAGGTCGAGAAGTTATACGCCACCCAGATGTTCACAAAACCCATGACCGCGAAAAAGCCCATCCAGCTGTAGTTGACTTTGCGCCAGATCGTATCGGGCAAGTTCATTTGCGCGCCCATCAGGGACTGGATGCCGTTTTTCTTGAACACCAGCTGCCCAATCGCCAAGGCGCCGCCCATGACCCAGTAAAGCACCGTGGGTTTCCACTTGATGAAGCTTTCGCTGTGGAAATAAATCGTCGCGCCGCCCAGTGCCGTGACCAGGGCCAGACTGACCCACAACATGGTGTCGACCTTTTTACCCCTGGCCTTGAGCCACAGGATTTGTGCAAACGTGGCGACGATGACCACCACGGTGGCGAGCAGCACCGGTGCTTCCGCCGGTCCGACGATGCCACCGGAGACCATGAAGCCCAGCCAGTCGGTGGCCGTGCCGGCCGCCCAGTCCTTGTGGCCTTCGGCGTACTTGAACATGCCGAAGAAAAGTGCGATGGGTAAAAAGTCAAAGAGAATTTTCATGCGGTGATTATCAGGTGCAAAAAAGAATAAAAGAACAGGCTTGACCTTGTGGCCCCGAACTGCCAGCAGGGGCCGCGGGACTGGCTTCGCCAGACCGCAGGCGCAGCGGCCCCCTAGTGGGGCAGGGAGCTACGCACAGCGAGCGACCGTGGGGGCTATTTATTCTTGAAATCCAGCGAAGCCGAATTCATGCAATAACGCAGTCCGGTCGGCGTCGGGCCGTCGGGGAAGACATGGCCCAGGTGCGCGCCGCAATTGCCACAAACGGTTTCGGTGCGTGTCATGCCATAAGCACGATCGACGTGTTCTTCAATCGCGCCTTCACGGATTTCCTGCGAAAAGCTGGGCCAGCCGCAGCCTGCATCAAACTTGCTGCTGGCGTCAAAAAGCTCGGCATCGCAACAGATGCAGCGGTAGGTGCCATCGGCAAAATTTTTGTCGTATTTGCCGGTGAAAGCGCGTTCAGTCGCTGCCTGGCGGGTCACCTGGAAAGCGCCGGGCTCCGCACCTTTTTCGGCCAGCAGGGCCTTCCATTCGGCGTCGGTCTTCTGGATTTTGGCGGTCATCGTTCTACCTTTTGAGATTTTGTTTAACCTTGCTTACGAACTGCAGCTGATTTCAATGGAGGCAGCCCAGTCGGGCGGAAAGCCTGCTAGGTTGTCTTGGTCCGGATGTTCATCAAATGGGGCCTGCAACACCGCCAGCAAGGTGTCGACCTCTGAAAAGTCGTTTAGTTTCGCGGCGCGTATGGCTTGTTCGCCCAAATGGTTGCGCAACACGTATTTGGGATTGTTTTTGAGCATCAAATCGGCCTTTAGCCCAATATCCACGGGCGCAATACGCTCCGAATATTGTAGCGACCAGGCGTCAAAAGCCGGTCTATCCAGGAACAAGTCGCGCACAGCCTCCTGTCCCTGCGGGCTGTTGAAGTGATTCAAACGGCGCCAGAAAATCGAGTAATCCACTTTGTCAGCCGCCAACAGCTTGAAGGTGTTTTCAATCAGCGTTTTGTCCTCGGGCCTGGCATCCGGCAGGCCCAGCTTGGCGCGCATGCGGCCTTCCAGGGCTTGGGGAAACACGGTTTTGTAGGACTCCAGCGCGGCCAGCGCCTGGTCTTGTGTATCCATCAAAGGCAGCAGTGCCTGACCCAGGCAGAATAAATTCCAGTACGCGATGTTGGGCTGCTTGTTGTAGGCATAACGGCCCTGGGTGTCCGAGTGATTGCAGATATGCCCAGGGTCAAAAGCATCGAGAAACTGGAAAGGGCCGTAGTCCACGGTCAGGCCCAGGATGCTCATGTTGTCGGTGTTCATCACACCATGGCAAAACCCGACCGCCTGCCAGGCGGCCATCAGGTGGGCCGTGCGCTCGCTCACGGCTTGCAACAAGCTGGCATAAGGCTGGGTGGTGTCGCGGCAGGCCGGGTAAAAGCGATCGATCACGTAGTCGGCCAGTACCTTGAGTTGCTTGTGCTGGTCGCTGTAGCTGAAATGTTCGAAGTGACCAAAACGGATAAAACTCGGTGAGGTCCGGGTGACCACGGCGGCGGTTTCAATCTCTTCGCGCCGCACCTTGGCGTCGGAACCCGTCACACACAGCGCACGCGTCGTTGGTATGCCCAGGCCGTGCATGGCCTCTGAACACAGGTACTCGCGAATCGAGCTGCGTAACACCGCTCGGCCGTCGCCCATGCGTGAGTAAGGCGTGGCACCCGCGCCCTTGAGCTGGATTTCCAGCGGCCCGTTCGCAGTTTCAATCTCGCCGAGCAGGATGGCGCGGCCGTCGCCCAATTGTCCGGCCCATTGGCCAAATTGGTGACCGCTGTAGACGCTGGCCAGCGGCTGCGAGCCGGTGGCCACACGGTTGCCGGTGAACAACTCCAGCGCTGCCTGCGATTCGAACCAGGCGGGGTCCATGCCCAGTTCACGCGCCAGCGCGCCGTTGCGGCTGACCCAATACGGCGAGGGCAGGGGACTGGGCTGGAGTTCGGTGTAAAAGTCCGGGCCCAGCCGGGCAAAACTGTTGGCCCACGTAAGGTTGGATGGCGTGGCCAGCGGTTCAGCGATGACAGAGTTCATGCCGCCATTGTCCTATGGCGACTGTAGGCTCGTGCCGGTGGGGTTAAGCCGCCGAGGGTCGCCCCATCCCCAGCCGCTGGCGGTACTGCCCCGGCGGCAGACCGAACCAGCGTTTGCAGGCGCGAAAGAAGTTGCTCTGGTCGACAAAACCCAGCTTGTCGGCCACCTGGCCCAGCGAATGGCGGTCCTCCGTCAGGTATTTGCGAGCCAACTCGCGCCTAGCCTCGTCCAGCAATTGCTGGAAGGAGGTGTTTTCGGCCTGCAGCCGCCGCTGCAAGGTGCGGTCCGTCAGGGCCAGGTCACTGGCGATGTCCTCACGGCGTGGCTCACCCTGGTGCAGCTTGCGCATGATTTCCTCGCTGACCCGGTAGCTGGTGCGGGTGTTGCCCAGGCTGCTCAGCCTTTCCTCGATCACACGTTCATGCAACTCGAACATCAAACGATTGCGCGAGGGGATGGGCGCATCCAGGTCTTCGGCCGCCAACAGGAAACGGGAGGCCGCCTGGTCGAATTTCAAGGGGCAGTCAAACGCCTGGCGATAAGACTCAAGGTTGATGGGCTCGGGGAAGATGAACTCCGCGCCCAGCACCCGTATGTCGCGACGCGTCACCCAACTGCACAAACTCAGCAAGGTCAGCAGGCTGTACTCCTGCCGCTGCCGGGGCAGGCGCCGTGTGTTGCCAATGTGGCCTAGGACCAGCCAGCTGTTTTGGCCCTCGGACTGCAACTCGAAGGTCGTGCAGTCTGAAATCAGCGCCATATAACGCGAAAGGTTGTCCAGGCCGCAACGCAGATCGGGACTGGACAACATCGCGTGGCCCACGATATCAAAGTTCACGTACCGGGACGTCAGCTCGGGGTTCATGCCCAGAGCCGGATTGCCCGACCAGGCCACAGCCAGCTCCCACAGTTCGGAAATTTTTTCAACGTCAAAACGCGCCTCGGGTTTATCCAGCAGTTGAATGTCCAGCTTGGCGGTTCTGAACAACTTCGGCACATCTATGCCTTGCGAGGCAAACATGTCGGCCACACCTTTGACCCAGGTGGAGGAGCTCGTACGGTTCATATCAAAAATGGCAAGCCAAAGTCATTACTTCGGTCGTGTTCGGATAGCGATCAAACACCGCACGTTCCTTAGAATTTTCACATCACGGACAGGCGGCACCTGCGGGCGATTGGACGTGATTTGACAGAGGTGTGCAAGTTGATACTTACCCTCAACACGAGACAAGATGAATTCAAAAGCTAGGTCATTTCTGATGGGTTTGCTCGGCATCATGGCCGCACTGGCCTGAAGCGGGCGTCACGCGGAAATGGCGTCAACAACAAAGCTTCGTCGAGATCACCACCAGCGACCCCGGCGAGAAATTAAGCACATGAGTCGAGACCTTCGGGCTTTCCCTTAGACGCCGGCAAAGCACTACGATCACGGATTTGAAACCAATGCCTCAAGGAGTTCCCATGCTGGGTTTAATGCAAAACCAACCGCTGCTGATCTCATCCCTGATCGAGTTCGCGGATCGTCACCACGGCGACGCGGAAATCGTGTCACGACGGGTTGAGGGTGATATCCACCGCTACACCTACAAAGACGTGGCACGCCGTGCGCGCCAGGTGGCCGGCGCTCTGGATGCGCTGAAGCTCCAGTTTGGCGACCGTGTCGCCACGCTGGCCTGGAACGGCTACCGCCATCTGGAGTTGTATTTCGGCGTCAGCGGCTCGGGCCGCGTGTTGCATACGCTGAATCCGCGCTTGCACCCCGACCTGATCGCCTGGATTGCCAATCACGCTGAAGACCAGGTGCTCTGCTTCGACATGTCCTTTTTGCCGCTGATCCAGGCTGTGCATGCCAAGTGCACCACCATCAAACATTACGTCGCGCTATGTGATGCCGACAAGCTGCCCGCCGACACCGGCATCCCGGGGCTGACCAGCTACGAAGCCTGGATTGCACCGCAGTCGACGGAGTACCAGTGGCCCAGTTTCGACGAAAACTCGGCCTCCAGCATGTGTTACACCAGCGGCACCACCGGCAATCCCAAGGCCGCGCTGTACAGCCACCGCTCGACCATCCTGCACGCGTATGCCGCTGCGCTGCCCGATGTGATGTGCCTGAGCGCACGCGACTCCATCCTGCCCGTGGTGCCCATGTTCCACGTCAATGCCTGGGGCATTCCGTACTCGGCCGCACTGACCGGAGCCAAGCTGGTGTTTCCGGGCCCGGGACTGGATGGCAAATCGGTGTATGAATTGATCGAGGCCGAAAAAGTGACTTATGCCGCGGGCGTGCCCACCGTCTGGCAAATGATGCTGGGCCACATGAAGCCGGCTGGCCTGAAATTCTCCACGCTCAAACGCACCGTCATTGGCGGCTCGGCCTGTCCGCCGGCCATGATTCATGCCTTCCAGGAAGACTACGGCGTCGAGGTCTTGCACGCCTGGGGCATGACGGAGATGTCGCCCCTGGGAACCTTGTGCACGCTGAAAAACAAACATCTGTCCATGTCCAAGGACGAGCAGATGAAGATTCGGCTGAAGCAGGGACGCGCCATCTTCGGCGTGGACATGAAGATCGTCGACGAAGACGGCAAGGAGATGGTCTGGGACGGCAAGGCCTATGGTGACCTGCACGTCAAGGGCCCATGGATTGCTGGCGCGTATTTCAAAGGGGAGGGCGGCAACCCGCTGATCGACGGCTGGTTCCCGACCGGCGACGTGGCCACGATTGATGCCGACGGCTACATGCAGATCACTGACCGCAGCAAGGACGTGATCAAGTCCGGAGGCGAATGGATCAGCTCCATCGACATCGAAAACATCGCGGTGGCACATCCGGCTGTGGCCATGGCGGCCTGTATTGGCGTGAAACATCCGAAGTGGGACGAGCGCCCCATCATTGCCGTGGTGAAAAAGCCGGGAGCCGAGGTCACGCGTGAGGAACTGCTCAAGTTCTATGAAGGCAAGACCGCAAAATGGCAGATCCCCGATGACGTGGTTTTTGTGGACGCCATCCCGTTGGGCGCCACCGGCAAGATGCTCAAAACAAAGCTGCGCGAAATGCTAAAGGACTACACCCTGCCTTCGACCTGATTTTGCTGGACTTCCGCCTGTGTGATCCACGTGTCACATGGGCGATAGAAAGGGCATTGTTTACGGGCAATCCCTTACGCTGCAGTGCACAAAAACTTGTACTCTGCCCCTTGTCAGTTAACTAGGAGACATAGATGAAATTGCGCTTGAGGATGATTGCCGCGTCAGCCATGATGATGGCCGCCAGTGTGTCGTTTGCCCAGAAGGGCGAAACCGTGAAAATGATCCGCATTGATCCCTTGACCGGACTCCTGGGGCCTGTGGGCGTCAGTCAGATCAAGGGTTACCAGTTTTTTGCCGAAAAATTCAGCGGTGCAGGCAACCCGGCCGGCGTGAAATTTGAAATCACACCCATCGACAACAAGCTCAGCCCGGCAGAAAGCCTGAACGCGCTGAAGGCGGCCATCGATCAGGGCGCCCGCTACATCGTCCAGGGCAACGGCTCGTCGGTCGCGCTGGCCCTGGCTGATGCGATCGAGAAGCACAACGCACGCAATCCCGGCAAGGAAGTGCTGTACCTCAATGACTCGGCCGTGGACCCGGACCTGACCAACAGCAAGTGCAGCTACTGGCACTTCCGCTTTGATGCCGATACTTCCATGAAGATGGAAGCCATGGCCAGCTTCATCGCCACGCAGCCGGACATCAAGAAGGTCTACTTCCTGAACCAGAACTACTCGCACGGCCACCAGGTCGTGAAGTACGGCAAGGAGTCGCTGTCCCGCAAGCGTCCGGATATCCAGTTCGTCGGTGAAGACCTGCACCCGCTGGCCCAGACGCGTGACTTTGCCCCCTACATTGCCAAGATCAAGGCTTCCGGCGCGGACACCGTCATCACCGGCAACTGGGGTTCGGACCTCTCGCTGCTGATCAAGGCCGCCAACGAAAACGGCTACAACGGCAAGTTCTTCACTTATTACGCTGGCGTCACCGGCACGCCAACGGCCCTTGGCCAAAATGGCGCAGGCCGCGTCTACCAGATTGCCTACAACCACTACAACATGGGTGGGCAGATGGACAAATGGATGAAGGAGTTCAAGGCCAAGTACAACGACGACTTCTACACCGGCTCCACCATCCGCATTTATGAAATGCTGGGCGCGGCGATGGCCAAGGCCAAATCCACGGACCCGGTGAAGGTAGCCGCGGCCCTGGAAGGCCTGAAGGTCCAGAGCTTCAACGGTGAAGTGGAAATGCGCAAGGCCGACCACCAGCTGCAGCAGCCGCTGTACATGTCGGTCTGGCAGAAGGCCGATGCCAAGAGCCCCTACAGCCCTGAAAACACCGGCATGACGCTGGCGTCGCTCAAGGAATATCCCAACTACGTCTCGAGCACGCCCACCAGCTGCCAGATGAAACGTCCATAAGTCAGGACGCCTGAAACAGAGCCCGAGCGGGTCGCACCGTATCGGGCTCTTTTATTTCATCGAGAAGGAAGGTCAAGCGGAATGGAGTTTTTTATCATCTCGATGCTGAACGGGCTGAGCTACGGGCTCCTGCTGTTCATGCTGAGTTCGGGGCTCACGCTGATTTTCAGCATGATGGGCGTACTCAATTTTGCGCACGCCAGCTTTTACATGCTGGGTGCTTACGTGGGTTACACCGTGGCCCAGTTTGTGGGTTTCTGGCCGGCGCTGCTGATTGCGCCGCTGGTGGTTGGCACACTGGGTGCCTTGTTCGAGCGCCAGTGCTTGCGCAAGGTGCACAAATTTGGCCATGTGCCTGAATTGCTGATCACCTTCGGGCTGTCCTATGTGATCGTCGAGCTGGTGCAACTGGTATGGGGCCGGATCGCGGTGGAATTTCGTCCCCCCGAGCTGCTCCAGGGGCCGGCTTTCACCTTGATCAATGATTCGATCAAGGGCTTGCGTGTGGTCTGGGGCGCCGCGCCTGCAGAACTGTGCAGCACGGCCGATGCCGCAGTACGGATTGTCTGCTCTCCATTCCCGGCTACCCGCGGCTTCATGATGTTGGTGGCCTTGATCATGCTGGCTTCCGTCTGGCTGCTCCTGACCCGCACACGCATCGGCCTGGTGATCCAGGCCGCGCTGACCCATCCGGATGCCGTTGAGTCCCTGGGACACAACGTGCCGCGCGTCTTCATGCTGGTGTTTGGTGCCGGCTCGGCGCTGGCGGGACTGGCCGGCGTGATAGGCGGCAGCACCTTCCTGACCGAGCCAGCCATGGCCGCGACCGTAGGCTCCGTCATCTTCGTGGTGGTGGTGGTGGGCGGCATGGGTTCGCTCTCGGGCGCGTTTGTGGCCTCCATACTCATAGGCGTCATTCAGACCTTTGCCGTGGCTTTTGACTATTCGCTGGCCACGCTGGCGCAACAAATCGGGCTGCCGCTCAGCAGCGCCGTCATGAACAACTCTTATATCAAGCTCACGCTGTCCCAGGTGGCGCCTATCCTTCCCTATTTGTTCCTGGTGCTCATCCTGATCTTCAGGCCGCGCGGCCTGCTCGGAAAGCGGGAGGGCTGAGGCATGAAAACCCACTACCAATTCGCGCCGCTCAATATCGGGCGCTGGCTGACCTGGGGCCTGTTCGCTCTGCTTCTGATCGTCGCGCCAAAGATGTTTGGCAGCGGCCTGGCCCTGACGGTGCTGTCACAGATGGGCATTGCCATCATTGCCTGCCTGTCTTACAACATGTTGCTGGGGCAGGGCGGCATGCTGAGCTTTGGGCACGCGGTCTATACCGGCCTCGGCTCCTTTCTCGCCATCCACGCACTCAACAGCGTAGGCAACGGGTCCTTGCCCTTGCCGGTGTCGTTGGTCCCCTTGGCAGGCGGGCTGGCCGGCGTCGGTTTTGCCGTGCTGTTTGGTTATGTCACCACACGCAAATCGGGCACCACCTTTGCCATGATCACGCTGGGACTGGGCGAACTGGTCTTTGCGCTGTCGCTGATGATCCCGGAATTTTTTGGCGGCGAGGGTGGCGTGTCGGGCAACCGGGTCAACGGCAAGGCCGTGATGGGCATCACCTTTGGTCCGCAAATCCAGGTTTATTACCTGATTGCGCTGTATACCTTTGTGGCCGTTGCCGCCATGTTTGCCTTCACGCGCACACCGCTGGGGCGCATGCTCAACGCGGTGCGGGATAACCCCGAGCGTGTCGAGTTCGTAGGCTATGACACCCAGAAAGTCCGCTACTACGCTTTCATCATTGCCGGTTTTTTTGCCGGTATTTCGGGCGGATTGGCGGCGCTGAACTTCGAGATCGTCACGGCCGAGGTGGTCGGTGCCGCGCGTTCGGGCGCCTACCTGCTGTTCACCTTCCTGGGTGGCGCCACCTTCTTCTTCGGTCCCATCATTGGCGGCATCCTGATGGTGCTGGCCTTTGTGCTGCTGTCGGAGTTCACCAAGGCCTGGCTGCTCTATCTGGGCCTGGTGTTCCTGTTCATGGTGATGTATGCGCCCGGCGGCATCGCCAGCCTGATCATGATGAACCTGCGCGTGGCGGCTTTCGGCAAGCTCCGGCAACTGTGGGTCAGTTATCTGGCGATGACGGTGACCGTGCTGGTGCTGCTGCTGGGCGCCGGCGCGATGATCGAGATGGTCTACCACCTGCAGCTCAGTACCTCGCTCGGGTCGCAACTCCAGTTCCTGGGTGTGACACTGGACGCCAAGGGGCTGAACAGCTGGGTGGGGGCCGCCTTTGTCATGCTCACGGGTCTGGGCCTGTTTGAGGTCACGCGCCGCCAGTTCCTGGTCGAATGGGGTGAGATCCAGGAATACATTGAAAAAGAAATCAAGCGCAGGGAGGCCTTGTAATGGCGGGTAGCACAACACACGAACGCAGCGAAGGGCCGCCCCGAGCAAGTTCAGCCCCCTCGGGGGGCAGCGTGGTACGCGAAGCGACAAGCGTGGGGGCCACATACGCACTTGAACTGAAAGACCTGCGCAAGAGCTTCGGCAAGACCGAAATCATCCGCGGCATCAACCTGGCGGTGAAGGCCGGTGAGCGGGTCGGCATCATCGGCCCCAACGGCGCCGGCAAGTCCACCTTGTTCAACCTGATCAGCGGGCGCTTTGAACCCAGCAGCGGCGACGTGTTGCTGGGCGGCCAGCGCATCAACGGCAAAAAACCGTTCGAGATCAACCGGCTCGGCCTGTCGCGCAGCTTCCAGATCACCAACATCTTCCCCAAGCTCAGCGTCTTCGAGAACCTGCGTTGTGGCGTGCTCTGGAGCCTGGGTTACAAATACACCTTCCTGAAATTTCTGGCCGACCTGACCGACGCCAACGACCGTGCCGATGAGCTCATGAAAATGATCAAGCTCGACAAAAAGCGCGACGTGCTGGCCATCAACCTGACCTATGCCGAGCAGCGTGCGCTGGAGATCGGCATCACCATCGCGGGCGGTGCTGGCGTCATCCTGCTTGACGAACCCACCGCCGGCATGAGCCGCAGCGAAACCAGTCGTTTCATCAGCCTGATCAAGGAGGTGACCGTGGGCAAGACCCTGCTGACCGTCGAGCATGACATGGGCGTGGTGTTCGGCCTGGCCGATCGAATTGCCGTCGTGGTGTACGGCGAGGTTCTGGCTTTCGATACACCGGATGCCGTGCGTGCCAACCCGCGTGTGCAGGAGGCCTACTTGGGGTCCCACGTCGCCGACGCGCAGGCAGGAGGCCACTAAGATGGCCCCCACGCTTGTCACTTCGTGTACATCGCTGCTCCTCAAGGGGGCGCACGGCTGCCTAGGGGCGGCCCGTCGGAGCCTTTCATGCTGAAAATCGAGAACCTTCACGCCTATTACGGCAAGAGCCATGTGTTGCATGGCGTGCATTTTGATGTGCAACCCGGTGAAATCGTGGCGCTGCTGGGACGCAACGGTTCCGGCCGATCCACGACCGCCAAGGCCATCATGGGCTTGGTCGATTGCCAGGGCGACATCCAGTGGAAGGGCCGGTCGATCACCGGCCGCAAGGCCTACGAAGTTGCCCACCTCGGCATTGGTTATGTGCCGGAAAACCGCGACATTTTCCCGACACTGACCGTGCACCAGAACCTGATGCTGGGGCAAAAAAACCGGGGCAAAGGCAGCCGCTGGTCGTTTGAGGACATGTACCAGATGTTCCCACGGCTGCGGGAGCGCCAGCATACCGAGGCCGGCGTCTTGTCGGGCGGCGAGCAGCAAATGTTGACCTTGTGCCGCGCCCTGATGGGTGACCCGGATCTGATCATCATCGACGAGCCGACCGAAGGTCTGGCGCCCAAGATTGTCGAGCTGGTGGGGCAATACCTGCAGACCTTGAAAGCCAAGGGCATCTCGGTGCTGCTGATCGAACAAAAACTGACCATAGCCATGGCGATTTCCGACCGGGCGCTGGTCATGGGGCATGGCAGCATCGTGTTCCAGGGCACGCCCGACAGTCTGCGGGCTGATGCCTACATCCGCAAGGAATGGCTGGAAGTCTGAGTGCCGGGCTTTGTCACGGCTGGGACAAGTTGAAACGCCCACGGGCTTGTGATGCCACACAAGCCCTCTACAATGAAGAATAGAACGGTCGTACTATTTTTTCAGTCACCTGGCCCGTTTGGTTTATCCTGTTTAGTTCAGGCAAACGGCCAGGCAACGCAACCAAGGAAAAGCAAATGACAGCGAAATACGAAGTCCACGGCAACGTCGCGGTGATCTCCCTGGACAACCCACCGGTCAATGGCCTGGGCCATGCGACACGCCTGGGCATCACGGACAGCCTGCAAAAAGCCAATGCCGATGCGGCCGTTAAATCCATTGTGCTGACCGGGGCCGGCAAGGCTTTTTCCGGTGGCGCTGACATCAAGGAATTTGGCACGCCCAAAGCACTGGCCGAGCCCAATCTGCTGAGTGTCATTCTGGCGATTGAAAACTCGTCCAAACCCGTGGTGGCTGCGGTGCACTCGGTGTGTATGGGCGGTGGCCTGGAACTGGCCCTCGGCTGCCATTACCGCATTGCGACACCCGGTTGCAGCGTCGCGCTGCCCGAAGTCAAGCTTGGCCTGATCCCCGGCGCCGGCGGTACGCAGCGTTTGCCGCGTGCCCTTGGTGTGGAGCCTGCGCTGAACATGATTGTCAGCGGTGAGCCGGTCAAGAGCGAGTTGCTGGCGCAAATTCCCGGCCAGAAACTGTTCGACAAAATGGCTGCCTCGGCCGAAACCCTGGCCCAGGAAGCGCTGGCCTATGCACAAGCTGTCGCCGATACGCGGCCTTTGCCGCTGGTTCGCAACCTGCCATGCAAACACCCGAACGGCGACGCCTATTTCCAGTTCGCACGCAACATGGTCAAAGGCATGGCGAAAAACTTCCCAGCCCCGCTCAAATGCGTGGATGCCGTGGAAGCCGCCACCAAGAAGAAATTCGACGACGGCATGGCGTTTGAGCGCGAGATCTTCATCAACCTGATGTGGACCCCGGAAAGCCGCGCCTTGCGTCACATTTTTACAGCCGAACGTGCCGCATCCAAGATTCCGGATGTGCCGGAAGACACCCCCAAACGCGAGATCAAGTCGATTGCCGTGATTGGGGCCGGCACCATGGGCGGCGGCATTGCCATGAACTTCCTGAACGCCGGCATTCCGGTCAAGATGCTGGAGATGAAGCAGGAGGCGCTGGACAAAGGCATGGCCACCATCCGCAAGAACTACGAATCCCAGGTCAAACGCGGCAAGCTCAAGCAGGAAAAATACGAACAACGTATGAGCCTGCTCAGCACGACGCTGAGCTACGACGACCTGAAAGACGCCGACATGGTGATTGAGGCCGTGTTCGAAGAAATGGGCGTCAAGGAAAAAGTCTTCAAAGAACTCGACCGCGTCATGAAGCCGGGCGCCATTCTGGCCTCCAACACTTCGACGCTGGACGTCAACAAGATCGCGTCCTTCACCAAACGCCCCCAGGATGTGGTGGGTATGCATTTCTTCAGCCCGGCCAACGTGATGAAGTTGCTGGAAGTCATTCGCGGCGAAAAAACCGCCAAAGACGTGCTGGCCACGGTGATGGTGGTGAGCAAGAAGATCAAGAAAACCGCCGTGGTATCCGGCGTGTGCGACGGTTTCATCGGCAACCGCATGATCGAACAATACGGCCGCCAGGGAGGTTTCCTGCTGGATGAAGGTTGCACCCCAGCCCAGGTGGACAAAGCCATCGAGAAGTTCGGTTTTGCCATGGGCCCCTTCCGCATGGGCGATCTGGCCGGCAACGACATTGGCTGGGCCATCCGCAAGCGCCGCTACACCGAAAAGCCGGACATGAAATACAGCAAGACCGCCGACCTGCTGTGCGAGAAGGGCCGTTTTGGCCAGAAGACGGGGGCCGGCTGGTACGACTATGTGCCCGGCAAGCGCGACGCTATTCCCAATGCCGAAGTGGTGAAGATGATTGAAGATCACCGTGCCGCGCTAGGCATCACGCCACGCAAGATTTCTGATGAAGAAATTATTCAGCGCCTGGTGTATTCACTGGTCAACGAGGCCGCGCACATCCTGGAAGAAGGCATCGCCTCCAAGGCCAGCGACATCGACATGGTGTATCTGATGGGTTACGGCTTCCCGATCTACCGCGGCGGCCCCATGTTGTACGCCGACCAGGTGGGTCTGTTCAACGTGGTGCAAAGCATGCAGCGTTTTGCCAAAAATCCGCTGGACGACGCGAAATTCTGGCAGCCCGCACCGCTGCTGGCCAAACTCGCCGCCGAAGGCAAGACGTTCAACTAATTCCTGGAGATTTTCATGACCTCAGCTGTAATCGTTTCCACTGCCCGCACCCCCCTGGCCAAAAGCTGGAAGGGTTCTTTCAACATGACCCACGGCGCGACCCTGGGCGGCCACGCTGTCGAACACGCGATCAAACGCGCCGGCATCGAGGCTGCTGAAGTCGACGACGTGATCATGGGCTGCGCCAACCCCGAAGGCGCGACGGGCGCCAACATCGCGCGGCAAATCGCCTTGCGCGCCGGTTGCCCCATCACCGTCTCCGGTGTCACCGTCAACCGTTTCTGCTCGTCCGGCCTGCAAACCATTGCGCTGGCAGCCCAGCGCATCATTGCCGGCGAAGCCGACATTTATGTGGCCGGTGGCGTCGAAAGCATTTCCTGCGTGCAGCAGGAAATGAACACCCACATGCTGGCCGATTCCTGGCTGGTCAAGAACAAGCCAGAGATTTACTGGAACATGTTGCAGACCGCCGAGCAGGTCGCCAAACGTTACGGCATCACACGCGAGCAAATGGATGAATACGGCGCGGCCAGTCAGCAAAAAGCCACGGCCGCTTTGGCCGCCGGTCTCTTCGAGGCTGAAATTGCACCGATTACCGTCACCGCGGGTGTGGCCGACCCCGTGATGGGCCTGACCACCAAACAGGTCACCGTCAGCAAGGACGAAGGTATTCGCGACGGCACGACCAAGGAAGGCATCAGCGGCATCAAGCCCGCCATTCCCGGCGGCGTGATCTCGGCTGGCAATGCCAGCCAGTTCTCCGACGGCGGCGGTGCGGTCGTGGTGATGAATGAAACCCTGGCCGAGAAAAAAGGTTTGAAACCGCTCGGCCGTTTCCTCGGTTTTGCGGTGGCCGGCTGCGAGCCCGATGAAATGGGCATTGGCCCGGTTTACGCCATCCCCAAGGTGCTGGCGCGTTTGGGTCTGAAGGTCAGCGACATCGATCTGTGGGAACTGAACGAAGCGTTTGCCGTGCAGGTGATTTATTGCCGCGACAAGCTGGGCATTCCCATGGACAGCCTCAACGTTAACGGCGGCGCCATCGCCGTCGGCCACCCCTACGGTGTCAGCGGCCAGCGCCTGACCGGCCATGCCCTGATCGAAGGCAAGCGTCGCGGCGCCAAACGGGTATGCGTGACCATGTGTATTGGCGGCGGCATGGGTGCAGCCGGTATTTTCGAAGTCCTCTAAAAGCGGCTTGTCAGCATGAATGAAACCCTGCACCTTCAACAAGGGCAGGCGTTTCTGGCCCCGCAGCGGTTCATCGCACGCATGGGCGCCGAGTTGCACATTTTGGCAACACCGTATAGGTATCGGCCATCACTACGTCTACAGTCAAAGTCAAGCCTCACCGGCAGGTGAGCGCTTGATTGCGCGTGCGCGAGCAACAAGCGCACCAACATCAGCTTACGCATGGAGATAACACATGAGTCTCAGGCCCACCCTTGATTTCCTGCTCTACGACTGGCTGAACGCCGAATCGCTGAGTCAGCGTGAACGCTTTGCCGACCATTCGCGCGAGACCTTTGACGCGGTGTTCGACACCTGCGAACGTATCGCACGCGAAAAATACGCACCCTTCAACCGCACGGTAGACACACAAGAGCCGCATTTCGACGGCGAAAAAGTCATACTGCCGCAGGCCACGCACGATGCCCACAAGGCCTACGCGGCCTCGGGCATGCTCAGCGCCGCGCAGGACTACGAGGAGGGCGGCATGCAGCTGCCTTACACCATCGAGGCGGCGGCCAATGCCTTCTTCGCCATGGCCTCCGTCAGCATAGGTTCCAGTCTGCTGACCAAAGGCAATGCCAACCTGTTGCTGGTCCATGGCACCGAAGCGCAGAAACAGGTCTTTGCACGCAATGAGTTCAGCGGGCGGTTTTCCGGCACCATGTGCCTTTCGGAGCCACAGGCCGGCTCCTCGCTGAGCGACATCACGACGCGGGCTGTGCCCGATGGCGACGATTTTGAGAGCGAAGCCTTGGGGCCGCGTTACCGCCTCAAGGGCAACAAGATGTGGATTTCGGCCGGCGAACACGAGCTGACCGAGAACATCATTCACCTGGTGCTGGCCAAAATCCCGGGGCCGGACGGCAAGCTGATTCCGGGCACACGCGGCATTTCGCTGTTTATCGTGCCGAAAAAAATGGTGGCTGCCGATGGCCAGCTCACCGGCGAGCGCAACGACGTGGCGCTCGCCGGTCTGAACCACAAGCTGGGCTGGCGCGGCACGACCAACACCTTGCTTAATTTCGGCGAAGGCAAATACCCGGTGGGCGACCGAGCCGGCGCTATCGGTTACCTGGTTGGCAAGCCGCACGAAGGCCTGCGCTGCATGTTCCACATGATGAACGAAGCGCGGATTGGTGTGGGCACGGCCGCCGTCATGCTGGGCATGGCAGGTTATTACGCCTCGCTGGACTACGCGAAAAACAGGCCGCAAGGCAGACCGATCGGACCCGGCGGCAAGGATGCGGCGCAGCCGCAAATCCGCATCATCGAACATGCCGACGTCAAACGCATGTTGCTGGCGCAAAAAGCCTATTGCGAAGGCGCATTGGCGCTGGAGTTGTATTGCGCGCGCCTGGTTGATGAACAACACACGGCCGACGCACAAGCCGCCGACGAGGCTAGGCTGCTGCTGGAAGTCTTGACGCCGATTGCCAAAAGTTGGCCCAGCGAATGGTGCCTGGAAGCCAACTCGCTGGCCATCCAGATTCATGGCGGCTACGGCTACACGCGCGATTTCCCGGTCGAGCAGTATTGGCGCGACAACCGCCTGAACATGATTCACGAAGGCACACACGGCATCCAGGCCCTGGACTTGCTGGGCCGCAAGGTGCTGATGGAAGACGGCAAGGGCCTGGCCCTGCTGGCCGCCCGCATCAACAACACCATGGAACGCGCCCGGCAGGTGACTGAACTGGCGGCATATGCCGCCGCATTGGGCCAGGCGCTGCAACAGGTCGGCGCCACCACCCAGGCGGCCTGGGCCACCGGCAATCCCACCGATGCACTGGCCAATGCCGTGCCTTATATGCAGGGTTTCGGCCACACCGTGCTGGCCTGGATCTGGCTGGACGTTGCGCTGGCTGCGCTGCAGTCCGACGCCACAAAATCAAAGGCCGTGACCACTGGTAAACTGGCCGCAGTCCGGTACTTTTTCCACTATGAGCTGCCCAAAATCAGCGCCTGGCTGGACGTCGTCGCATCCCGCGATCTGACCTGTGCCGAACTGCCGGAGGATGCTTTCTGATGGGATTTTTCAAGGAATCAGGCAGCCCCACGTCGAACAAGGCCATTGCCCGGCTGCAACAGCTGATCTGGGTCCTGATTTATGGTGGACTGCTGACGCTGGTGCTGGGTCTGTCGGTGCAACGCATCGACGACCCCATGGGCTGGTCCATGGTCGTGGTCGGCGGTGTTGCGGCCGCGCTGGGCTTTGTCCTGATCTACGTCCGCTCGCGCCTTTCCGTCAAAGACTGACTCGTCCGCCGTCAAACGTGCGACAGCGCAGCGCCGCATTCCGCGCGACACTCCAAACACACCCAGATTTATCCAACAAGGAACCCCAGCGATGACCCGTACCATCCAGCAATTGTTCGATCTCACCGGCAAAACCGCGCTGGTCACAGGCGGCTCCCGCGGCCTGGGCCTGCAACTGGCGCAAGCGCTCGGCGAAGCCGGCGCAAAAATCATGCTGAGCTCGCGCAAGGCCTCGGACCTGGAAGAAGCCGCGGCCGAGCTGAAAGCAGCAGGCATTGACGTCGACTGGATTGCCGCTGACTGCGCAAAGGAAGAAGATATTCGCCGCCTGGCCGATGAAACCATCAAACGCCTGGGCCACGTCGACATTCTGGTCAACAACGCCGGCGCGGCCTGGGGCGCGCCCGCCGAAGACCACCCGGTGGAAGCCTGGGACAAGGTCATGAACCTGAACATCCGCGGCTACTTCATCCTGAGCCAGCACATCGCCAAACACAGCATGATCGCGCGCCGTTCCGGCCGCATCATCAACGTCGCGTCCATCGCCGGCCTGGGCGGCAATCCGCCCGAGATGACCACGGTGGCCTACAACACCTCCAAAGGTGCGGTCATCAACTTCACGCGTGCACTCGGCTGCGAATGGGGCAAGTACAACATCACCGTCAACGCCATCTGCCCGGGCTTTTTTCCCAGCAAGATGACGGTAGGCACGCTCAAGGCCATCGGCGAAGAAAAACTCGCCGCCCATGCGCCGCTGCTGCGCCTGGGTGACGACGAAGACCTCAAGGGCCTGTGTGTGCTCTACGCCTCGGATGCCGGCAAGCACATCACCGCGCAATGGCTGGCGGTAGACGGCGGTGTCTCGGCCGTGACCGGTGGTTGATCTGGAGTCCGTCATGAAATTCGGCGTCGAGATTCCCTTCGTCCAGCACCTGGGCTTTGAACTCAAGCTCTTCGAAGGCGGGCAATCGCAGATCGACTACTTGCCTAAACCCGAGCATTTGAACTCGTTTTTTGTCACGCACGGCGGCGCGCTGATGACTTTGCTGGACGTGATCATGGCGACGGCGGCACGCAGTGTGCAGCAGGACATGGGGGTGGTCACCATCGAGATGAAAACCAGCTTCATGCAGCCGGCGCGCGGCCAGCTTTCGGCCAAGGGCCGGCTGATGCACCGCACCGCCACCATGGCGTTCACCGAAGGAACGATCTACGATGCAGACGGGCGGGCTTGTGCCCATGCCACCGGCACCTTCAAATTCGTCAAGCGGCTGGCCGTGGGGCCGAAAGACGTGAACCCGCTGAATACCGTCATTTCGACGGATTAGTGCTTTTTTATAAGCAAAACCGTGCTCCAGCCCAGACTCCACGGGCGCAAGCAGCTCTGTAATTGATAGCGTTTTCAGGAGATCACCATGCCCGTCAACCAGCAAATCCTGTTGGACAACCGTCCCACCGGCGAAGCCGTCGCCAGCAACTTCAAACTCGTCAGCAGCAACACCCCGGCGCTGCAGGACGGTCAGGTGCTGGTGCGCCACCACTACCTGAGCCTGGACCCCTACATGCGCGGACGCATGAACGATAAAAAAAGTTATACCGCACCGCAGCCGCTGGCCCAGGTGATGGGCGGCGGCACGGTGGGGGAAGTGGTCGAGTCCAAAAACCCCAAGTTCACGGCCGGCGACAAGGTGGTTGGCATGGGCGGCTGGCAAGAGTACAGCGTCGTGGATGCGAACCAGCCGGGCGCCTTGCGCAAGGTGGACACCACCCATGTGCCGCTGTCGCACTACCTGGGCGCGGTGGGCATGCCGGGCGTGACCGCCTGGTACGGTCTGGTGAAAATCATTGAACCCAAAGCCGGCCAGACCATGGTGGTCAGCGCCGCCACCGGTGCCGTGGGTAGCGCTTTTGGTGCGCTGGCCAAGGCACGTGGCTGCCGCGCGGTGGGTATTGCCGGCGGTCCTGAAAAATGCAAATACGCGGTTGAAGAGCTCGGCTTCGACGCCTGCATCGATTACCGCCTGCACAAGGATGCCGACTCGCTGTCCAAGGCGCTCAAAGACGCATGCCCCGATGGCATCGACGGCTATTTTGAAAACGTGGGCGGCATGGTGCTGGACGCCGTCCTGACCCGCATGAATGCCTTCGGCCGCATCGCCTTGTGCGGCATGATTGCCGGTTATAACGGCGAGCCCTTGCCCATGGCTTACCCACAACTGATCCTGACCAACCGCCTGAAGCTCCAGGGTTTCATCGTCAGCGAACACATGGAAGTGTGGCCTGAGGCACTGACCGAACTCGGCACGCTGGTGGGCACCGGCAAGCTGCGGCCGCGCGAGTCTGTTGCGCAAGGTATAGCCGCCGCGCCCGAAGCGTTTCTGGGCCTGCTCAAGGGCAAAAACTTCGGCAAGCAGCTGGTCAAGCTGATCTGAACATGTTGCCCTCACGGTCGTCCACCGAGGGGGCAACAGCCCCCTGGGGTCGGCTGGGTGGCGACTGATTCCTTCCTACAAGCGAGGCCATCCATGGAAGCGACGCACGAGGTCTTCAACCAGCCACAGCCGCTGGTCGACTACAACCTGTTCGAGACGAATCGGCCCCTGCGGGATGCCTTGCGCTTCAACGCGCCGGCGCTGGACACGACGACGCTGGTGACCTTGGGGGCGACGCTAGGCAGCGACGACATGCAAACCCATGCGCGGCTGGCCAACATCCACACGCCCGAGTTGCACAGCCATGATCGTTTTGGCCGGCGTGTGGACCGGGTCGAGTTTCATCCGAGTTATCACGCGCTGATGACGCTGTCCGTTGGCGCCGGGCTGCACGGCACGCCTTGGGCGCAGGAAAGTCCGTCTCCCCACGTTCTCCGCGCCGCGGGTTTCATGCTTTTCACCGAGCTTGAGCCGTCGACCTTGTGCCCGATTTCAATGACTTACGCCGTCACCCCGGCCTTGCGCAGCAATGCGGCCCTGTATGCCGACTGGGCACCCAAGCTCACCAGCCGCGCCTACGATCCGGCCCTCAAGCTGTTTTCCGGAAAAGCCGGCGTGACCATGGGCATGGGCATGACCGAAAAGCAGGGCGGCTCGGACGTGCGCGCCAACACCACCCAAGCCGTTCTGGATGGCAGCGACAACTGGGGCCAGCGTTACCGGCTGACCGGCCACAAATGGTTTTTCTCGGCACCCATGTGTGATGCCTTCCTGGTGCTCGCGCAGGCGTCGGCCGGGCTGAGTTGTTTTTTCCTGCCGCGCATGCTGCCTGACGGCAGCCTGAATGCCATCCACATCCAGCGCCTCAAGGACAAGCTGGGCAACAAGGCCAATGCCAGCTCCGAAGTCGAGTTTGAAAGCGCCACCGCCTGGCTGGTCGGCGAAGAAGGCCGCGGCATCCCGCAAATTCTTGAAATGGGCACCATGACGCGGCTGGACTGCGCGCTGGGCACCAGCGGCCTGATGCGCCAAGCCTTGAGTATTGCACTCAACCATTGCGAGCAGCGCCAGGCCTTCGGCAAACCACTGATCACCCAACCCCTGATGCGCAACGTGCTGGCCGATCTGGCACTTGAATCGGAAGCCGCCACCGTGCTGGCCATGCGTCTGGCCCGCGCGTTTGACCACAGCGGCGATGCCCATGAGCAAGCCATGGCGCGGCTGTTGACGCCGGTCGCCAAGTTCTGGATCTGCAAACGCGGCAGCCATTTTGCGCAGGAAACCATGGAATGCCTGGGCGGCAACGGTTATGTGGAAGAGGGCGGCGAAGGGGTGATGGCCCGTATCTACCGCGAGATGCCGCTCAACTCCATCTGGGAAGGCGCCGGCAACATCATGGCGCTGGACCTGCTGCGGGCCTTGCGCAGGGCGGACGCCGCTGCCGCGCTGGCACAGGAGCTGGCACCGGCACGTGGCGCCCACCCCGCGCTGGACCGCCTGGCCGCGGCCTTGCCCACACAGGTGGAAGACATGGCCACCGAAATGGAAGCGCGCCGGCTGGCACAAGACGTGGCGCTGGCCGTGCAGGCCGCGCTGCTTTATCAAAGTGCCCCTGCCGGCGTGTTTGGCGCTTTCTGCGATTCCCGCCTGGCCGGCAACTGGGGCCAGGCCTTCGGCACGCTGGGCGCCGGCCTGGACCTGGACGCCTTGATCACGCGGGCCATGCCGCGATGAAGACAGATCACATCACAGCACACCTCCTGGAGCCGACATGAACGAGCTGATTCTTCACCACTACCCGACCTCGCCGTTTTCGGAAAAAATCCGCCTCATCCTTGGCTACAAACAACTGGCCTGGAAGTCGGTGATCATCCCCAGCATCATGCCCAAGCCCGATGTACTGGCGCTCACCGGTGGTTACCGCAAGACACCGGTCCTGCAAATCGGCGCCGACATTTATTGCGACAGCGCCTTGATCTGCGATGTGCTGGAGCACCTTCAACCCGCCCCCGCGCTTTACCCGGAACCTGGCAAAGGCCTGGCCCGTATCCTGGCCCAGTGGGCTGACAGCACGCTGTTCTGGGCGGCCATGGCACACAACCTCGGCCCCAAAGGTGCAGCCCACATGTTTGGCAGCGCCTCACCCGACACGGCCCGGGCTTTCGGTGAAGACCGCAAGGCCATGAGCGGCAACATGACCCGCTTGCGTCCGGCGGACGCCACGGCCGCCTACAAATCCTATTTGCGGCGCCTGTCGGACATGTTGGATGAACAGCCCTACCTGCTGGGCCAGGCACCCTGTATCGCCGACTTTGCCGCCTACCACCCGCTCTGGTTCACCCGCGTGTGTACCCCGGTGGTGGCGGATATCCTGGAACACACACCGGCCGTGCTCGGCTGGATGGACCGCATGCATGCGATTGGCAGCGGCCGCATGGACAAGTTTGATGCCACGCAAGCCATAGCCACCGCGGCCGCCACCGAGCCCCTGCCGGTCGGCCACGGCCTGTTGCGTGACAGCACCTTCCAGGATGAACACGGCATCCCGCTGGGCAGCCGCGTCAGCATCACGGCCGAAAGTTTTGGCCCCGAGCCGACCGAAGGCGAACTGATCGCCGCGACCCGCACGCACTACAGCCTGCGTCGCTCGGATGAACGGGTCGGCACGGTGCATGTGCATTTCCCGCGTATTGCTTATGTGCTTAAAAAAGTGGATGTTTAAAGGACTCTCATGATCACGGATTTCAAAGGCAAAACAGCGGTTCTCACAGGTGCAGGCTCGGGCTTCGGCCTGGAGTGTGCACGTATAGGCGCGAGGCTGGGCATGAACCTGGTGCTGGCCGATGTGCAGCAGGACGCCCTCGACAAGGCCGCGGCCGAAATCTCGGCCACCGGTGCGAAAGTGTTGGCTTACCGGCTCGACATCTCCAAAGCCGCCGAGGTGGAAGCGCTGGGCCAGGCCGTGTTCAACCGTTTCGGCGCGCCACATTTTGTCTTCAACAACGCCGGCGTGGGGGCAGGCGGCCTGATCTGGGAAAACACGCTGCAAGACTGGGAATGGGTCATAGGCGTCAACCTCATGGGTGTGGCCCACGGCGTGCGTGTGTTCACACCCATGATGCTGGAAGCCGCCAGACAAGACCCGGCCTGGCAAGGCCACATCGTCAACACCGCCAGCATGGCCGGCCTGCTCAATGCACCCAACATGGGCATTTACAACGTCAGCAAACATGCGGTGGTCAGCATGAGCGAAACGCTGTACCAGGACTTGAGCCTGGTCACCGACCAGATCAGCGCCTCGGTCTTATGCCCCTTCTTTGTGTCCACCGGCATCAGCCAGAGCCATCGCAACCGGCCGGGCGAACTGGAAGCCGCCAAACCCACCAAAAGCCAGCTGATCGGCCAGGCCATGAGCGACAAGGCCGTGGGCTCCGGCAAGGTCACGGCCGCCGATGTGGCACAAAAGGTGTTTGACGCGGTGGCCGCCAACCAGTTTTATATCTACAGCCATCCCAAAGCCATCGGTTCGGTGCAGACGCGGCTGGAAGACATCATGCAGGCGCGTAACCCGACCAACCCATTTGCACACAAGCCCGAGATTGGCATCGAGCTGAAAAAGGCCTTGCGCGAAGCCTGATAGCGGTCATCAAGCGGGCTGCAGCGTCAGACTGGCGCTGGCAGCCCGGTTTTTTTTGCCCAACTGCCATATCGATGGAACGGCAGGTGTCGGGGCCAGACTGAGCGCCGACGGCTGCAGCGCGAAGATCAACACACGACGGTGCTGCGGCGTCATGAAGCTATCGCCGGGGGCCAACACGATGTCGCGCAAGTCCTTGTCCACGGTCACCCACAGGCTGCCTTCACGGCAAATCACTTGCACCCCGGCAGCGTCCGCGACGCTGAACATCGCCTCATGGGCGAGAGACAGATTCAATTGCTTGGAAATGGTGGTCATGACAGTCCTTTCACATTCAGTATGGAAATGAATATACTGATCTACCTCAGAGCTATCAAACGGTGAATTGGAATCTTTCGCATGCAAGCACGGAATGCCAAAACAGCGCCGACGGAGACTCTCACCAGCGGCATTCCGCGCGGGCAACTGCCCCGGCTGGACCTGCTTTACAGCTTTGAAGCGGCCGCGCGCAAGCTGAGCTTCACCCGGGCGGCGACTGAGCTGTTCCTGACGCAATCAGCCGTGAGCCGGCAGATCCAGCAGCTCGAAGACGAACTCGGCACGCCCTTGTTTGAGCGCCGTCACCGCGCTCTCGCACTCACCGATGCCGGCCGCATCATGCAGCGTGCCGTGACCGACTGCCTGGAACGCCTGCGCGATGCCACCACCAGCGTGCGTGCTACCACCACGAGCTTGCGGCAAGTGGCCATCACGACCACACCGGGTTTTGCCTCGCTCTGGCTGATTCCCCGGCTGGCCCGATTTACCGCCACGCATCCGGGCGTGGACGTACGGATTTCCGCCACGCTGGAAGTGCTGGACCTGGAGCGCAGCGGGATCGATGTGTCGGTCCGCCTCAGCGCCATCAGCCACGCCGTGGGCAACATCCTGTTCGAGGAAACGGTGACGCCCGTCTGTTCGCCCCTGCTGCTGACGAATCGCGCCTTGCCCCTGAAGCAGCCCGCCGACCTGGCCAATCACACCTTGCTGGTCACCGACATGCCGCAAGGCCAGCCCCTGACCATCGACTGGGAACCCTGGTTCCGTGTCATGGGCCTGCCCGACATGCGCATGAAGAACACGCTGCGCTTTTCGCAGTATTCCGATGTCGTGGCAGCGGCGGTGGCCGGGCAGGGCGTGGCGATCGGCCGCTTGCCGCTGCTGGCGGAGCTGCTGCGCGACGGCAGACTGGTCGCGCCTTTCAGCGGCGCCGCCTCCCGCTTCGGCTATTTTGTGAATGTCGCTCCGCGTTCGGCCGGCAACGCGGATGCGCAGGATTTCGTGCGCTGGCTGATGACAGAAGCGGAATCCGCGAAGATCGTCTGCGCCTAAAGTACAGAAGCCCTGTGGGTGCGCAAGGCTTCAAGGACGATGTCCTTGAGCTGTACGCCCGCATGTTCATCCATGTGTTGCAACAGGGAGCGCCGCATGCGCGGTTCCCAGAAACGCTTGAGGTGTCCGGCAATGTCCGTCAGGGCCTGCTCGCGGTCGGGCATGGTCTCGAAAAAAGCGCCAATCTGGTTCGCCATGGTGACGAGGTTGTCTGCGTTCATCGATCGCGTCCTTTATGTCTGATTGGCAGCGCGCAGAACACGCTGGGGGTGGGCATACACCACATGGCTTTGATTTCGTGTAAACCCCAGCAACGTGACCTGGGTTTCCTCGGCAAGCTTCACGGCCAGGCTGGTCGGTGCCGAGATGGCCGCCAGAAAACCAATGCCTAACGTCGCGGCTTTCTGCACCATTTCATAACTTGCCCGGCTGGTGATGAGCGCCGCGCCCTTTGAAAAGTCTTCTCCCTTGGCTGCCATGGCGCCTATGAGCTTGTCGAGTGCGTTATGCCGGCCGATGTCTTCACGAACCAGGGCAATGCTTCCATCAGCGGCCATCCACGCGGCTGCATGGGTTGCGCCGGTTTGTTGCTGCAGAAGCTGGCGTACATGCATGGCGTCCATGCCTGCATATAACGCTTCAGCCGTAAAAAGTGCGCTGCTGGCCACGGGCGCAGGGCAGCGGATGGCCTGCTGCAGGGTCTCCGCACCACACAAGCCGCAGCCGGTGCGCCCGGTCAGGTTGCGCCGCTTGTCTTTGAGTGCGGCGAAGCGGCCGCTGGCGATGCGCATCTGTACCTGGATACCGTCTTTCGTCGGGGCGATCTCGCAGTCGAACAACTCAGACGGACCGGCGAGGATACCCTCGCTCAGCGAGAAGCCCAAGGCAAAGTCTTCCAGGTCGTAAGGTGAGGCCAGCATCACCGCATGGGAAATGCCGTTGTATTCCAGCGCCACCGGGATCTCTTCGGCCACGTTGTCGCGGCACAGGCTGAGTTGGTCGTCCCTCCACTTTTCGACGGAAACCTGCACCAGCGCTGTGCGCTCGGGGGATGTCATGGCATTCATGGCGTTCTAGTGTCCTGTACGCTACTTGCCAACTACGGCCAGGTCTTTTTCGTCCGACGGGACCAGGCCTTTCGCCAGCTTGACCTGCTCGTCGGAGAAGCGGCTGTAAGTCTTCTGCCATGCCGATGGTTGCGTCACCGGCATGACTTGCACCGCCGTCACCTTGTATTCCGGGCAGTTGGTGGCCCAATCGGAGTTGTTGGTGGTGATCACGTTGGCGCCGGACTCCGGGAAATGGAAGGTGGTGTAGACCACGCCAGGTTGCACCCGTTCGGTGATGGTGGCGCGCAACACGGTCTGCCCGGCACGCGACTCGATGCCGACCCAGTCGTCCTGCTTGATGCCGCGATCCTCCGCGTCGTGCGGGTGCACTTCCAGCCTGTCCTCGCCATGCCACATCACGTTATCAGTACGGCGGGTTTGTGCGCCCACGTTGTACTGCGACAAGATGCGGCCGGTGGTGAGGATCAGCGGGAACTTGCGCGTGACCTTTTCGGCCGTGGCAAAAAACTGGGTGTTGATGAACTTGCCCTTGCCGCGCACGAACTCACCGATGTGCATGGTCGGCGTTCCCTCGGGCGCTTCGTCGTTGCAAGGCCACTGGATGCTGCCCAGCTCGTCCAGCTTTTTGTAACTCACACCGCGGAAGGTCGGTGTCAGCGCGGCGATCTCGTCCATGATTTCGGATGGGTGCTTGTAATCCATGGGGTAACCCAGCGCATTGGCCAACGCCACTGTGACTTCCCAGTCCGACTTGCCGGCCTTGGCCGGCATGACCTTGCGCACGCGGGAAATCCGGCGTTCGGCGTTGGTGAAGGTACCGTCTTTTTCCAGGAAAGACGAGCCTGGCAGGAAAACATGGGCGTATTTGGCGGTCTCGTTGAGGAACAAGTCCTGCACCACGATACATTCCATGGCCGCCAAGGCGGCGGTCACGTGTTGTGTGTTCGGGTCGGACTGGACGATGTCCTCGCCTTCGCAATACAGGCCCATGAAGGTGCCGTCGAGTGCCGCGTCGAACATATTCGGGATGCGCAGGCCCGGCTCCGGGTCCAGCGTGCATTGCCAGGCTTCTTCAAACTCGGTACGCACCGTCGTGTCCGAGATATGGCGATAGCCCGGCAACTCATGCGGGAAGGAGCCCATGTCGCAAGCACCCTGCACATTATTCTGACCGCGCAAGGGGTTGACACCCACGCCTTCGCGGCCGACATTGCCAGTCGCCATGGCCAGGTTGGCGATACCCATCACCATGGTCGAGCCTTGGGAGTGTTCGGTCACGCCCAGGCCGTAATAAATCGCACCGTTGTTGCCCGCAGCAAACAACCGCGCCGCGCCGCGTAGTTCTTCGGCCGGCACCCCGGTGATGGCCGCCACGGCTTCGGGCGAGTTTCCGGGCTGAAGCACAAATTTCTGCCAATCCTGAAAGGATTGTTCTTCGCAGCGTTCGGCGATGAAAGCGGCATCAAACAAGCCTTCGCTCATGACTACATGCGCCAACGCGGTGATGACCGCCACGTTGGTGCCCGGCATCAGTTTCAGATGGTAGTCGGCCGCGATATGCGGCGACTTGACCATCTCGGTGGTGCGCGGATCGATGACGATCAGCTTCGCCCCCTGGCGCAACCGGCGTTTCATCTGCGAGGCAAACACCGGGTGCGCCGCCGCCGGATTGGCCCCGATGATCATGATGACGTCGGCTTTCATCACCGAATCAAAAGTCTGTGTGCCGGCCGACTCGCCCAGGGTTTGCTTCAGGCCGTAACCGGTGGGGGAGTGGCAAACGCGCGCACAGGTGTCCACATTGTTGTTGCCGAAGGCGGCACGCACCAGCTTCTGGACCAAATAGGTTTCTTCATTGGTGCAGCGCGAAGAGGTGATGCCGCCTATCGAGTCCTTGCCGAACTTGGCCTGGATGCGGCGGAACTCGGCGGCGGCGTAATTGACCGCCTCGTCCCACGACACTTCCTGCCACGGATCGGTGATGGCTTTGCGGATCATGGGTTTGAGCATGCGGTCACTGTGCGTTGCGTAACCCCAGGCGAAGCGCCCCTTGACGCAGGCGTGGCCGTGGTTGGCGTGGCCATTTTTGTTGGGCACCATGCGCACCACTTCATTGCCCTTCATTTCGGCCTTGAAAGAGCAACCCACGCCGCAGTAGGCGCAGGTCGTGATTTTGCTGTGTTCGGCCTGGCCCATCATGATCACGGTTTTTTCAGTCAACGTCGCGGTCGGGCAGGCGTCCACGCAAGCGCCGCAAGAGACACATTCCGATTCCATGAACGACTGATCCTGACCAGCCGACACACGCGACTCGAAACCGCGCCCGCTAATCGTCAGCGCGAAGGTACCCTGTGTTTCCTCGCAAGCCCGCACACAACGGTTGCAGACGATGCACTTGGAGGCGTCGTAGCTGAAGTAGGGGTTGGATTCATCCTTGGCCAACTTCGTGTGATTTTTGCCCTCGTAGCCGTAGCGCACCTCGCGCAGGCCGACCACGCCGGCCATGTCCTGCAGCTCGCAGTTGCCATTGGTCGGACAGGTCAGGCAATCCAGCGGGTGATCGGAGATGTACAGCTCCATCATGCCCTTGCGCAGGTCCGCCAGCTTGGGCGTCTGCGTCTTGATCTTCATGCCGGGCTCGCAAGGCGTGGTGCACGACGCAGGGTAGCCGCGTCGGCCTTCGATCTCCACCAGGCACAGGCGGCAGGAACCGAAAGGCTCCAGGCTGTCGGTCGCGCACAACTTGGGCACGTTGACCCCGGCCTCCACCGCTGCGCGCATCACCGAAGTACCGGCCGCCACGCTGACGGCAACACCATCAATCTCTATCGTGACGGTTTTTTCAGAAACACGCGCCGGTGTGCCGTAATCGAGGTCATTGAGCTGGTTCATGGGGAATCCTTGGATCGTTCTCGTTCATCTGGTTAAGGGCGTCAGGCGGCTTCTTGCAGAGGGCTGCTGCCGAAATCTTCAGGGAAGTGGTCCAGCGCGGACAACACGGGGAAGGGTGTCATGCCGCCCATGGCACAGAGCGAGCCGTTGAGCATCAGGTCACACAAGTCGCGCAGCAAATGAATCTGCTGCGGCCGGTTCTCGTTGGCGATGATCTTGTCGACCGCTTCCACGCCGCGTGTCGAGCCGATGCGACAGGGCGTGCATTTGCCGCAAGACTCGATGGCGCAGAACGCCATCGCATAACGTGCCTGCCTGGCCATGTCGACGCTGTTATCAAACACCACCAGACCGCCGTGGCCCACGCCCGCGCCTATGGCGATGAAGGATTCGTAGTCCATGGGGGTGTCGAACAGCGATTCCGGCAGGTAGGCGCCCAACGGGCCGCCGACCTGCACCGCGCGTATCGGCCGGCCACTGGCCGTGCCGCCGCCGAAATCCATCAGCAGTTCACGCAAGCTCAGGCCAAAAGCCTTTTCCACCAGTCCGCCGTGTTTGATGTTTCCGGCCAGTTGAAAAGGCAAGGTGCCACGCGAACGGCCCATGCCGTAATTCTGGTAAAAAGCTGCGCCACGCGCCAGGATCAGTGGCACAGCCGCCAAAGAAATCACGTTGTTGATAACCGTGGGTTTGCCGAACAGCCCCTCCAGCGCCGGCAGGGGGGGTTTGGCACGCACGATGCCACGTTTGCCCTCCAGGCTTTCAAGCAGGGCGGTCTCTTCGCCGCAGACATAAGCACCGGCCGCCTTGCGCACTTCCAGCTCAAAGGCCTGGCCGGAACCCAGAATGTTGGGGCCCAAATACCCATGCTCGCGGGCAATCACCATCGCTTCGTTCAGCACGGCTATCGCATGCGGGTACTCCGAACGCACGTAGATGTAGCCCAGGGTCGCCCCCACCGCCAGACCGGCAATCGTCATGCCCTCGATCAGCATGAAGGGGTCGTCCTCCATCACCATGCGGTCGGAAAACGTGCCCGAGTCGCCTTCGTCGGCGTTACAGACGATGTATTTTTGCGCAGCTTGCGCGCCCAGCACGGTTTTCCATTTGATGCCGGTCGGGAAGGCTGCGCCACCACGGCCGCGCAGCCCGGAGTCCAACACCTCCTGGACGATGACGGCTGGCGCCATGGTGAGCGCACGTTGCAGCCCGGCATAACCTTCGTGCGCCAGGTAATCCTCCAGCGAGAGCGGATCGGTGATACCCACCCGCGCAAAGGTCAAACGCTCCTGATTTTTCAGAAAAGCGATCTCTTCGGTCAAACCCAGCGCGAGCGGGTGGGCGGCACCCAGAGCCAAGCCGGCGTCGAACAGACTGGCCACGTCTTCTACGGCCACCGGGCCGTAAGCCACGCGACCCTGCGGGGTAGCGACTTCGACCAAGGGCTCCAGCCAGAACATGCCGCGCGAGCCGTTGCGAACAATACGCACATGGATGCCGCGTGCTTGCGCTTCGCGCTGAATGGCGATGGCGACCTCATTCGCACCCAGCGCAATCGCGGTCGAATCTCGGGGAACATAAATCGTGGTGCTCATGGGGTCCCCCGTTTCGCTTCAAGCAGGCGATCCAACTTGGCGGGCGACACGCGGGCATGTAAATCGTCGCCCACCATGACCGCCGGGCCACACGCACATTGGCCCAGGCAATACACCGCCTCCAGCGTGAAGTCGCCATCCGCCGTTGTTTCATGAAAATCGCAGCCCAGTGCCGCTTTCGCATGGTCGACCAGCGCGTCGCTGCCCATGGCCTGACAGGCCTCGGCGCGGCAAATCTGCAGCACATGCCGGCCCGGCGGCGTTTGCCTGAAGAAGTGGTAATAAGTGATCACCCCATGCACCTCGGCGCGCGAAACGTTCAGCCCGTCGGCAATCAGTTGCACGGCTTCCGGTGGGATGTAGCCGATATGCTCCTGCACCCCGTGCAGGATGGGCAACATCGCGCCTGGCATGGTTTTACGCTGGCGGATCACGGTTTCTACGGCGGACCGATCAAATGCCGGGGGCGGCGCCGAGGGCTTTTTGGCCCTCATGCGAATGACTTGTGTGTTCATCTTGTCTCCATGCCTGCCGGCTCATTTAAATATGCTTTTTAAAGCATAAATAATCATCTATCAATCATCGTTTCGTGGAAGTTATCACTGGTATGTTTATTTAACAATAGGCTAGACTTTGCATAATGTACAAAGTCACTATTCAGCCGCACTGGGAAATTACCTCGGATGCGGATGCCCCCCTGGACACCGCGGTGCTGCTGCAATTGCTGACCGCCATCCAGAAAACCGGCTCCATCGCCAAGGCGGCACAAGCCATTGGCCTGTCCTACCGTTACGCCTGGGGTTTGCTGCGGGATGTGGAAAAACTGTTTGGCGACACCTTGATGGACAAGGGCAGGGGGCGCGGCACGGTACTCACACCCTTGGCCGAAAAATTGATCTGGGCCGACCGCCGTGTGGCAGCGCGCCTGTCGCCCATGCTGGAAAGCCTGTCCTCCGAGCTGGAGCGGGAGCTCAACCGAATGACGGCGGGCAAATTCAAGGCGGTGCGCCTGCACGCCAGCCACGGCTTTGCGGTGGCGGCCTTGCTCGCCAAGATCAACCAGGCGCAGTTGCCGATCGAGCTGCGTTATCGCCACAGCACGGACGCCGTGGCGGCGCTGTCACGCCAGGAATGTGACCTGGCTGGTTTTCATGTGCCGCTGGGCGAGTTCGAACCCGCCGCCGTGGCGCTGTATGCCCAGTGGCTGAACAAAAAAACGCACAAGCTGATTCATCTTGCCGTGCGCAAGCAAGGCCTGTTTGTTGCGCCGGGCAACCCCCACGGGATTCACGGACTGAAGGATCTGACCCGGGACGGCGTGCGATTTGTGAACCGCCAGGCGGGCTCAGGTACCCGCATGTTGCTGGAGCTGATGCTGGCCGGCGCGGGCCTCTCGCCCCATGACATCAATGGTTTCGAAAACGCCGAGTTCACCCACTCGGCCGTTGCTGCCTACATCGCCAGCGGCATGGCGGAGGTGGGCTTTGGTGTGCAGACGCCGGCCGAACGTTTCGGGCTGGAGTTCATCCCCCTGGTCCGTGAGCGCTATTTTTTCGCGGTGCCGGTGGCGGCACTGGACGACCCGCTGGTCCAGCAGGTCATCACCATCCTGCAGTCCGACGCTTTCCGTGTAGAGGTGAATGCCCTGGCTGGGTACGACGCAACGGACACCGGAAAAATCCTGTCGCTGGCAGAGGCGTTTGGGAGCGGCGCCCAATAGTCGTCCTCGCTGCGATACAGCCCCGCATCAGGCGGCCAGCGAGAACCCCGTTTTTTGCAGTGCCGCCAGCGTGTTGCGCGCGGCCGCTACACCCATGTTGACATAAGCATCGCCGGTCACGCCGCCGATGTGCGGACTCAGGACAAAACCTGGCTCGTTTTGAAAGAAATGCGCTGCCGTCATGGGTTCCACCGCAAAACTGTCCAGACCGGCCATGGCAACCTGGCCGCTGCGTACTGCGGCCAGCAGCGCCAGTTCGTCGATCAGGCCACCGCGGGCCGTGTTGACCACGATCACACCCGGCTTGCACTGGGCCAAGGTGCTGGCATTGAGCAACTGCCGGTTGTCCGCGGTCAGCGGACAGTGCAACGAGATCACGTCGGAGTCGCGCCAGAGGGTGGCCAGATCGACGGGCTGAATGAAAGACGGCAGGGTGCTTGCAAACGGATCAAACCCGATCACACGCATGCCCATGGCATCACACATCTTTGCAAAACGCTGGCCAATCGCCCCCAGACCTATCAGTCCAATCGTGCGGCCACCGAGTTCCAGGCTCTTGTGTGTCGCCTTGTCCCAGTGCCCGGCATGCATACGTCCGTTGAGTGGCACCACCGACTTGGCGCAGGCCAGCATCAGGGCCAGCGCGTGTTCGGCAACGGCCGCGGCATTGGCGCCGACAGCGGCGGTCACATCGATGCCGCGGGCGGCCGCGGCAGGCTTGTCGATGGTGTCGGTGCCACTGCCATGTTTGGAGATGACCCTGAGCGAAGGAGAGGCATCCATCAACTCGGCCGTGATGCTGCTGTAGCGCACGATGTAAGCCACCGGGTCGTGGCGCCTGGCCAACTCGATCAGCTCGGACACTTGCGGCGTCTTGCCCGCATAAACCAGCTCGTAATCATGAAGCAGCGCGACCGCCTGGGGCGCCAGATCCGCGGCGGTGACAATGATCACCGGCTTGGCGCTTTGCCTTGAAGGCGTGGCGTTCACAGGCTTTCCCCCTCTTTGAGCACACCGGCCGCCACCAGCGACGCAACCAGCCACGGCGCACTGGTTTTACCGCCCTTGATCTGGGCAATGCGTTGGGCCTCGGCCGCCACCTTGTCCGCAGCCAGCGGCAGCAGCGATTCAATTTTCTCGCGCTCCACGACAACCACGCCGTCACCGTCACCGATGATGAAGTCACCGGGATGCACGGTCACGCCGCCCACGGAGACCGGGTGGCCAATACGCCCGCCCACCTGCTTGGTCGGGCCATTCGGGTTGGTGCCGACCGAGAACACCGGGTAGTCCATGTCGTCGATTTCCAGGCTGTCGCGGACGGCGCCGTCAATCACCACGCCGGCCAGGCCCAGCTGTTTGCACGCCGTCATCATGATGGTGCCCATCAACGCCGCGGTCTGGTTGCCCTGACCATCGATGACCAGCACATCGCCGGGTTGGGCCAGCGCCATGGCCGCGTGGATCATCAGGTTGTCGCCAGGGCGAACCTCCACGGTGAAGGCCGGGCCGGCCAGCTTCATGCGCGGGCGCAGCGCCGTGATGCGACCGTGCAGCGCGCCGCGGCGGCCGGCCACGTCGGCCAGGATGGCGGGTTGGTATTGCGCGGCTTGGGCAACGATGGCGGGGGACACGCGGTCGAATGTTTTGATGATGTCGGGCTGATTCATGAAAGGTCCTGGATGGGAAAGTCGGGGAAACCGGGGTGTCAGCTCAGTCCAGCGTTGCGCCGGATTCCTTGATGATGGGGGCCCAGCGTGTGATGTCGCTTTTGATCAGCGCCGCAAACTGCGCTGGCGTTCCGCCTTTCACGTCGGCGCCCTGGTCGTCAAGCTTCTTCTGGACGTCGGCGGCCTTCAGCGCCGTGTTGATCTCCGTGTTCAGAAGCTGCACCACGTCTTTGGGGACGGCCGCAGGCGCCACAAAGCCGAACCAGGTGACGGCTTCAAAACCCTTGTAGCCCGACTCGGCCACCGTAGGCACCTGCGCCAGGTCGTCCAGGCGATTCAGCGAGGTGACGGCAATGGCGCGCATCTTGCCGTTCTTGATGTGGCCGATCAGTGTTGGCACCGAGGACATGTACAACTGCACTTGGCCGCCGATCAGGTCCGTGGCGGCCTGGGCTGCCCCCTTGTATGGCACATGCGTGAACTTGATACCCGCGGTTTTTTGGAACAACTCACTGGCCAGGTGGGCCACCGTGCCGTTGCCCGGCGACGCAAAATTGATGGACGCTGGTTTGGCCTTGCTGGCGTTGACCACGTCGGCCAGGGTTTTGTAGGGCGAATCCGCCGCCACCACCATCACCAGCGGCGCACTGGCCACCAAACCTACCGGGGCCAGGTCCTTGACCGAGTCGTAAGGCATCTTGCGGTAAAGCGTGGGATTGATGGCCAGGTTGCTGGTTTGCCCCAGGGCCAGCGTATACCCGTCCGCCGCGGCCTTGGCGGCCGCATCCACACCCAGGTTGCCGCCGCTACCGGGCCGGTTCTCGATCACGAAGCTCCAGCCCAGCGAGGTGCTCAGCTTGTTTGTGACCACACGCGCAATGATGTCGGTGCCGCCGCCTGCCGGGAAAGGCACGATGACACGAATGGCTTTGCTGGGATAACTCTGGGCCAGCGCAGGAACAGCCAGGGTGGCGAAGAGGGCAGCCAGCAGGCCGCGACGTAGCAAATTCATGAAATGTCTCCGAGTTGTTGTACTGACAGCCCGAATTTTCTTGTGGCGTTCCATTTAACGCAATATAGTTTCGCCAGATGCAACACACTCCACTTTATGAACCTATCCTCCGTCATCCCTGAAGCATCACCCCCCACCAAAGAAACCAGCGGCGTGACGGCCGTGACCCGCGCCCTGCGCTTGCTGGAAGCCTTTGGCACGGCCGATGCCCAATTGACACTGGCCGAGTTGAGCCGCCGCACCGGCATGCACAAGACCACGGCACTGCGTATCGCGCGCACGCTGGCGGCCGATCACTATCTGGTGCAAAAGGAAGACGGCAGTTGGCGGCTGGGCCGGGCGGCGGGTTGGCTGGGCGCGTGTTACCAGGCCACCTTCAACGCGCACGACTTGGTCGAGCCGGTGCTGCGCGACCTCACGGTGCAGACCGGGGAAAGCGCCTCGTTTTATGTGCGAGAAGGCAACCAGCGCACCTGCCTGGCGCGTGTGGACGGCCCGCGCACCATCCGTCACCATGTGCGTGTGGGCATCGGTTTGCCCCTGGATCTGGGCGCACCGGGGCGCGTGATTCTGGCGTTTTCAGGGGAGGCCGGCGAGCCCTACGAAACCATACGCCAGCGCGGCTACCACCTCTCGATGGGCGAGCGCGAACCCGAGGTGTCCAGCGTATCGGCGCCGGTGTTCGGCATCCAGTGGCGACTGCTGGGGTCGGTGTGTATCTCCGGCCCTACCTCGCGCTTGTCGGAGGCGCGTTTGCTGGAGCTGGCTCAAACGGTGATTCAAGCAGCCAACCAGTTGTCATACGCCTTGGCTGGCACCCACAAACCGTCCGCGCAGGCGGGCATGGCGGCGACCTGGCATCCCTAGTCAGCGCGTCAAATGCCAAATTTACATATAAAACAGGGCTCTAGCCCCCATCTATCGAGCGCAAGAAGCTATTGATTTAGGAGCAACCAAGGTCGCAGAAATGCATCTTAAGCGAGCGGCGGATTCTCCAGGCGCACCGGCGTTTTAAGCACACCGTCGCGGCGTTCCAGCCGGTCTTCCAGCTCGCCGATGTAGGCGGCCAGCGTGTTCCCGGACTGGTCGATTTTACTGATCACGGCTTGCTGGGTTTGTGCCAGGCGCTCCGTCAGCGCGCTGGCTTGCGCGGTTTCGCGTTGCTGGACGGCCTTGTTCTGGGCTTCCAGGTAGTTGCGCAACTCGGTGAAGCGCGAGGCCTCGGCCTTGTCAGCCAGCTCGCGCTGCGCATTCAGTTCGCGGGCATTGTGGCGCGACTCCAGCAAATGGGCGCTCTGGATGTACAGCGTGGTCGCCAGAAACACCAGCAAGGCCGCCACGAGCAACACCAGCATGACCAGGCCCAGCGGCGCCTGCACGGTGGTAAAACCCAGGCTCAGCAGGGACGGGCGGCTGAACTCATCCATGTTCAGTGCGGCAAAACCTGCCATCAGCGCAATGGCCACAATCAACACAATGGTTCGGGTACGCATGCTTGGGCTCCAGAAATTTGAAGTTTTGATGATGCCGCCAGGCAGCGTGCTTGTCTGTAGGGAAAAAGCCTGTCCGCCGGATCAGCGGCGGGCCGCGTCGCCGGGTTGATCCGCCACGGCGAGGGCGTCGGGCTCCATCACGTCGGCGGCTTCTTCGTTCAGCGCCTGGCCCGTGCGTTGCGGCCGGGTCAGCGGCGTAGGTGCCCAACGACTGCTCTGGAACTGCTCAATCACCTGCTGCATGTCGCCGGTCATTTGCAGTTGCAGCCGCTCGGCGTCGCGCTGGCGTACATTGTCGGCCACCTCGGCTACCTCTTCGGCCGAAAGCCCCAATTGCTTGAGAACGGCAGCGCCGAAGGCCATGGCCGATTCGAAGGTTTCGCGCAGTTGGAAGTCCACCCCCAGCTTGATCAGGTCGATCGCATGCTGGCGGTCGTAGGCGCGGGCCAACACAGGTGTCAGCGGAAATGACTGCTTGAGCACGGTGACGATCTGGCTGATCGCTGTCTTGTTGTCGACACAGACCAAGACCGCGCAAGCGTGCTCCGCACCGCTTGCGTGCAACACGTCCAGGCGGGTGCCGTCGCCGTAATAAACATTGAAACCAAAACGCGCGGCGGCCCGGATCATTTCGGTGTCGTTCTCGATGATGGTGATCTTGACGCCGCGCGCCAGCAGCGACTGGCCGACAATTTGCCCGAAGCGGCCAAAACCAATGATCAGCACGCTGTCCGACAGGTCGCCGGCTTCTTCCACAGCTTGCACGCCATCCATGTTCGGAGCTTCCGGCGTCGGTCGGACCCAGCGCAGCGCCAGCACGGCCAGCGGTGTGAGCGCCATGGAAATGATCACCACCGCCGTCAGCACGGCATTGACACGCGCCGCGATCAGTCCCGCCGAAGCCGCGGCCGAATACAACACAAAGGCAAACTCACCGCCCTGGGCCATCATGGCCGCGCGTTGCAACGCGTCATAAGAATTGGAATGCGTCAGCCGCGCCACCGCGTAAACGCCAAGCCCTTTGAGCGCCATGCAGGCCAGCGCACCGCCCAGGATCAGCGGCCAGTCAGCCAGCACCAGCGGCAGGTCCAGCGACATGCCCACACCCATGAAAAACAGGCCCAGCAAGATGCCGCGAAAAGGTTCGATATCGGCTTCCAGCTGATGCCGGAAGGTGGATTCCGACAACATCACGCCGGCGGCAAAAGCCCCCAGGGCCATCGACAGTCCGCCCCATTGCATGGCCAACGCCGCGCCCAGCACCACCAGCAGCGCAGCGCCGGTCATCACCTCGCGCGCCTTGGCGCGGGCCAGCACACGAAACAAGGGGTTGAGCAACCAGCGGCTGACGGCCATCAGCCCAATGATGGCGGCCAGTGCCGCGCCCAGAGCGACCCAGCGCGAGACGGCGCCCTCGGCCGGCACAGGCGCCAGAAAAGCCACCACGGCCAGCAGCGGCACGATGGCCAGGTCCTCCAGCAGCAGGATGGATACCATGCGCTGGCCGCGCGGTGTGGATGTGTCGCCGCGTTCGTCCAGCAGTTGCATCACGATGGCGGTGGACGAGAGCACAAAGCCCATGGCGGCGACAAAAGCCACCACCGGCTTGAGCCCCAGCAACACACCCAAGGTCGTCAGCAGGACGCCACAAACCACCACCTGGGCCAGACCCAGGCCAAAAATCTGGCGCCTCAGCTTCAGCAGCCGCGTCGGCTGCATTTCAAGCCCGATGACAAACAGGAACATCACCACGCCGAGTTCGGCCACATGCAGAATTGTCCCGGACTCGCTGAACAGGCCCAGCCCGAAAGGGCCGATGACCAGCCCCGCCGCCAGGTAGCCCAGCACCGAGCCCAGGCCCAGCCGTTTGAAAAGCGGCACGGCCAGAACGCCGGCGCCCAGCAACACCACCAAATTGACCAGCTCGCTGCTCTGTTCGACTGCCATGAAATCCCCGTGTGTGCTCCCGCTGGAGGCTCAAACACATGATCGTAGCGGACTTTGCAGAGGCGCCAAGGCAGACCTCTTCGCGGCGCACAGAACAGGTTTATCTGGGCGCAGAGTTGGCGTATTGGCGCCAGGGCGGAGGCAGCAGGTCAAACAGCGGCGTTGGTTCGCGGCGCAGCATCTGGCGGGCGGTGGCGCTGTCAAGCGACAAGGGGTCCGTGGCAAGTCTGCCCCTGGCAGACGGCAACACCCATCGCTGCAACTAGGTACCTTCTTTGCGGGAGACGCGCTTGGGCTTTTTGACCGGTGCGGCCCGCCGGCCCCATTCGCCAAGCCGAAAGAGCGCGATCAATTTGTGGCTCTGAACAAGCTTCAAAAATGAAAGGTAAAAATTTGCATCTGACGCAACATCACGCAACAAACATGAAAAATGTCACGAATTTGCGTGCTAATTGCAAGTCGACGTTAGAAAGCTCATCGTAAAAATGAGTATCTATCTATCCAAACATTCAGATTTGTAGTATCAATGGACCCTCAGTAGTAAAAAAGACTGACAAACCATTCAGTCAGGACCGTCCGCTTGATGTAAGCAGAGGAATCAAGAGCAAGAACGAGCTTGAAAGAGGGAAGCATGGAAAACGTTACCCAACCCAGCGGTTTGCTACAGCCCTCAGCCTGCGGCATTCCAGGCCTTACCCAAACCCAGACCGTGCAACCATCCCGCGAGACGGAGTCTTCACTCTGGCCTCACTTTCTGGCAGGACAACCCGGGCAACCGGTGCGGGTTCTGCTGATCGACGACGACGCCAGCATACGCAAGGTCATCGCCAATGAGCTGCTCGGTGATTTGCGCACCGACCTGGTGGCACAGGGAACCAGCGTGCGCGAGGGCCGTCGCCTGATCTCCCAGCACGAGTTCGATGTCATGCTGATCGACCTGAACCTCGGTGATGGCACGGGCTTCGAGTTGATCGAATACATGAAGTCCGTCCGCCCCATGGCCGAAGCGCTGGTGATCTCGGCCATGGAGGACGAAGATCACGCCCTGCATGCATTTGAGCTGGGTGCCACGGGTTATTTTGTCAAGAACTCCTGGTTCGGCAATTTCTCCCAGGCGGTGCTGCAGGTGGTCAATGGCGGCGCCTCCATCACACCCAGCCTGGCACGGCGGCTGCTGCACAAGCTCAATCCAGCCCACGAGAACAGCAGGCCCACCACCGAGCCCGCCGCCGACCCCATCGACAGGCTGTCCGACCGGGAGAAGGAAGTGCTGAAGATGGTCGCCTCGGGATACACCAGCGGTGAAATCGGGCTGAGGCTCACCATCAGTTGCCAGACCGTCAACGCCCACACCAAAAACATTTACCGCAAGCTGCATGTCCGCAACCGGGCACATGCGGTCAGCTACGCGGCCCGTCACGGACTCTTGTAACAAGGCCTTCCGTGATAACGGCGGCACACCAAGGCCTGGTGATAGCCAGCGCAGCGGCAGGCCTGACGCTGGCCGCACTGGCGCAATGCTTGTCCTGGCGCGCTTGGCAGCAACGCCACCACCCCCTGGATAGAGCCCTGTGCGTGGCTGCGCTGGTGTGGGCAGGGCATTTGCTGATCAGCGGTCTGGTCTATTTTTTCGGCAGCACCCGGCAATTTGCCTATGTCACCCACATCGGCCTTCAGGCGCTGATCATCTGCGTCGCCTTTTTCCTGCTGACCAGCGCGGGACTGACCGGTACTCGGGCCTATCTGGCGCTGGGCGCCTTGGCGGTGGCGGGCTTGATAGCGCTGCATTGGCGCCCATGGGGTGACAACACCGCCGTGCAAGCCTACCGCCCGGCCTGGGTCATGGTCAACCTGTTGGCCGCTGTGTTGCTGGCGCTGGTCCTGGCCTGCCGGGCCTATCTGGCCCGAAGTTACGCCAGCCTGCTTGCGCTGGCCGGTAGCGTTGTGGGCTTGGGTATTTACGTTGACGACGTGCTGTTTTCAGACAAACCCTTGTTGTCCGCTGTCCTGTTGTCGCAGCATTTTTTCGCCGTTTTTCTGCTGCTGATCTGGTATTTGGTCACACGTCAGGAGGCGCATCCCGCCTCCGCGCATTCCCAGCCGGCGAGCGATTTTCAGTACTTCACCGACTTTGACGCGATCGACGGCCCGGGGCACAGCCAGCATGCGACGGACTCGGCCGTGGCCACCGAGCGCCGCCGGATTGCGCAGGATCTGCACGATGGCGTGGGTTCGCAGCTGGTCAGCATCCTGTCGTCGCTGGACAATCACACACCTGCGCAGCGGGCCGTGGCGATGGCGCTGGAGCAAGCCCTGGTCGACCTGAAGATGACCGTGCACGCCATCGACAACGCCGGCTGTAACGTGGTGGAGGCGCTGGGCAGTTTGCGTTACCGGGTCCAGCATGCGCTGGACAAACAAGGTATCAGCATGGCCTGGAAGGTCGAGACCTGCGACGAACTTGAAGCCGTGCACGGTGCCCAAGCGCAACAGGTGTTACGGATTGCCCAGGAATGCCTGTCCAACGTCATGCGCCACGCCAATGCCTCGGCGGTCAAGGTTGTTTGCCGCTTTGTGCCTGAAACCGACTGCCTGCTGTTCGAGGTCTACGACAACGGCATAGGCCTTGACCGCAACCAAGCCAGCCAATCCGGCGGAAAAGGGCTGGAAGGCATGCGCCGGCGTGCACAAACCCTGGGCGGCGTGTTGCTGATCAAAAGCAAAAGCGGCGCCGGCACCTGCGTGCGCCTGACCCTGCCGCTATCGGCCAAACCGGCGCCGCGCGAGCTCAGCCTGCCGACCGGCATTCTGCTGGAACCGCAGATGCGGCGCCCCCACTAAGCCGGCGCTTCCCACCCCAGCGGCCAGAGCCCGCTCCCGCCATGGGAGAATGCCAAGCTACGCGCCCCTTGACGGATGCCGGGCCGCAAGTCGCTCCCGAATTGACAACCCTCTCAGACGAATTATCCTTTCTCATGCAAAAAATCATCCGCCAGATCGCGGCAGAAATCAAAGTCCAGGAACACCAGGTCAAAACAGCGGTCGAGCTGTTGGACGGCGGCGCCACGGTGCCGTTTATTGCGCGTTACCGCAAGGAAGTCACGGGCGGGCTGGACGACATCCAGTTGCGCGAACTGGAATTTCGCCTCGGTTACCTGCGCGAGCTGGAAGAGCGGCGCGAGACCGTGCTGAAAAGCATTGAAGAGCAGGGCAAACTGACGCCCGAACTCATGGCCGCGATCGCCGCCGCGCCCACCAAGCAGGAACTGGAAGACCTGTATTTGCCCTTCAAGCAAAAACGCCGCACCAAAGGCCAGATGGCCCGCGAGGCCGGCATCGAGCCGCTGGCCGACAAGCTGTTTACCGACCCGACCCTGGTGCCGCTGGAAGAAGCAGTGGCCTTTGTGAAAGCCGAAAAAAGCGAGCTGGGTGACGACTTCACCACCGTACAAGCCGTGCTCGACGGTGTGCGCGACATCCTGAGCGAGCGCTGGGCCGAAGACGCCGCGCTGCTGCAGTCGCTGCGCCAGTGGTTGTGGAGCGAAGGTTTGTTCGCCTCCAAACTGGTCGCCGGCAAGGACGAAAACAACGCCGACCACGCCAAGTTTCGCGATTATTTCGAGTACGACGAGCCGATTGGCCGTGTGCCTTCGCACCGCGCGCTGGCCGTCTTCCGAGGCCGTGGCCTGGAGATTCTGGACGCCAAGCTGGTGCTGCCGGTGCCGCCCGAAGCCGGCCAGCCCAGCATTGCCGAAGGCAAAATTGCCATCCACCTGGGCTGGAGCCACAAGGGCAGGGCGGCCGACGACCTGCTGCGCAAATGTGTGTCCTGGACCTGGAAGGTCAAACTGAGCTTGTCCATCGAGCGCGATTTGTTCAGCCACCTGCGTGAAGAAGCCGAAAAAGTCGCGATCAAGGTCTTCGCCGACAACCTGCGCGATTTGTTGCTGGCCGCACCGGCTGGCCCGCGCGTGGTCATGGGCCTGGACCCCGGCATCCGCACCGGCGTCAAGGTCGCCGTGGTCGACGCCACCGGCAAACTGGTCGAAACTTCCACGGTCTTCCCGCACGAGCCGCGCAAGGACTGGGACGGCTCGCTGCACACCCTGGGCAAACTCTGCGAGAAACATGGCGTCAACCTGATCGCCATCGGCAACGGCACCGCCAGCCGCGAAACCGACAAGCTGGCCGCCGATTTGATGAAGCTGCTGGCCCAGGCCAGCGACCGCAAGATGGAAAAAGTCGTGGTCAGCGAAGCCGGCGCCTCGGTTTATTCCGCCAGCGAATTCGCCTCGCAAGAGATGCCCGATGTGGACGTCAGCCTGCGCGGCGCGGCCAGCATCGCGCGTCGCCTGCAAGACCCCTTGGCCGAACTCGTCAAGATCGACCCCAAGTCGATTGGTGTCGGCCAGTACCAGCACGACGTGAACCAAAGCGACCTGGCGCGCAGCCTGGACACCGTGGTCGAGGATTGTGTGAACAGCGTCGGCGTGGACCTGAACACCGCCAGCGTACCGTTGCTGGCGCGTGTCTCGGGCCTCAGCAACACGGTGGCCAAAGCCGTGGTGCGCTGGCGTGATGCCAACGGCGCGTTTGCGAGCCGTGCCGACTTGCTGAAAGTGACCGGCCTGGGCGCCAAGACTTTTGAACAAAGCGCCGGCTTTTTGCGCCTGCGCGGTGGCAGCAACCCGCTGGACATGACGGGTGTACACCCCGAGACCTATGCCGTGGTCGAAAAAATTATGGCGCACACGGGCAAACCGGTGGCCGAGCTGATGGGCCGCGCCGACATGCTCAAAACCCTGAAGCCGGATCTGTTTGCCAATGAGAAATTCGGTGTCATCACCGTGAAAGACATCATCGCCGAGCTGGAAAAGCCGGGCCGCGACCCGCGCCCCGACTTCAAGGTCGCGCGTTTCAACGACGGCGTGGAAGACATCAAGGACCTGAAAGAAGGCATGACACTCGAAGGCACGGTCAGCAACGTCGCCGCCTTCGGCGCCTTCATCGACATCGGCGTGCACCAGGACGGCCTGGTCCATGTGAGCCAGCTCTCCAACAAGTTTGTCACCGACGCGCGTGAAGTGGTCAAAACCGGCGACATTGTCAAGGTGCGCGTGACCGAGGTCGATGTGGCCCGCAAACGCATCGCCCTGACCATGAAACTCGACGCCGCCCCGGCGCGCCGCGACGGCCCGCGCGACAACCGTTTTGAAAGCGCACGACCCGGCCAGAACCCAGGCCGCGGCGGCAACTACGGCGGGCAGAGCAGGGCGCCGCAGCCGGCGACTTCGACCGCCATGGAGTCGGCCTTCAGCAAGCTGGCGGCCTTGAAGAAATAGGCCGCCAAAGCCTTCTTCAAACCAGAAACAAGCCAATTCTTTGATAAAATCGGCCTGAAGCCCTTTACCCATGCGCGCAAGCAGCTACAAATTGCATAGCGAATCCAACGAACTGGCGTTGTTGATGGTCAGGAGTACAATCTAGACAGTCTAGATTTATTTAAAGGAAAGGGTACCCAGATGCAGTCATCCATCACCTCGACCCACCAAGGCACAGGCTTGCCCCAATGGCAGCTCCAGGAAGCCAAGAACCGGTTCAGCGCCGTGGTCAAGGCCGCCGCCAGCGGGTCGGCGCAGGTCGTCACCGTGCATGGGGTGCCCGCAGCCGTGGTGCTTTCACCCCAGGCGTATGAGCGCCTTGTGGCTGTTGCCGCGCCAGGCCAGAGTCTGTCGCAGGCCCTGAGTTGTCCCGAACTCGACGCTGCCGACGAGACGCTGTTCGTGCGCAACCGCACGGCCAATCCGGCGCGCGAGATTGGCCTGTGAATGCCCTGCTCGACACCTGTGTGTTGTCCGAATACGCCAAACGTGCACCGCATGCAGGCGTGATTGCATGGCTGGATGCGCAGCCCGAGTCCGGCCTGTTCATCACTTCACTGAGCCTGGCCGAAATTGAAAAAGGCATCCTCAAGCTGGCGGCCGCACAGGCCTCTAATGCCACGCGAGCGGAGCACCTCACTTTGTGGCTGGGCAAACTGACGCAGCGTTTTGCCGATCGCACCTTGCCTGTGGATGCGGCCGTGTGGCGCGTCTGGGCGCAGCAGGCAGCGCAAGCCGAGCTCCAGGGGCAAACCATCGCCCCCATGGATGGCTTGCTCATGGCCACGGCGCAATGCCACGGCTTGACCGTTGTCACCCGCAACGTCGCGGACTTTGCCCGCTACCCGCAGGTGTTTAATCCGTGGAACCTGACCTGACCCATGCAAGCCCTCCGCATTTACGCCGGTCCGACAGCCCGCCAACACATCACCCAGCATGGCCTGCGCCCGCAGGACGTGCGTGTGGTGCCGGGTGCGGCGGGCGGGCCCAAGGGGCTGGTGCTGGGGCCGCTGGACCGTTTTATTTTTGGTGACTGGCTCGCCGGCACGGCGCAGCCGGTGCACCTGGTCGGCGCGTCCATAGGCGCTTGGCGCATGGCCACGGCCTGCCTGACGGACCCGGCGGCGGCCTTCCAGCGTCTGGAGGACGATTACATCCAGCAGCACATCGAGGCGTTGCCGGGCCAGAGCCGACCCAGCGCGCAAGTGGTCAGCGAACAGTTCGGCCAGAGCCTGAAAGACTTTTACGGCGGCCGTGTGCAAGAGGTTTTGCAACACCCGCGTTACCGCCTGCACGTCGTGACCTCGCGCGGACGCCATCTGCTGGGGCGCGAACACAAGCTGCGTACGCCGCTGGGTTACCTCGGCGCCTTTCTGACCAACACCGTGCACCGCAAGGCCATGGGCGCCTGGCTGGAGCGGGTGGTGTTTTCCACCCAGAACGCGCCTTTGCCGTTTGCCACCAACGACTACCGCACGCGCCGGGTGGCGCTGAGCGAGGCCAACTTCAACCCGGCGCTGCAGGCCAGTTGCTCGATTCCCTTCATGCTCCAGTCGGTGCATGACATTCCCGGCGCGCCGCCCGGCGCCTACTGGGACGGCGGCATCACCGACTACCATCTGCACCTGAATTACGCTTCTTATTTGATAGCGGGTAACGCAGATGCAGTGGGGGCTACAGGCCAAAAAGGTTTAAGAAACCCGGCCCTGGTGCTGTACCCGCACTTCCAGAAAGCCGTGGTACCCGGCTGGCTGGACAAGGGCCTGAAGTGGCGTCACGGCGCGACCCATTTCCTCGACACCATGGTGCTGCTGGCACCCGACCCGGCCTGGGTGAAATCGTTGCCCAATGGCAAACTGCCCGATCGCAACGATTTTCTGCATTACAGCCGGGACGCCGCCGGCCGCATGAAAGTCTGGCGCAGCGCCGTGGCGGCCAGCCAGCAACTGGCGGACGAGTTGCAGGAATGGCTGCTGCGGCCAGACATGGCGCGGCTGGAAGCCTTGTGAAGCCGGCGCGGCCGCACAGAAGAATTGCTTCTGATTTGATAGCTTAAGATGCCCATGCAGCATGGGCTACAAGCCCAAAAGGCTTAAGAAAAAACCGCCCAGGCGCTTAGCGCCCGCGCAACAACGAGCCGCGAAACGACTCGATATGCTCGGCCAGGGTGCGGGCCGCCAACTCGCCATCCCCCTTGGCCAGCGCCGCAATGATTTGCTGGTGTTCGTCACTGACTTCGCTCACATGGCCTTCGGCCGACAGCGATATCGCCCAGAAGCGCTGCGAGCGCGCATGCAAAACCCTCAACACCTCGACCAGGACCGGGTTGCCTGAGGCGTCGGCAATTTGTTCGTGAAACATGCGGTCGCTGCTCATCATCTGCGCGACATTGCGGCGCGCCACGGCCGCGTCAAAGCGGCGTGCGGCGGCCTGCAGCTTTTGCAGGGCAGCCGCAGTAATCCGTGTGGCCGCCAGCCGGGCGCAGAGCGTTTCATTCACCAGGCGCACATCAATCAAATGCAGGGCATCGTCGATGGACAGCGGCGCCACCATCACACCTTTGCGCGGAATGATCTGCACCAGGCCTTCGGTGGCGAGCCGGTGCAAGGCGTGGTTCAAGGGCGTGCGGCCCAGCGCCAGGTCGCTCATCAGCGCCGCGGTGTTCAGATAGTCCCCGGGCTTGTAGGCGAGGGTCGTCAGGCCATCTTTCAGGCGCTCGTAAGCCTGGGCATTTTGCGATGGTTCTTCGCTGCGCCGGCGTGTGCGGACAGGGGCAATTGGACGGATGTCTTCTGGGTCTGGCAACTTTTTCCCCGTGCGTCGGCGAGCTGAATGAGTAGGGATACTACCATCTGGCTGACTGGCATAAAAATCGCATAAGATTCATCTGAAGGGTCAGTGAAATTTCACAACTCCTTCATAATTCCCTGAAAACGTGCGTCTGGTACGGGATTGGTGCGGCTGATTGGCCGCTTCGAACCCAAGCAGAAGGCCAGCACCCAATGTGGTGCGCCACGCCTGTTTCGGGGCATTCGTTCTATTTGTTTTTTACGATTACTTAGGAGTTATTCATGCAACGTCGACTGCTGTCCATCGTCCTCGCCGCAACTGCGGCCCTTGCGGGCAATGCTTTTGCCCAAGACCTGCCCACGGTCAAACTGAAGGTGGTTGGCGGCCTGAGTAACCTGAGCCTTTATAACGACTACGAAAAACCTTTCTGGACGCAGAAGATCCCGCAAGCCTCAGGCGGCAAGATCACGGCCGACATCAAGGGCTTCAATGAAATGGGCATCAAGGGCCCCGAGTTGCTGCGTCTGATGTCGCAAGGCGTGATCGAATTCGGCACCTCCACCCTGGCCTACTTTGCCTCGGACGACCCGATCAACGAAGCCATCGACCTGGCCGGCCTGGCGCCCGACGTGAAAACGGCGCGTGCCGTGACCGAAGCCTTCCAGCCGGTGTATGACAAGTTCTACAGCCAGAGCTCGGGCATCAAGGTGCTGGGCATGTCGACTTATCCCGCACAAGTGCTGTTTTGCAATGCCGAGATGAAAAGCTTGGGCGACCTCAAAGGCAAAAAAGTGCGCACCAGCAGCCGTACCCAAGCCGAATTCGTCGAAGCGCTGGGCGGCTCCAGCGTGACCATGCCTTTCGGCGAAGTGGTTCCGGCCATGCAAAACAAGGTGGTGGATTGCGCCATCACGGGTTCGCTCTCCGGCTACTCGGCCAAGTGGTACGAGGTTTCCACCCACCTGGTGGCTTTGCCCATCAACTGGAACCAGCAAATCCACGCCGTCAACCAGAAGGCCTGGAACAAGCTCGACCCCAAGGTGCGCAACCTGATCACCGTGCAGTACAAAACCCTGGTGGACGACATCTGGACGGCAGCCGCCGCGCAAACGCAGGAAGGTTATGACTGCAACACCGGCGCCGCCGCCTGCAAACAGCCGGTCAAGGGCAAGATGGTGCTGGTCCAGCCTAGCGAAGCCGACCGCGTGCTGCTCAAGAAGGTCTTGCAGGAATCGGTCTTGCCCAAGTGGGCCGCACGTTGCAGCGCCAGCTGCGTGACCGACTTCAATGCCACGGTTGGCAAGGTGGTCGGTCTGACCGCCAAAAAGTAAGACACCCGGTCTTCCAAGCAGCCCCGGGCCCGCCAAGGGCCTGGGGCTCTTTTCAACGATCCTCACTCCTTCACCATGACGCACCCGCATCACTTTTCATTTCTCGGCCGGCTCTCGCGGCTTGCCGAAAGCTTCTCACTGGGCGCCGTCTGGGCCGGTGGCGCGCTGACCCTGGCCAGCGTGCTGCTGATCTCTTTTGACGTGCTGGCGCGCAAATTCCTCGGCTTCAATACCGGCGGCGCCGACGAACTGTCGAGTTATGCCTTCGCCATCAGCACCTCCTGGGCGCTGGCCTTTGCCACCTTGCAACGCGCCAATGTGCGGGTTGACGTCTTGTACCAATACCTGCCGGTGCGTCTTTCGGCCGTGCTGGACTGGCTGTCGTTGGTGGGGCTGGGTGTTTTTATGGTCGTCTTGACCTGGTATGCGATGGATGTGGTCGGCACCTCCTGGCTGCAAAAATCCACCGCCAACACCACCATGGCCACGCCGCTCTGGATTCCCCAGGGTTTGTGGTTGCTGGGTCTGGGCTGGATGTGTGTGGTCGTGGCCCTGATGCTGGTGCGCGCCTCGCTGGCTTTTGTCACCGGCGATATTGAACTGGTCAAGGAAATCTGCGGCGTGCGTACGGCGCAGGAAGAAGCCGATGAAGAAGCCGCCACCGGCGCCCGCATTGTGAATGGAGCCGCCGCATGATCGCCACCGCACTGGTTTTGTTGCTCGCCCTGATTGGGCTGAGTATTCCCGTCGGCGCCGCCCTGGGCCTCTTGGGCCTGACGCTGGACCCACTGTTTTCCTCCTTGCCCCTGACGCGCGCCATCGGCGAGTTGTCCTGGAGCACCAACAATGAGTTCCTGCTGGTGGCGATTCCGCTCTTCATCATGCTGGGCGAGGTTTTGCTGCGCGCCGGTTTTGCCGAGCGTATGTACACCGCCATGAGTCTGTGGCTGTCCTGGTTGCCGGGCGGGCTTATGCACGCCAACATCGGCGCCTCGACACTGTTCTCGGCCACCTCCGGCTCCAGCGTGGCGACGGCCGCAACGGTCGGGACCGTGGCCTTGCCGCAGATCAAACGTTTTGGCTACAACGAGCCCTTGTTCCTCGGCAGCCTGGCGGCCGGCGGCACCCTGGGCATCTTGATCCCACCGTCGATCAACCTCGTGATGTACGGCGTGCTGACCAACTCCTCGGTGCCCAAGCTTTACCTGGCCGGCATCATCCCGGGCTTTGCGATGGCGCTGCTGTTCATCCTGACCGTGATCATCGCCTGCCTGATCAAGCCGTCCTGGGGCGGACAGAAGATCCACGCCACCTGGGGCGAACGTATGCGCAGCCTGGTGCATCTGGCGCCACCCATGGGTATTTTCCTGCTCGTGGTCGGCTCCATCTACGCCGGTTTGGCCACACCGACCGAGGCCGCGGCCCTGGGCGTGCTGGGGGCGCTGATTCTGGCCGCCGGCTTCGGCAGGCTGAACTGGGGCATGTTGCGCGAATCGATAGAGGGCACCATGCGCTCCACCGCCATGATCATGCTGATCGTGATCGCCGCCAGCTTCCTGAACTTTGTCATGTCGGCCACCGGTCTGACCTCGGCGCTGACCGACTCCATCACGGGTCTGGGCCTGTCGCCGGCCTGGATGCTGCTGATCGTGGTGATCTTCTACCTGGTGCTGGGCTGCTTCATGGAGACCCTGTCCATGATGATCACCACCATCCCCATCGTGGCTCCGATCATGATCGGAATGGGTTATGACCCGATCTGGCTGGGCATTCTGATCATTGTGCTGGTCGAACTGGCGCTGATCACACCGCCCGTGGGCCTGAACCTGTTTGTGGTGCAAAGCCTGCGCAAGACCGGCTCCATGAACGCGGTCATCGTCGGCTCCCTGCCTTTTGTCGCGGCCATGTTCGTGATGATCCTGCTCTTGTCCCTGTTCCCTGACCTGGCGCTGTGGCTGCCACGCGTCTTTGGGTAAACAGCATCCTTTTTATCTCCCCTTATTTTTATCTGACTCATGCAAACCGAATTTCACATCATCTCCGGCACCACGACCCGCAATTTGACGGTCGACATTTCCACCCTGGTGGTGGCGGGCTGGGCCGGCCGCGACCGGGAAGCCATCGAACACCACATTGAAGAGCTGGCCGCCATTGGTGTGCCGCGTCCCAGCAACGTGCCGCTGTATTACCGCATCGCCAGCAACCAGCTGACCCAGGCCGACACCGTGCAGGTGGTGGGCCCCGATTCATCAGGCGAGATCGAAACCTTTGTTTTCTCCGCTGACGGCGAGTTGTACGTCAGCATCGCCTCCGACCACACCGACCGCAAGCTGGAGTCCCACAGCGTGGCCTTGTCGAAACAGGTCTGCGCCAAACCGGCCGGTCGCAGCGCCTGGCTGTATGCCGACGTGGAAGCCCATTGGGACGAGCTGCTGATCCGCGCCTGGATCGAAGAAAACGGAGATCGTGTGCTCTACCAGGAAGGCCCGCTGTCCACCCTGCGCACACCGCGTGATCTGATCAACGGTTACCTGGCCGGCTCCGCGCACAGCCGCTTGCCCGACGGCACCGGCATGACTTGCGGTACCGTAGGGGCCATAGGCGGCATCCGGCCGTCTACCGTCTTTGAGATGGAATTGCACGACCCCAAGCGCAATCTGTCGTTGACACATCGTTATACCGTCGAAGTCCTGCCCGAAGTGGCTTGATTCTTTCCACGTCGATTCACTGGAGACCGCCTCATGACAGCATCTACCACCCGGCTTGAACAAGCCCTGGCCGCCATTGAGGCGGCCGGCGACGAAGGCCGCCGCATCTTCACCCAGGTCTATGCCGGCTCGGCGCGCGAAGCGGCGCAAGCCGCCGATGCGCGCGCCAGCCGCGGCATCGCCTTAAGCGCTATCGACGGCCGCATTGTGTCCATCAAGGACTTGTTCGATGTGGCCGGCGAGACAACCACGGCCGGCTCGGCCTTGTTGCGAGGCGCGGCGCCTGCCGCCGCCGATGCGGTAGTGGTGCAGCGCCTGCGCAGCGCGGGTGCGGTGATCGTCGGCAAAACCAATATGACCGAGTTTGCCTTCTCGGGCATAGGGATCAATCCGCACTACGGCACGCCGGGCAACGCCCATGACGTGACACGGATCCCGGGCGGCTCCTCCTCCGGTGCCGGGGTGTCGGTGGCACGCGGCATGGCGGAAATCGCGATTGGCTCGGACACCGGTGGTTCGGTTCGTATTCCTTCGGCGCTCAACGGGCTGGCCGGCTTCAAGCCATCGCAGTCGCGTGTGCCGCGCACCGGCGCCTTCCCGCTGTCCTTTTCCCTCGACACGGTCGGCCCTTTGGCCCGCAACGTGGCGGACTGCGCACGTACCGATGCGGTCTTGTCCAACCAGGCCTGGCAGCCGCTTCCCCAGCGCACGGCGCGCGGCCTGCGGGTTGGCGTGCCGCGCGGCCTGTTGTTCAGCCAGGCCGAAGACACCGTGTTGGCCGCATTCGAGGCCGCGCTGTCGTCCTTTTCCGCGGCCGGTGCCCGCATCGGCGATGAGTCGCTTGACGAGTGGCTGGGCGCGCCGTTCCGCCTGCAGGAGCGCGGCACCCTGGTTGCCGCCGAAGCGGCCTACATCCACCACGCCACCATCGACACCCGCTCAACCGAGTACGACCCTGTGGTGCTGGGACGCATCCGGCGCGGCATGACGCTGGACGCCGCAGCTTATGTCGGCATCCAACAGGCGAGGGCACAGCTGCAGCCGGAGCTGGATACACGCCTGGCCGACCTGGATGTATTGGTGCTGCCCACCGTGCCTTTTGTGGCACCGCGCATAGACGTACTGGCCGACGAAGCCGCCTTCAACCAGGCCAACGGCCTGGTGCTGCGCAACCCCTCGGTGTTCAACTTCTATGATCTACCGGCGATCTCCTTGCCCTTGCCGCGCGCGGCAGGCGAGCTGCCTGTTGGCCTGATGGTGGTGGGCCGCAGAGGGCAAGACCATGCCTTGCTTGGTGTGGCGGCGGCACTGGAAGCACTGCTCGCAGCAGCTTGAAACCAAGGGTGGCACAAGCCCCCTTGAGGCGCAGCGTCACGCTGTTGACGCTCCTTTATTGATAGCTGTCTGCGCAGCACATGCGGTGGCTAGAGCCAAGTTTTATTATGAATGACGGTCTGGTTCAGCAGGTGAATTCATCACGTCGCGAGCGCAGTTTTTTGAGCAGCTTTTGGCGACTAAATCTGGTCGCAAAAAATAAGCAAAAAATTTAGAGACAATACGGTACTGGTGAAATATCTCAACCAGGTAAATAAAAAAGGAAATTCAAAAATGGCAACTGCGAAAAAAACAGCTTCTAAGGCTAAAACAACGGCGAAGAAAGTCGTGGCTCCTGCAAAAGTAATGAAGCCCGTGGTCAAGGCAGCCGCCAAAAAAGCGCCTGTGTCCAAGATCGCCAAACTCGTTGCAAAACTCAGCGCCAGCATCGCCAAGCTGAGCGAGCGCAAGGACAAGATCAACACAGAAATCAAAGCTCTGCGTGATCAGCGTACCGCCTTGAAAGTGGTTCCCGTGGCTGCTCCTGCCGCACCCGCTCCTAAAGCAAAAGCTGCAGCGCCAAAGAAGGCCGCCAAGCCTGCTGCCAAGAAGTAATCTTCTTGAGCAACTCTGTTGCTTCGCAGAAAAGGCCCTTCGGGGCCTTTTCTTTTTTCCAGTTCAGCTTTGCTGCAAGCCGGGCGCGAACCCCGCCTTAAAGCGAATCCGCCAACATCGCCGCATATTCATCAGCCGTCGCAATCCGCGGATTGGTCTTGTGGCAATGATCGGCCATGGCGCCGGTGATGATCAGGGGGAACTGTTCACGCGTCACACCCATGGCCGCCAAACCGGTGGGCAGGCCGAGGCGGGCATTCATGTCGCTGATCGCCTCCGGAATGTCGTTGCCCGAGGCCAGACCCATGGCCTGGGCCATGCGTTGCAGGCGGTTTTCTTTTTGAATCGATTCGGCGCTGGCATTAAAACGCACCACCGCGGGCAAAAACATGGCGTTCAAGGTGCCGTGGTGCAGGCGCGGATCGACGCCACCCAGGCTGTGGCTTAAGGAATGCACGCAGCCCAGGCCTTTTTGAAAGGCCATGGCGCCCTGCATGGAGGCGCTCATCATGTTGAGGCGGGCTTCGCGGTCGCTGCCGTCGCGGGTGGCGCGTTCGATAAACGCCCAGCCGCGCTGCAAGCCATCCAGGCCAATGCCATCGGCCGGCGGATTGAAGGCCGGGGCCATGAAGGTTTCCATGCAATGCGCAATCGCGTCCATGCCGGTGGCGGCGGTCAGTTTGGCGGGCAAGCCCAAGGTTAGCTCGGGGTCGCAGATGGCGGTTTTGGGCACCAGGTGCCAGGAGTGAAAACCCAGCTTGCGGTGGTCGTCCACAATGATGATGGCGCCGCGCGCCACCTCGCTGCCGGTGCCGCTGGTGGTGGGCACGGCGATCAGTGGCGCGGCGCGGTCGGTGATTTTCAGCGAACCGCCTTCGATGGTGGCGTAGGTGGTCAGCGGGCCTTCGTGTGTCGCGGCGATCGCCACGCCTTTGGCGCAATCAATCGCCGAGCCGCCGCCGACGGCGATCAGGCCGTCGCAGCCGCTGGCCTTGTACATCGCGGCCGCGGCGCGCACTGCAGCTTCGGTCGGGTTGGACGGGGTTTGGTCAAACACCGTGACCACCATGCCGGGCAGGGCGTCCAGCGCCTTTTGCAAAACACCTGCGGCCTTGACGCCGGCATCGGTGACGATCAGGGGTCTGGTGATGCCGACCCTTTCACATTCCTGCTTGAGCAGTTTGATCGCGCCATATTCAAACTGGATCTGGGTCACGTAGTAGATGAAGGCCATGGGATGTTGTCTTTCCGCGTTGTACGATTCGGTCAACCCTACTTTAATGGCTGGAGAGTCCTTGATAAACAAGCAAACCCTGATCGCCGTCACTTTGGTGATAGCAGCGCCGGCACCGGTAGCCTTCGTCTGATGAGCTATCCCGCCGAGCCGCAAGACCTGCTGACCCCGGCCATGCGCGACGTGCTGGTGCGTATGGCACGTGCGAATCGCCCACCCTTGCACACCTTGTCCCCGCCGCAGGCCCGCCTGGCCTACGAAGCCGGCGCCGGTGTGCTGGAAATCCCGTCGCCCCCGTTGGCACGGGTGGAGGACTTCACCATCCCGGCGCGCGACGGTTATGCGCTGCCGCTGCGCCTGTACGCGCCTTCACACGATCGCCTGCCGGTGCTGATGTATTTCCATGGCGGCGGCTTCACGATAGGCAGCGTGGCCTCGCACGACATTTTGTGTCGCCAGCTCAGCCACCTGGCCGGCTGCGCCGTGATCTCGGTGGATTACCGGCTGGCGCCTGAGTACAAATTTCCGACAGCTGCCAACGACGCCTGGGATGCCCTGGCCTGGCTGTCTTTTCACGCGGACGACCGCGGCCTGGACTGCAGCCGCCTGGCGGTTGGCGGTGACAGTGCCGGCGGCACCTTGGCGGCCGCCTGCGCCATCCAGGCCCGAGACATGGCGCTGCCGCTGGAGTTGCAACTGCTGTTTTACCCCGGCTGCGCGCCGCAGCAGGACGCGGCTTCGCACCGGCGTTTTGCCCAAGGGTTTGTGCTGGAGGCCTCGCACATAGACTTCTTTTTCGGCCAGTACCTGCGCAGCCCGGCCGACCGGGACGACTGGCGCTTTGCACCCTTGAGCGCGCCGGATGTGGATGGCGTGGCGCCGGCCTGGATAGGCCTGGCCGAATGCGACCCGCTGGTCGACGAAGGTGTGGCTTATGCCGATAAACTGCGCATGGCCGGGGTCAGCGTTGACCTGGAAATTTATCGTGGCGTGACCCATGAATTCATCAAGATGGGCCGCGTGATCGTCGAGGCACGGCAGGCGCATGCCCATGCGGCCCACGCCTTGCGCAACGCATTTGCCAAATAAAGTGAGTGATATGAAACGACAGGACTTCCGATTTTTCCACCGTCTGCGCGTGCGCTGGGCCGAGGTAGACATGCAGAAAATTGTCTTTAACGCGCATTACCTGATGTATGTCGACACGGCCATGGCCGACTACTGGCGCGCGCTGGCCCTGCCTTACGAGCAAGCCATGCACCAGCTGGACGGTGACCTGTATGTCAAAAAAGCCTCGGTCGAGTACCACGGCTCGGCGCGTTATGACGACCAGCTCGACATCGGCCTGAAGTGCACGCGTATAGGCACTTCGTCCATGTTGTTCACCGCCGCCATTTTTCGTGGCGACACCTTGCTGATCACCTGCGAGCTGATTTACGTGTTTGCCGATCCGGCAACCCAGACCTCGCGGCCGGTACCCGACGCCTTGCGCCGCATCCTGACAGGTTTTGACGCCGGCCAGCCCATGGTCAAGGTCAAGCTCGGTTCATGGACCGAGCTGGGCACCGAGGCGGCCGCCATCCGCACCGAGGTGTTTGTCCAGGAGCAGGGCATTCCGATAGAGATGGAGTGGGACGAGGCCGACAAAACCGCGGTCCACGCCGTGGCCTACAACGGGCTGGGGCAGGCGATTGGCACCGGCCGCTTGTTGCAAGCAGCGCCTGGTAGCGGAAAAATCGGCCGCATGGCGGTCAGCCGTGTCCTTCGGGGTTCCAGCCTGGGGCGCGAACTGCTGCAGGCGCTCATGGCCCAGGCCCAGCAGCGCGGCGACACCGAAGTCGTGTTGCACGCCCAGCGCAGCGCCGAGGGTTTTTACAGCCGCCTGGGGTTTCAGCCGCGCGGCGAGCCTTTTGACGAGGTGGACATTCCCCACATCGAAATGGTCAAAGCCCTCTAAGCGCTGGGCGCGCCACCGTCAGGACGACGTGCGCCGACCCAGCAGGAACAAGGCAATCGCGATCAGCTGAACCAGTGCTGCGCCCATAAAGAACAGCATTGTGTTCTGCCCCAGGTGTAAATCCTGGCCGCCAGAAACCGCCAGCAGGATGCCGAAGACCATGGGCGCAAAAGCATAAGTCGCCTGGCCCATGGCAACGATCAGCGCGACCACGCGAGACACATCCTCCTTCACAAATTCGACCTGCGCGATCAACGGCGGCAAGGAGGTTGCATTGCCTATGCCGGCCCCAAACAAAACAACACCCAGCAAGATCAGCCCGGTCTGCGACTCGTTCGCGACCAGCAACAACAGGGAGCCGAGCAACTGGACGGCATAACCGGCGCAAACCACCAGACGCCTGTCCGCGGTGACGGGCATGGCCCAGGCCACCACCGAACGCCCGGCAATGGCGCAGGCCGTGGCCAAGCCCATGGTCAGGCCGGCATATTGCGCGCCCAACGCCGGCACCAGCAGTGAAAACATATGAGCCAGCAGGCCAATTTGCGCAAACAGGCCGGCGGCCATGCCCGCTGCCAGTGTCAGAAAGCGACGGTCGGTCCAAAGCTTTTTCCCCGGCAACGGGCGAGCGTGGGGCGAGGTGACCGTGCGCGAAGGCACGCCGGGCAAGTCGCCATCCGGGGCCTGACCCAGCAAGGCCGGTGTTCTGGCAAAGGCCCAGCGGGCCAATAGCGCCACGGTCACCACCATCACCCCGCCCACCAGCAGGGACGCGGTCTGGAAGCCGGCTTTGGCAATCAAGAACACCCACAGCGGCGAGAAAATAACGCCGCCAATGCTGGCTCCGTTGTAGGCTTTCGCCAGCGCCATGGGCCGCGCGTGCACATACCAGGGCGCAACAATGGCATTGATCGCCGCGGCGCCCATCATCACCCAACCGCCACCACTGAACAGGGCGGCCAGAAACAACTGCCAGGGCTCGACGGCAAAAGCCCAAGCCATGACACCCAGGGCGGTCGCAACGGCGCCTGCCGTGGTGACGGTCGGCAATCCGAAGCGGCGATACAGACGCGGCAAATTTGCCACAACCATCGCACCAAACAGAAAGTGCACGGTCACGGCGCTGGAGACCAGGAACAGCTGCCAGCCGGTGCGCTGCATCACGGCATGAAGAAAGATGGGCGGGCCGTAAAAACCAACACCCCAGCCGAACACGGCCATGACAAATGCGGCCCTGACTACCCAGGCTCCGAAGAAGGGACGCGGTGCTTCAAGAGGGATGACCGGCATGCTCAGGTGTTAGCGGGTGACCAGGCTGTGTCGGACCAGGTCAGCCGGCACTGGCGCTCCAGCCGCACATCCGACGCGGCATAGGCATGCGTGGTTTCCTGAATCGACACCTCCCAAGGCCAAGCCGCTGACGTAATTGCGGCACGGGCTACCAGCAGGGTGCTGCAACGCGTGCCGTAGCCATGTTCGGGAAAATCGACAAAAGCGCTGGACAAGGCCTGCTCCAGTGCCAGCGGCACACCGGTGCTGGGTAAATGTTCGTGACCGGCGCGTTGTCTATCCAGCAGGGCAGCCCAGAGTCCGGCCTGCAAGCTGTCCTGGTCCGTCGCGGCCAACGCGGCAACCACGGCCTGTTTCAGAGCCACGGTTTTAGGCCAGGGCGTGTCCAGCGCGCCATTGGACAAGCCGTAGACACCGGGGCCCAGTGCGCGCGACTGCCAGCCGGGGCCGGGCTGGTTGCTGAGCCAGTGCCAGGATGTGTTGGCGACATCCCCAACGATCAAATTGCAGGCGCCGTAAGCCGCGCCTTCGGTTTGCGCCATGAAGCTGGCCGCGTCCATGTTGCCTTTCAGCCAGCGTGTGACCAGCTCGCCCCGCGTTTTTTCGCCAGCAGAGGGCTGAGGCCCGCGCACATTGGTCAACATCGCCACGCGGCCACCGGGCGTGACGCCCAGCCAGGTGCCGCCGGCGCGCAGGTCTCGGCCGGAAATGATCTCCGTGCCAGCCTCGGTGCGCCAGCGCGCCAGGGGCTGGGTGGGTCGATCCAGGAATTCATCGCGGTTGGCGGCAATGACCAGCGGCCAGCGCGCCGAAGCCCCCAAGGCAAAAGCGATCAAACACATGCTCTAGTCCCCACGATGGCCACGCCGTGCGCTGCGCACTAGATGTCTTCGAGCAGCGGATAAGGCAGCGGCAACAGCGCCAAAGCCGGACCGCTGGCGCTGCCCAGAGTCAGGTGGCCGTCTTCGGTATCGGCTGCGGCAGCGGTCTGCATGGACACAATCACGTCGAAACCGCCGGCTGGATGCGGAGCGCAGGCCGCCACCAAGCCGCAAGGCTGTTCCGCATCGCCCGCATGGAACACCTCCTGCCCAACCGTCGGCTGGCCCTGGGTGCGTGCCAGATAAGCCCGGCGCTTGAGCGTGCCGCGAAACTGGCTGCGCGCCACAATTTCCTGGCCGGGGTAGCAGCCTTTTTTGAAGCTGACGCCGCCCACCGATTCGTAATTGAGCATCTGCGGCACAAAGGCCTCAAAAATTGGCTGCGTGATCATGGCAATGCCGGCCTGCACCCCCAGCCAGTGCCAATGGTCCAGCGCCAGGGCCGGTTCCGCCGGGGCGGGCGTTCCGCTGGGTGCGCACCACAAGGCACGCGGCTGGCCGGCGCCGGGGTATAAAAATACCAGGCTTGCAGCATCAAAATCGGCCTTGACCCATGGTGGATGTGCGCCACCAGCTATGGATTCGATAGCGTTTCCTGTCAGGCCGAAAAGGGCGTAATCGGCCGTCGCGTCGCTGAGTTTGGCTTTGGCGCGCAGCACAAACATGGACAGGCGTTTCAGCGTGGCCGGCAAAATATCGCGGCTGCAGACCAGAAGGATTTCTTCGTGGCTGCGTTTGAAAACAATAAAGCTGGCCTGCATACGGCCTTTGGCGTTGCAAAAAGCCGCCAGACGCGCTTCGGACAAACCCAGCAGGACGACGTCTTGCGTGAGCTGGCCTTGCAGGAATTTGGCGGCTTCTTCACCGGCCACGCGGATCACGCCCAGGTGGCTTAATTCGGCAACGCCGGACAAGGTGGAGGCAAGAGACAAATCAGTGGGGAGGGTCAACATGGGCTGAATTATCATAGACCCATCGTTTTCAGGAAGGCAGCAGGGTTGTGATTCGTTTTTTCAGGCGTTTGCTGGTGTTGATGTTGTGCGCCGGCCTGCTGGTGCTGGGTGCCGTGGGCTGGTGGGTTCACGAGCCGCTGCCCCTGCACGTCCAGCCCGGCAGCCAGGTGCTGGACCTCGAAATCGAACCCGGCACGCCGGCCCAGGGCGTGGCCGAAACCGTGGTGGCCAGCGGCGTCGATGTCCCGGCAACCTGGCTCTATGCCTGGTTCCGCCTGTCTGGCAAGGCGCGCCAGATCAAGGCTGGCAGTTATGAAATCACGCCCGGCACCACGCCGCGCACCTTGCTGGGCATGCTGGTACGTGGCGAGGAAAGCCTGAAAAGCGTGACCCTGGTCGAAGGCTGGAACATGGCGCAACTGCGCGCCGCGCTGCTCAAGGCCGAAGCCCTCAAACCGGACAGCCAGGGCCTCAGCGACCAGGCCCTGATGGCCCAGCTGGGCAGGCCGGGGGTGCACCCGGAAGGGCGTTTTTTCCCGGATACCTACACATATTCCAAAGGTGCCAGTGACCTGGCCGTGCTCAAACGCGCCGCACGCGCGATGGACAAACGGCTGGAAACCGCCTGGGCCATGCGCAGCCCCGACACCCCCTTGCAAACACCTGAGCAGGCCCTGATCCTGGCCAGCATTGTCGAAAAAGAAACCGGCAAGCCCTCAGACCGGGCCGAAATCGGCGGCGTGTTCAGCAACCGCTTGCGCATAGGCATGTTGCTGCAAACCGACCCCACCGTGATCTACGGCCTGGGCGCGCAGTTTGACGGCAACCTGCGTAAACGCGACCTGCAGGCCGACACACCCTACAACACCTACACCCGCGCCGGCCTGCCGCCCACGCCGATTGCCATGCCCGGCAAGGCGGCGCTGCTGGCGGCGGTGCGGCCAGCGCCGACCAAGGCCTTGTATTTTGTGGCGCGCGGCGACGGCAGCAGCCAGTTCAGCAGCAGCCTGGATGAGCACAACCGTGCGGTCAACAAATACATACGAGGTCACTGAAGATATATGACCCCCACGCTTGTCGCTTCGCGCACTGCACTGCCCCCCGAGGGGGCTTCCACGCTTTTCTCTTCCGGTTTGTTCATCAGTTTTGAAGGCATAGACGGCGCGGGCAAATCCACCCACATCGCCGCGCTGGCCGAGGCTTTCAAGGCGCAGGGCAGGGCCGTGACCCTGAGCCGCGAGCCCGGCGGCACGCCGCTGGCTGAAAAGCTGCGCACCCTGATCCTCAACGATGCGATGGACCCGCTGAGCGAAGCCCTGCTGATTTTTGCGGCCAGGCGCGACCACCTGCGGACCGTGATCGCGCCGGCGCTGGCGCGTGGCGACGTGGTGCTGTGTGACCGTTTTACCGACGCCACCTTTGCCTACCAGGGCGGCGGGCGCGGCTTCGACCTCGACGTGCTATCAAAACTGGAGCTATGGGCGCAGGACGCACAAGGGCTAGGACCTGATTTTGTTCATGAACTTGGGAAGAGGGGCGCTGCCATCCCGATTGTCCAGCCGGACCTGACCGTGTGGTTTGACCTGGCGCCCGAAGAAGCGGCACAGCGCCTGGTCGGCGCCCGCGTGCCGGACCGCTTTGAAGCCCAGCCGGTGGAGTTTTTCCGCCGTGTGGCCCAGGGTTACGCCGATCGCCTGGCCCAGGACCCCGGGCGTTTTGCCCGCATTGACGCCTCCTGCACGCGTGAAGCCGTCTGGCAATCCGTGCGCCAGGTCTTTTCCGCCAAAGGCTGGTTGCCATGAGTACCGAGGCCTTGCCCCCGAATCCGCCGCTGGCGCCCTGGCTGCAAACCCAGTTGCGCAGCCTGCTGACCCAGCGCGGTCACGCCTGGCTGCTCAGTGGGCCGTCCGGCCTGGGGCAGTTTGACCTGGCGCTGGCGCTGGCGCGCGCCTGGTTGTGCGAACAAGCCACGGCCGACGGCGCATGTGGCGTCTGCGGCAGTTGCCACGCCATCGCCGTCCACACTCATGCCGATCTCTGCATGTTGATGCCGGAAACCCTGTCGCTGGCCCTGGGCTGGCCGCTCGACGAAAAAACGCAGGACGACCTGGACAGCAAAAAACGCAAGCCCAGCAAGGAAATCAAGGTTGACGCCGCGCGCGAAGCCGTGTCCTTCACCCAGTTCACACGTTCGCGCGGCAGTACCAAGGTGGTGCTGGTCTACCCGGCCGAGCGTATGAACACCATCACCGCCAACACCTTACTGAAGACGTTGGAGGAACCGCCCGGCGCGGTCAAGTTCATCCTGGCCACCGAAGCGGCGCACCAGTTGTTGCCCACCATACGCAGCCGCTGCCAGGGCCACACCATGCACTGGCCGGTGTTCGATGAAGCGCTGGCCTGGCTGGCGGAACAAGCGCCGACCGAAGGCAAGGCCGGCGCCTTGCCGGCCGCTGCCGATTTGCACACCTTGCTGGCTGCCGCCGGCGGCCGGCCGGCCGACGCCCTGAACCGGCTGCAGGCTGGCCCCAGCAGTAGCAGCGCACAACACTGGCAAGCCCTGCCAAAAGCCATGGCCCGTGGCGACACCAGCGCACTGGCCGACTGGGCACCGGCCCAAGCTGTTGATGCGCTGCAAAAACTTTGCCACGACGTGCTGGCGGTCAAGGCTGGTGCCCAGCCACGTTTTTTCAACGTCAAGGACTTGCCGGCCAGCAAAACCGGCGGCCCGGGTTTTCTCGCGCTGGGCGCCTGGTCCAAAGAGCTGGCGGCCAGTGCGCGCACCGTCGAACACCCCTTCAATCCCGGCCTGATGCTGGAGTCGCTGGCCAGCCGGGCGCGGCTGGCACTCAACGCCAAATAGGCGCAATTCATGCTGACAGCGTCGCAAGCCAGCCTATAAACTAGCACTTATGAGTACATCGCCTCCTGCCAACGCACCCGGCGCCAACGCCGCCCGGCCCAGCGTCATCCAGCTGGCGATCCGGGAAAAAGCCGCGCTGTACGCGGCCTATATCCCGCTGTTCACCGAAGGCGGTGTGTTTATCCCCTCGGCGCGCGACTACAAGCTGGGCGACGATGTCTACGTCTTGTTGACCCTGCCGGAGGACACACAACGCTACCCGGTGGCGGGCAAGGTCGCCTGGGTCACGCCGGCCCGGGCTTCCGGCAACCGCACGCAGGGCGTGGGTGTGCGTTTTCCGAACGATGAAAAGTCCCGTCTGCTGAAGATCAAGATCGAGGAAATCCTGGGCGCACACCTGGCCTCGGACCGCCCGACCCAGACCATCTAGTAGCGGCTGCGACGGGCTGGGGCCCGGCACTCGCTACATTTTCGATAGCTATCTACGCCCGTCCTCTATGGGCTATAGCCACTTTTTACACATAAATCTCGCCCATGTTCACCGACTCCCATTGCCACCTGAGTTTCCCCGAGCTGCAGGCCCAGTTGCCGCAGATTCGCCAGGCCATGCAGGACGCCCAGGTAGCGCGCGCCCTGTGTATTTGCACCACCCTGGAAGAGTTTGAAACTGTTCACTCCCTGGCCACGACGTATGAGAATTTCTGGTGCAGCGTGGGCGTGCACCCCGACAACGAAGATGTGACCGAACCCAGCCTGGACGACTTGCTGCGGCGCGCCGCCTTGCCCAAAGTGGTGGCCATCGGCGAAACCGGGCTGGACTATTACCGGCTGGGCGAGCGCACCGTGGCCGACATGGAATGGCAGCGCGAACGCTTCCGGGTGCATATCCGCGCCGCCCGCCAGACCGGAAAACCGCTGGTCATCCACACCCGCAGCGCCTCCGCCGACACCTTGGCCATATTGAAGGAAGAGGGCGAAACAGCGGGCGGAGCAGGGCGGGCCGGCGGGGTGTTTCACTGCTTCACCGAAACCATAGAAGTGGCCCGGGCTGCACTGGACCTGGACTTTTACATCTCGTTCTCCGGCATCCTGACCTTCAAAAATGCCGCTGATCTGCGCGAAGTCGCCCGTTTTGTGCCGCTGGATCGAACCCTGATCGAGACCGACAGCCCCTACCTGGCACCCATGCCTTACCGCGGAAAAACCAATAATCCGTCGTATGTGCCTTATGTGGCGAAACAGGTGGCCGAGCTCAAACAGCTGCCGGTGGAAACCATTGCCGAAGCCACCAGCCGCAACTTCGAGAAGCTGTTTTCCGGGGTTTTGGCATGAAAAAATACCTCATAAACTGGTTGAAGAAGTCAGTTTATCTATTTGTTTTTACTGGAGTTATCTCCGTCCACGCCGGCTCGTACGAAGACTTCTTCGCCGCTATCAAACAGGACAACGCTGGTGTGGTCCAGCAGTTGCTGGCGCGCGGATTTGACCCCAACACCACGGACCCTAAAGGCCAGCACGGCCTGTACCTGGCTTTGCAGGAACCCTCGCTGAAAGTCGCCCAGGTCCTGACGGACTGGCCCAAAACTGACGTCAACAAACTCAATGCCCAGGGCGAAAGCCCATTGATGATCGCCGCGCTCAAAGGCGAGCTGGACATGGCCGCCAGCCTGATCAAAAAAGACGCCGACGTCAACAAGACCGGCTGGACGCCGCTGCATTACGCCGCCAGCAAAGGCCATCTGGCCATCATGAGCCTGCTGCTCGACAACAACGCCTACATCGACGCCGAATCGCCCAACGGCACCACGCCGCTGATGATGGCCGCCATGTACGGCACGGCCCCAGCCGTCAAGCTGCTGCTGGAAGCCGGCGCCGATCCCATGCTGAAAAACCAGCAAGACTTGACCGCCATCGAGTTCGCCCAACGCGCCAGCCGCACCGAATCCGCCCAACTGCTCGCTACGACCATCCGCAGCCGGAACGCCACCGGCAAGTGGTGATCTGGCAAGGGCACTGAACCAAGCCATTGTTGCAAAGGCAGGGTTCAGCCAGTTTTCTAGCTGGCAATGGCTTTGCGAGGTTTTCCTTGGCTGATTTCTTGTTATTTTAATATTCCACGATGTATATTATGTTAAGTCTCGTTTGCGACGGTTTGCGGCCTGGATCACGCAATTTCGTCCGGCGAAATGAAAGTGACAACACTTTGGAAATGAAAGTGACAACGCTCTAGTGCAGCTCCAGCGTCTATGCGCCTTGCGGCTTGTTCCACAAATCCACCAGAAATGCCTAGTCATCATTTGGGCCCTTTTTTTGCTGGAAAAATGTGAAGTGAAGTTGTCAACGCCGCTTTCACCGCTGTAACCCTATCTGGTCTTAAATACTTTTGGCACTGCACCCTGTTTTACGGGCATCTGACTATCTTCGATCGCTCTTGTGTTTATTGGGGTGCTGGATGAAAATACAGTTTAGGTGTCTAGCCCTCAGTGGCACCTTCTTTTAATCATGGGGCCGAGGAGTTCATCTTGTTACCAGAATCGTCCGAGCTAATGCGCAGAGATGACCTAGGACAAGCCGCCCGACAGCTTGCCCGCGAACGCCATGCTCTCCTTGAAAAGGACCGGCTGATAAGGCATCAGAGAATTGCATTGGACTTGACCACGTTGGCTCCAGACCAGCGTGACCGACTGATCAAAGATGCACGTGCGATGGTTTCTCGGTGGCGCGTCGAACGCCTTTGTAGTGCTGATTACATCCAAAGGTGGGAGCAAATCCTGGGAATGGAGCCGGAAGAAATGGCGCTTGCAATAGTATCGGAGGCAGACGGATGGGGCCCTGCCCTCCGCCAAAACTCGCCATGGGTAGGGGTGCATGCGTGAAAGACGCACTTTCATCGGAAATTACCATGCCCGCTAGCGCGTTTGGCTGATCACAGTAACGTTGACCATCTCCAGCGGAGTAACCTGCGTCACAACTCCCCCAAAGCCGCCTTTTTTACAGCGATAACGTAAACCTATATCCGAATGCGACGTAATCCTGCTCTTTTCGCTCTATTGACAGTTTCAGCGAAAAGTATACAGCTTACGTTTCAGTGCGGTGCCTGGAGCAATTGGCCGCCTGGCTGACTGCAGTAAGTTCGACCATCTCCAGCGAAATAACGTTGGCCAGCTAGCGCATTAAAACTACTTTCGAGCGGCTTGTGGTCAACCGCGCTTCCGTTTCGTCGACTCCTGGCCACCACCACTGCGTGAACTTTAGGTAGTCAACGGTACTGCCGTATCTTCAGCACCTGGCCAACGTCACATAGGGAACATTCCTTGACCTGTGTGTATGGACCGTGCACATGGTGGACGGGTGTGCGAGGACATGGTGGACACCTGTGGTCGTATCGACCTCAGGAGACAAGACCATGCCCTGGAACACCCGAGACACCATGAGCCTTCGCGAAGACTTCATCACCCTGGCACAGCACGAAGGGGCCAACCGGCGCGAGCTGTGCCGACGCTTTGGCATCAGCCCGCAGACCGGCTACAAGTGGCTGGCCCGCTTTGCGCAGCAAGGCCCCGCAGGCCTTTGCGATGCTTCACGCCGACCACTGCACAGCCCTGGGACGACGCAGGAGTCTTTGCAGCAGGCCGTATTGACCTTGCGCCGCGAGCACCCCGCCTGGGGCGGGCGCAAGATCGCCAGACGCTTGCAGGACCTGGGTCTGGGGCTCTTGGCCCCCAGCACCGTCACGGCCATCCTGCACCGCCATGGTTTGATCAGCGTCCAGGCGTCAACGGCTGCCCAACCCTGGCAGCGCTTCGAGCACGAACACCCCAACGCCCTGTGGCAGATCGACTTCAAGGGCTATGTGGACACGCCCGCAGGGCGCTGCCATCCCCTGACTTTGCTGGACGATCATTCGCGCTTCAACATGGCCCTGCGTGCCTGCGCAAAGCAGGAGGGCGCCACCGTGCGGGGGCAACTCACCGAAGTCTTTCGCAGCTATGGCCTGCCGGTACGCATCAACGCAGACAACGGGGCCCCCTGGGGCTCGCCACGCGAGCCTGGGCAGGTCAGCGAGTTGGCCTTGTGGCTGATACGGCTGGGTATCCGGGTGAGCTTCAGCCGCCCCTACCACCCGCAGACCAATGGCAAGGACGAGCGCTTTCACCGTTCTCTCAAGGCCGAGGTGCTCAATGGCAGATCATTCACGGACCTGAACCAGGCACAGGCTGCATTCGACCGCTGGCGAGAGGTCTACAACCACCAGCGGCCCCACCAGGCGCTAGGCATGGCCACGCCAGCGAGCCGCTATCGTATGAGCGAGCGCAGCTACCCGCAAGAGCTTGCCCCCATCGAGTACGGACCGCAGGATACGGTGGTGATCGTCAAGGCATTGGGAGAGATGCGGTTCAAGGAAAAACGCTACGAGCTCTCCAGTGCGCTGCGCGGTATGCCGGTGGCGGTGCGTGCAATCAGCGAGCACGATGGGCGCTACGGCGTTTACTTCATGCACCACAAGCTGCGAGAAATAGATTTGCGCGAGGAATGAGCTATGCAACAAAATCTGTCCACCATGTCCTCGCACACCCGTCCACCATGTGCACGGTCCATACACCTGTGTCAAGCGGTACGATCTGCATTGGGCGATTTGGGTCAAGGAGTGTTTGTCAATGCGGCTGAATCGGATATTCGCGAGGCATTGACCTTCGCAGATTGCTTGGACCATGCTGGTCAGCCACCCGGTAGGCGCCAGTCCGTGATCACGGATGTGGCTTAATTGACCTGTGTTTCAGGGTGTCCCTCAGGGAGAACAAATGACAAAAAATACGGCCTTGGTGCCTGCAATCTACGATGGCCGCGAGCAGGCTTGGATCAAACACCAACTGCTTGAGAACTACCTAGAAAAGCTGCTGCTGATCATCGGAACGGCTGCCCGCTCACAGGGCAAGGTCGAGATCTGCTACGTCGACTGCTTCGCCGGTCCTTGGGGGGATGACTCGGAACAAATGGAGGGCACCTCCATCGCCATCTCTATGCGCACCATGGCCATGTGCAAGCAGAAGCTGGCCAAGCTCGGTGTCGACGCGACCATGCGCGCGTTGTACATCGAATTGGACAAGCGGGCTTTCGGGCGGCTGTCCGCCTACCTCCAAAAGGCGACCCCTGCAGGCGTCGACGCTCAGTGCAAGGAAGGCGACTTCCTCGCCCTTCGTCAGGATATCCTCAAATGGTGCGGAAGCACAGCATTCGCGTTCTTCTTCATCGACCCCAAGGGCTGGAAGACGGTCGGTGTTCCAAATCTGCGCACACTCCTCGCCCGGCCACGGTCGGAATTCCTGATCAACTGGCCTTCCAGGCGTCGCGCGCGGACTGGGCCTTGATGTGGGTCACGTCGGAAGGATCACGCGCCACCGTCACCGGCGACGCCAGACCGGACAGTTTCAGCGTGCCGTCCAGCGTCGGCAGACTGCGCTGAATGTAGATGCCGACGGCAAGCGCCAGCACCAGAAGCAACAAAAAAATTGCCCAGAAAAATCGTTTGAGCCACACCATCGTCGTCCCCTCTTTATTGGAATGAGTTACGCGGACCGCTGCCGGCCCGGCCTGACGACGATGGTACTGGGTACGGGTTAGCCAGTCGCCTGGCCTGTGAATTTAAAACTCACGGTAGGCACGCTGAAGTCGTCAAAACCCGCGCCCAGCGCGATCTCGCCGCCGTCGTGCAACACACAGTCCTGGCGCCGCAGCGCAATCACGGTATCGCTGCCCGCAAAACGCAGCCAGGTGCCGTAGCTGCTGGCATCTTCCAGCTTGAACGTGCCCTGGCTCCAGCTGATCTTGGCATGGATGCGCGACACCCGCGGGTCGTTCATCACGAACTGCGCCTGCGGGTCGCGCCCCAGAAAAACCGGCAGTGCCGACACGCCAAAAGACCGCTGGACATCCAGCCAGGCCAGCGTGATAGTCCGCTCGGGTTGCTCGGCCCGGGAAGACCAGCCCGGCAGCTCGGCCGGCACGGTGAATTGTTCGGACAAGACCTCGCTTTGCCACTCGATGCGGGAGACCACGCAAGGCTCAGTGCGGCCACGGATGTCCAGCGGCCCCAGGGTGCGAAACCGCACGAGGCTGCTGGCGTCCATTTCCGCGATGACACCATCCGTGGCAAAGATCTGGCCTGCGCCCGACAGATCGCTCAGGCGCGAGGCGACATTGACTGCGTCGCCATAACAGTCGCCGTCCTGGTTCACCACCGCGCCTCTGGCCAGTCCGATTTGCAGGTGCATTTTGAGCTGTTCCGGCCAGCTCGCGATGCGCTGGCTGTGCACACGCTGCATTTCGATGGCGGCATCCACCGCGGCCTGGTTGTCCTGAAAAATGATCAGCACCCCATCACCGAGGTACTTGACCACCCGCCCCTGGTAAGACTCGCACAACTTGCCCATCCATTGGGTCAGCCGGGTGATGGCCTTGGTCGCCTTGGCATCACCCAACGACTCAAACACGCGGGTGCTGCCCGTGAGGTCGGAAAAAACGACGGTCACGTCGGTCATGAAGGGCGGGTTCCGGGGATGGGAATGCGAAAACCGGTCGCCGGAATCAGGCCGCGACGGGTTTGAGCTGCAGCGACTTGAACTCCAGGAATTCCTCAAAACCGTAGACACCGGCTTCGCGGCCATTGCCCGATTGTTTGTAGCCGCCAAACGGCGCCTGGGCATTGAAAGGACCACCATTGATGTCGACCTGTCCGGTGCGGATGCGGCGCGCCACTTTCATCGCGTGTTCGTCGCTGCCGCTCCAGACGCCGCCACCCAGACCGTAAATGGTGCTGTTGGCAATGGCCACCGCTTCTTCTTCATCCTGGTAGGGAATGACGACCAGCACCGGGCCGAAAATTTCTTCCTGTGCCAGCGTGTCCGTGGGTTTGATGCCCAGGATGGTTGGTTGCACAAAATAACCTTTGGCGATGGGCGGGGCCTCGGCACCACCGGCAATCACGTCCGCGCCTTCGGCTATGCCGGTGCGGATAAAACCCAACACGCGGTCGCGCTGGTTGGCGCTGACCAGCGGGCCCAGCCGGCTGCTTTCTTCCAGGCTGGGGCCGACGCTGAACTTGGCAATCGCGGTTTTGGCCAACGCTTTCACCTCCTCATAACGACTGGCCGGCACCAACATGCGGGTGTGGGCCGAGCAGGTCTGGCCGCTGTTGAGCATGCAGGCCGAGATCGTGCCCTTGACCGCGGCTTCAAAGTCGGCGTCGTCCAGGATCACGCTGGCCGATTTGCCGCCCAGCTCCAGCGCCACACGTTTGACCGACTGGCTGGCCAGCTCGCTGACCCGTTTGCCGGCGCGGGTTGAGCCGGTGAAACTGACCATGTCCACTTCCGGGTGTGTGGCCAACACTTCGCCGACCACAGGGCCCATGCCATTGACCAGATTGAACACGCCAGGCGGCAAACCCGCTTCGTGGATGATTTCAGCCAGGATCATGGCGTTGACCGGGGCGATTTCACTGGGTTTGAGCACCACGGTGCAGCCTGCGGCCAGAGCTGGCGCGATTTTCAGGGTGATCTGGCTGAGCGGGAAATTCCAGGGCGTGATGCAGCCGACCACACCAATCGCTTCGCGCACCACCAGCGAGTTGCCGACTTTTTTCTCCCACTCGAAGTTACGCGCCACCTTGGCATAGTTGCCCCAGTGCCAGGTCGGCCCGCCCACCTGCACCATACGCGCCATCTTCAGCGGCATGCCAACTTCGCGGGCGATGGCCAGCGCCATTTCGTCGGTCCGCGCCTTCAGGCCGGCCGCGATCTTGTCCAGGTAAGCCGCACGTGTTTCCACTGGCAAGCTGGACCAGCCCTCAAACGCGGCACGGGCCGCCAGCACAGCGCGTTCGGCTTCTTGCGCAGTGCCGGCCGGCACCGTGGCCATGATTTCTTCCGTGCTGGAGTCGTGCACCGGCAAGGTTTCAGCCGATTGCGCCGCGACCCACTGGCCGTTGATGTAGTGCGAAGGGTAGGTAGTCATAAAAAGCTCACTGGAAGTTGGATGAGAGTTGTAGGGCTGTCAGATGTAAATAGTTCACAAGACTGACATGCTTGGTTTTTAGACTAGAGGCCAGGAAACACCATTAAATCGAAAGTATTGGTCTTGGCCTAAGCCGAGAATCAACATGACATCTAGTTACTAACATGTTGATTTGTTTGTTGTTTTACGTGGACCCGGGTGCAAGAAACATCTTGCATCCGTACCTTCCGAGCATTAATCTACCAGAACACGTGGTTTCTTGTGACCGTTCATTTGAAAGTCTTTAGCCCTATGCGTTGGATCAAGCCTCATTTAAAAAGCAGTTTGCTCGGCTTGCTGATGGGTGGCGAAGTTGCTCCCGCCGTTGTGGCAAATCGCACCGAAGGTATTCGGCAGCTGATGCTCAGCGAGTTGGGTGAGTTTGGCGAAAAACACTATCCCAAAATTGCCTTGCGTGTGCGTTATGCGCAGGACGTCCAAGGCCTCTGGTATGCCCGGGGCGATGTGATGGCGGTTTTGTCGGCCATGCAGGGCGAAACCATTGCCCGCCAGAAAGTCAGCGGCATCACCAAGATGTTTGACGGCCTGCTGCCCGGTAGCCTGGGCTCACGGCGCAGCTCCCTGACCAACTAAGACAGGTCACACGCTGGCGAGCCAGGGCCACGTTGGCCCCTGGCGACAGCGGCTTGCTACACGCTCAGTGTGTGTGGCCCCAGAGCAAAAAGGCATCCCGGTCCTCGACAGCCAAGGTCACTTTGGCGCCCACCGGCAACACCACCTTGGTCGCCACATGGCCAAAAGGCAAACCGGTGAGTACCGGCGCCTTGATCTGGCGCTGCAGCCATTCCACCACCGACGCCAGCTTGAAGCCCTTGTCGTGCGGCACCAGCTTGTAGTTGGTGAACTGGCCCAGGACCACGGCTTTTTGCTGCGCCAGCACGCCGGCATGCAAGAGCTGGGTCAACATGCGCTCCAGCCGGTAGGGGTGTTCATGCACCTCTTCCAGGAACAAGATGCCGCCTTTGATGGCCGGAAAATAAGGCGTGCCGACCAGCGAGGACAAAACCGCCAGGTTGCCGCCCCACAACACCGCGTCCTTGATGCTGAAAACGCCATTGGCCCGTTCCGGTATGGCGCTGACAACACCTGACTTGGCGGAAGGTTTGGGCAGGCGCCAGCCCGTGCCTTCGCCCTGCCCGCTGATCAGGTCGTCAAAACAGGCTTCCATGATGTCGTCGGGCTCGCCTTCGGTGCCAAAGTCTTCGCCTAGGGCCGGGCCAGCCCAGCTCACCGCGCCGGTTTTGGCCAGCAGCGCTGTCTGCAAGGCGGTGAAGTCACTCAGGCCCACAAAACGTGTGCCCTTGTCCACGGCCTTGGCCACGGCCTTGTAGTTGATGCCGGGCAGGATGCGGGTCAGGCCGTAACCACCGCGCGAGATCAGCGCCACGTCGGCGCCACTGGCGGCGGCCCGGGCGATGGCGGCCAGGCGGGTGTCGTCGTCGCCGGCAAAACGCTGGTGGCTGCTTAATGCGGCCTCGTCAATTTCCACGTCGTGGCCCAGGGCCTTGAGGCGTTTCACACCGCGTTTAAAAGCGGCTTTGTCGCGCACGGCGCTGGAAGGCGAATAAATGTAGATATGTTTTTTCACGGATGGGAGTATCCCATTGCCGCGGCTTTTGTGGCCGACCGGGCCAACTCCTGCCCGGCTGGTTTCCCGAGACTCGGCTTCAGCGGAAGAAACTCACCGCCTGGCGCGCGATCAATTCGCCGTGCTCCTGCACAAAATGTCCGGCCTGGTCCAGCACCAGGGGCTCGGGGCAGCCCTTGATGCCTTGCTGCAACTGGCGCATCACCGGCAAACCCAGCACCGGGTCTTGCGCACCCACGGCCATCAGGGTCTGGCCGGACCAGCGCTCGCGCCAGAAGTCGCGTGCCTGGCGCGAGGTGTCGGCCCCCGGCGAATCAACAAACGCCGGCACCAGGGGCGGAAAAGCCCGCAAGGCGGCGCGATGGCCTTTGTCCGGGAACGGCGCCATGTAGGCGGCGCATTCTTCGGCGCTCATCTGCGGGTTGCCGCGGGCAAACAGCCGCGCCACATCAAACTCCGGATTTTTCGCGCACATCTCGCGCCAGGCGACAAAACCTGGCGACAAGGGCTGCTCGCCGGTGGCCAGGGTGGTGTTCATGACCAGCAGACCTTTGTAGCGCCCAGGTGCGGCCATGGGCAGGGTCAGGCCCAGCAGGCCGCCCCAGTCCTGCACCACCAGTACGATGTTGCGCAGATCCAGCCGCTCCACAAGTTCCAGCAGGTTTTGCCGGTGGCCGTTGAACTGGTGAAAACTGTCTTTTTTAGGTTTGTCGCTTTTGCCAAAACCAATCAGGTCGGGCGCCACGACCCGGTGCCCGGCTTGCAGGAAAACCGGAATCATCTTGCGGTAGAGATAAGTCCAGGCCGGGTTGCCGTGCAGGCACAGATAGGTCACATCCTCGTCTGCAGCTTCGTCCAGATAATGCATGCGAAGCCCGGCCAGCGAGGGCAAGTCGCTGATGTAATTCGGCATCCACGGGTAACCCGGTAAGCCGGCAAAAGCCTGGTCAGGCGTGCGCAAGGCGTCGTCGCGCAAGGGGTGGCTGAGTCGCGTGGCTTCGCGCTGATCGGCACGCCGTTGCTTGAAAAAATCCTGCAGCAAGGCGCCGCATTCCTCGGCCAGCACCCCGCCCTGCCACTGCGTCTGGTGGTTCAGTTGCTTGTTGGCAAACAGGTTGACGACCGAGCCGGCCGCGCCGGTTTTGGGGTCGGCGGCGCCAAACACCACCCGTTTCAACCGGGCGTGCAACATGGCGCCGGAACACATGGCGCAGGGCTCCAGCGTGACAAACAACTCACACTCGTCGAGCCGGTAATTGTCCAAAGCCTGGGCGGCCAGACGCAAGGCCAGCATCTCGGCATGGGCGGTGGGATCTTTCCCGTCGATAGGCGCGTTGCGGCCGCTGGCAATCACCTCGCCGCGATACACCAGCACGGCCCCGACCGGGACTTCACCGGCGGCGGCGGCCTGCCGGGCTTGGGCCAGCGCCAGTTGCATGAAGTCGATATCAGTCATGGCGCTTCTGTTTTAATAGCTGCTTGCGCTTGTTGTTATTGGGCTGGAGGCCGATTTGACACATAAGTCTGACCATAAATGGCTTAAGGTTTGTCTTCCGGCATGGGGCGCGCCTGCTGCATGGCGTTTTCCAGCGTCTGGCGAACCTGCTGCTGAATCTGCTGGCTTTGCTGCTGCGGCGTCGCACCCGGCGTGGTCACCGGCAGACTCACGGCACCGTCGGCAGCAGACGGTTTCACGGGCGTTGGGGACAGCTGTTTTTTGGCCAATACGCCGATCACGGCGACCACAACCAACAGGCTCAGGATGCTGAACACGGCACGCATCTCAAGCCTCCCTGGCAGGTGGGACGACCGGGTTCAGTCCCAGCTTGTCCATCCAGGCGGCCAGCGCCTGTTCGTTTTCATTGCCCGCGGCATACATGGCTTTCATCGCCGTATGAGCCTCGGGCCGGTGCTGATTCACCTTGATCTTGCATTGCCAATCGGTGACGCGCAGCTCGAACGCCACAATGCCGGCCAGCATTTTGTGCGCAAACTCCTCGCCCAGGCCGCGCCACTGCTCGGCATAAGGCGGCTCGTGGTCGCCTATCAGTTTTTTCAGCAAATTGTCCTTGCCCGCCGGGTCTTCAATCAGTGTGGCTTGCACTGTGCAATGCACGGCCAGGTAGTTCCAGGTCGGCACACGTGCCAGGTCGGGATAAACCTTGGGCGACAAGTAGGCATGGGGACCGAGAAAAGTCGCCACCGCCTGTGGGCGCGCCTGCAAATAGCGCCAGTGCGGGTTGGGTTTGGCACAGTGGCCGAGCAGCACGAACTCGTCGCCCCGCTGCTCCAGGTGCAACGGCAGGTGGCTGACAAAGGGCAAGCCCGTATCGTCCACGCTGATCAGGCTGGCAAAGGGGTAGTTTTCCATCAGCGCCGCAGCCTGCGCGCGATCGCCCTTGAACTGGGGTGGCTGGTACATGGCCTAGAGCATAGGCCAAAAACCACCGGACATTCAGCCGGGTTTAGCCAGCCGCAACGGCCGCCTGGCGGCAAACCCTGCCGCGATTCTGCACCGCGCCATACGCTGGCGGCCACACGGGCAATCGCGCTGCTGCACCCACAGCACTCTTCATTTGCTCACTTATTAATAGCTGCTTGCGCACACAGTATCTGGGCTAGAGGCATTTTTTACCAAAAACCTTGGGCCAGCGACTATTCGCGCAGCGGCCAACGGCCCAACGGCGTATACCGGCCCTCCCCGAGCTGGCTGTGCACCAGGACAAACTCATGCGCCGTCCAGGCGATGGTTTCCACGACCTGCTCGGCGACACTGCGGTCGTCGTACAGCAAGGTGGCGTGCGGCGTGTAGCCCGGTTTGGCCCAGCGCTGCAGGCCAACCTCGCCCATCGCCACACCCAGCGCCTGCTGGAAGGCGGTCAAGGCCAAAAGTCCCTCGCCGCCGCGCAACACCAGGGGACGGTGGCGCGTCGCGCTGGTAAAGCTGCTGGCGCGGTCAAAGGTAATTTCAAACGGCGGCAGCACCACGGCTGCAGCCGCCTGACCCGCCAGGGTTACAAGCTCTTGCGGCCATCCGGCGTGATGGCCGAGGTGATGCAAGGTGACGTGGAAGCGTTCTGTTTTGAGGGGCTTGCCATGCAAGCCCTGTTCGCCGCGCAGTTGCTGCGCGAGCTGGGCGATCCGTTCAGCCGCGGCGGCGTCCGGGAAAATCGCGAAGAACAGGCTGTCCGCGGGTCGGGCGCCTGGTGGGGAGGGCTGTTGGGGCATGGGTCATGCTTTCTCGCTTCTCGCGCACTCGTCAATGGCCCATCGAGGGCCATTGACTCGCCAGCCGCTGCGCTGGTCGATCCCGCTAAGCGGGGCCCTCGCCCCTCGCTTCGCGTCTTATTCCCACTCAATCGTGGCTGGGGGCTTGCTGCTGACGTCGTAGGTCACGCGGTTGATGCCGCGCACTTCGTTGATGATACGACCCGACACTTTTTTGAGCAGCGCGTAGGGCAGCTCGGCCCAGTCGGCGGTCATGAAGTCGCTGGTTTGCACCGCGCGCAATGCCACCACGTAGTCATAGGTGCGTCCATCGCCCATCACACCCACACTTTTCACCGGCAAAAACACCGTGAAAGCCTGGCTGGTCAGTTCGTACCAGGTCTTGCCGGTCTCCGCGTCCTTGAAGTTGCGCAGCTCTTCGATGAAGATGGCATCAGCGCGGCGCAGCAGATCGGCGTATTCTTTTTTGACTTCGCCCAGAATCCGCACGCCCAGGCCCGGGCCGGGGAAGGGATGGCGATACACCATGTCGTGCGGCAGGCCGAGCGCCACGCCGAGTTCACGGACTTCGTCCTTGAACAGTTCGCGCAGCGGCTCCAGCAGTTTCAGGCCTAACTGTTCAGGCAAGCCACCCACGTTGTGGTGGCTTTTGATGGTGACAGCTTTTTTGTTTTTGCCGCCGCCGGACTCGATCACATCGGGGTAAATCGTGCCCTGGGCCAGCCACTTGGCACCCTTGGAGGAGGCATTGGCGGCCTTCAGCTTGGCAGCTTCGGACTTGAAAACTTCGACAAATTCGCGGCCAATGATTTTGCGTTTGGCTTCGGGTTCGCTGACACCGGCGAGGTGACCGAGGAACTGACCTGCGGCATCGACACGAATCACCTTGGCGTGTAACTTGCCGACAAACATGTCCATCACCATGTCGCCTTCGTTCAGGCGCAGCAAGCCGTGGTCGACGAACACGCAGGTGAGCTGGTCGCCGATGGCGCGGTGAATCAGGGCCGCAGCCACCGACGAATCGACACCGCCGGACAGGCCCAGAATGACTTCTTCGTCACCCACCTGCTGGCGGATTTTTTCGACCGCTTCGCTGATGTAGTCGCCCATGACCCAGTCTTGGCGCGTGCCGCAAATTCCGAGCACAAAACGCCGCAAAATGGCATCGCCTTGCTTGGTGTGCGTGACTTCGGGGTGAAACTGCACGGCGTAAAACTTGCGGTCTTCGTCGGCCATGCCGGCAATCGGGCAAGAATCGGTAGACGCCATGAGTTTGAAGCCGGGCGGCATTTCGGTCACCTTGTCGCCGTGGCTCATCCAGACATCGAGCATGCCCTGGCCTTCGGCCGTGGTGTAGTCGGCGATATCTTTGAGCAGCGCGGTGTGGCCGCGGGCGCGCACATCGGCAGAACCGAATTCGCGGGTATGGCCGCCCTCGACCTTGCCGCCTAGCTGCTGTGCCATGGTTTGCATGCCATAACAAATACCCAGCACCGGCAGGCCCAGCTCGAACACGGCTTGCGGCGCGCGGTCGGTGCTGTCTTCGGTGACGCTGGCGTGGCTGCCCGACAAAATGATGCCCTTGAGCGAGCCATCTTTGGCGTAGTCACGCACCCAGTCGTCGCTCACATCACAAGGGTGAACTTCACAAAAAACCTGGGCGTCGCGCACACGGCGCGCGATCAGTTGAGTGACCTGGGAGCCGAAATCGAGAATGAGGATTTTCTGGTGCTGCATGAGGGCGGTTCTTCAAGGCAAAAAAAGAAAAAAGGCGTCTGCGGGCAGACGCCTCCGGCGGGCTAACTAGCTCAGTCTGCCCGGTAGTTCGGCGCTTCTTTGGTGATCTGCACGTCGTGGACATGGCTTTCGCGGATGCCGGCGGCCGTGATTTCGACAAACTCGGCCCTGTTTTGCATGTCTTCAATCGTGGCGCAGCCGCAGTAACCCATGCTGGCGCGCAAGCCGCCGGCCATCTGGAAGATGATCGCAACCATGGAGCCTTTGTAGGGCACGCGGCCTTCAATGCCTTCGGGCACCAGCTTGTCGGCGTTCGGATTGCCGGTGCTGGATTCCTGGAAGTAGCGGTCGGCACTGCCCTGCTGCATGGCGCCTATGCTGCCCATGCCGCGGTAACTCTTGTAGCTGCGGCCCTGGAACAAAATCACTTCGCCAGGCGCTTCTTCGGTACCGGCAAACATGCCGCCCATCATCACCGTGCCCGCGCCTGCGGCGATGGCCTTGGCGATGTCGCCGCTGTAACGAATGCCGCCGTCGGCAATCAAGGGCACACCCGTGCCGCGCAAAGCCGTCGCCACGCTGTCGATGGCCATGATCTGGGGAACACCCACGCCGGCCACGATACGTGTCGTGCAGATGCTGCCGGGACCAATGCCGACCTTGACCGCATCGGCACCGGCCTCGACCAGGGCCAGCGCTGCTGCACCGGTGGCGATGTTGCCGCCGATGACGTCAATGTGCGGGTAGTTTTTCTTGACCCAGCGCACACGTTCAATCACACCATGGCTGTGGCCGTGGGCCGTGTCCACCACGATGGCGTCCACACCGGCTTTGACCAGTGCTTCGACGCGTTCTTCTGTTCCCTCGCCAACCCCCACCGCGGCGCCTACGCGCAGGCGACCGGCGCTGTCGCGTGCGGCGTTGGGAAAGTTGGTCTGCTTGGTGATGTCCTTGACCGTGATCAGGCCCTTCAACTCGAAGTCGTCGTTGATCACCAGCACGCGCTCTAACTTGTATTTATTGAGCAAGGCCTTGGCCTCGGCGGCCGACGTGCCTTCTCTGACCGTGATCAGCTTGTCGCGCGGCGTCATGATCTGGTGCGCCTTGACGTCATAACGGGTTTCAAAGCGCAGGTCGCGGCTGGTCACAATGCCGACCACCTTGCCGCCATCACAGACGGGGAAACCGGAGATGCCCAGTTGCTCGGACAGCTCCAGTATCTGCAGCACCGTGTGCTCGGGGGTGATCACCACCGGGTCACGTACCACGCCGGACTCATAACGCTTGACCTTGGCCACATGGGCGGCCTGTTCCTGCGGTGTGAGGTTTTTGTGCACGATGCCGATGCCGCCCTCCTGGGCGATGGCAATGGCCAAACGTGCTTCCGTCACCGTATCCATGGCTGCCGATACAAGCGGCAGGTTCAGACGGATGTTGCGTGAGAACTGGGTGGAAAGCTGGGTGTCCTTGGGCAGGACCTGGGAGAACGCTGGCACCAACAATACGTCGTCGAAGGTGAGCGCTTTGCCGAGTAGGCGCATAGGGATGGCTCCAAAAACACGATTGTACCCGCGCCGGTCGGTACAAACCCTCGCGCACCCCAAGAGACCCTGACGGATTCCTGAGCGCGTGACAAAAAAGCCACTGCTGCCGCCACCGAACTTCGTCACCCAGGCGGGCAGCGCTACACTGGAAAGCATGGACCTGAAAATCACTCCCAAACACCTCGTTTTGACGCTTGCAGGCTGGGCGATTGCGCTCAGCGCCGCTGCGCAATGGCAGTGGATTGACAAGGACGGACGCAAGGTGTTCAGCGATAGGCCACCAAGCGCGGACATCAAGGACAAAGACATTCTCAAGCAGCCCGGTGGCCGCGGCCGTGCCAGCGTAGCCGCCCCGTCAAGCGAATCCCCCGACGCGGCCACACCTGCCGTGCCTGTGGCGGCCGTCAAGGAGGCTGCGCCCAAGCTCTCCGGCAAAAATGCCGAGCTGGAAGCCAAAAAGAAAAAGCTCGAAGACGACGAAGCCGCCAAGAAAAAGGCCGAGGACGAAAAAACAGCCCAAGGCAAGGCGGATAACTGCGCACGAGCCAAAAAAGCCGTGGCAACCCTTCAGTCGGGCGTACGTGTGTCGACGACCAATGCCAAAGGCGAACGCGAATTCATGGATGACAACACACGTGCCGTGGAAAACCAGCGTCTGCAGGGCATTGTCGACGCCGACTGTAAATAAGCCACCCCGCTTCAGTACCCGGCCTTGGCCCCTGCCCGTTTCTGGGAAAACAGCCCTGATTTTTTCACGCCCTGCTTGCTGAAACGCTCGCGTCTGGCGGTTTTGGGGTCCACCCGCAGTGCACGGTAGATTTCCAGCCGATCCTGCGCGTGCAAGACCTGCCGCAGACTGGTTTTACGTCCCCAGATGCCCAGCGCCAGCCGGCTGGACGCCAATTCCGGAAACTCCGCCAGGATACCGCTGGCTTCCAGGGCCTGCGCCACCGTGCTGCCGGACGGCAAGACCAACGGCCATTCGCGCACCTGGCGCGGCGCCGACGAATACACCAGCAGGATATTCAAGAGCGTTTCAGGTTTCGCCATAGACCTGGCCCGCCCGTTTGACGAAGGCATCGACCATGCTGCCGGCAATCTTGTCAAACACCGGGCCAACCAGCGCGGCCAGCGCGGCGTTGTCAAAATCGTAACGCAGGCTGAAGTTGACCTTGCAGGCACGCTGGCTGCCATCGCCTAACGGCGTGAAGTCCCAGTGGCCATCCAGTTTTGAAAACGGGCCGTCAACCAGTTTGAGCGACACCTTGTGGTCTTGGACGTGGGTATTGCGGGTGGTGAAGGTTTGGCGGATACCGGCAAACGAAATACCGACCTGGGCGGTCATGCCGTGGCCGTCTTCCTCGACCACTTTAGCCTGGTCGCACCAGGGCAAAAACTGCGGATAACTGGCGACGTCGGTGACTAGGGCAAACATTTCGGCTGCGCTGTACCAGATAAGAACGGACTTGTGAACGGTTTTCATACAATCATGGGCTGCGCGCAATTGTATTAGCCGATGGCGCCCTTAACTTTTATACATGGCCACCAAAGAAGCATCCTCCAAAAAACCGGCCGCCGCCTCGTCCTCCGGAAAAGGCGCGGACAAGGCCCCGAGCAACCTCAGCCCCAAAGCGGCCGCTGCAGCCGTGCGTATTGCCGACAACAAAAAAGCGCTGTTCAACTACCACATTGAAGAACGTTTCGAGGCCGGCATGGTGCTCGAAGGCTGGGAGGTCAAGTCCCTGCGTGAAGGCAAGGTGCAGCTGACCGACGGTTATGTGGTGATCCGCAACGGCGAACTCTTCATCATCGGCTGCCAGATCAACCCGCTGGGGACGGCGTCCACCCATATTCGGCCAGACTCGGTACGCACCAAAAAACTGCTGATGCACAAGGAGCAGATCCGCCGCCTGATCGGCAAAATCGAGCAAAAAGGTTTCACCCTGGTGCCGTTGAACCTGCACTGGAAAGCCGGCAAGGTCAAATGCGAGGTTGGCCTGGCCAAGGGCAAGGGAGAACACGACAAACGCGACACCATCAAGGACCGCGAGGGCAAACGCGAGGTCGAGCGCGCGATGAAATCCCGAAGCCGTTAGGCCTCTGGAAACAATCCAGCGTTTTTTTGAACGATTTCGGCGAGTGATGGAATAAACCGGGCCTGGCCGGTGTTTATCCCGGTGCAGACATTTGCTGCCTAACCTTCACCCGGAGTCTTTCATGAAACTCTTGTCCATCGCCCTGATCACCGCTGCCCTGCTGGGCGGCTGCGCCTCCATGAACGCCGCCACCCCGGCCAAAGTCGCCGACGGCGCGCTGGTCGGCCCCAACGGCATGACCTTGTATGTGTTCGACCGTGACACCGCCAACAGCGGAAAATCCGTCTGCAATGGCCCTTGCGCCACCAACTGGCCGCCGCTGATGGCCATGGAAACCGACAAAGCGACAGGTGACTACATGGTCATCACGCGTGACGACGGCAAAAAACAATGGGCCGTCAAAGGCAAGCCGCTGTATTACTGGTCCAAGGACAGCAAGCCCGGCGACAAGACCGGCGACAACTTCATGAACATCTGGCACGTCGCCAAGCCCTGAAGCAGCGGCATGCGGGAACCAGCCATGCGCCCAAGAGCCTGTCGCGCCGACCGCCATGACTGATTTTCCGCTGACCGATCACATCCCCAGCCTGCGGCGTTACGCCCGGGCGCTCACCGGCGATACCTGGATGGCCGACGACCTGGTGCAGGACACGCTGGAGCGCGCCTGCAGCAAATGGCGCTTGTGGACGGCCGGCAGTGATTTGCGCGCCTGGCTGTTCACCTTGATGCACAATATTTTTGTCAACCAGGTGCGCAGCGCGGTCCGCCAGGCCAGCGCCGGTACCGTGGTGAATGCCGAGGATGTGGCGCATGAGTTGGTGGCGGAAGATACCGGCACCGCGCAGTCGCTGGACTTGCAGCGTTGCCTGCTACGCCTGCCGGAAGAACAACGCGTGGTGTTGCTGCTGGTCAGCCTCGAAGACCTGTCTTACAGCGACGTGGCGAAAATCACTGGCGTGCCTATCGGTACCGTGATGTCGCGGCTGTCACGGGCACGCGCCCGGCTGCACGAATTGATGAACAGCCCGTCCGCCGCACAAGCCGTCCAGGCCGCTGCCCCGGTTCAGCTCAGGCGGCTCAAATAGAGCCCGGAACACCATGGATAAACCAAACGATTTCATGCAGGACAAGCTCAATGCACTGGTCGATGGGCAACTGACGGCCGAACAGCAGGCCGAGGCCCGCGCCCAACTGGCCAACGACCCGGCTGCGCAGGAAACATTGCAAGCCTGGCAGGCCCAGCGCGAGGCCTTGCGCGCCCTGCACCGCCCGTTGCTGGAGGCGCCGATTCCGGCCACCCTGCTGGCGGCGGCACAACGCGGCCAGCAGGGCCGGCAGCAACTCGACCAATGGTGGCGCTGGGGCGGCATGGCGGCGGCGGTGGTGCTAGCTTTTGGCGTGGGTTGGCTGGCGCATGGGCGCCTGGGCCAGCCGGCGGCGCAACAACTGGCGACCGCCAATCCGGCGGCTGCGGCCCAGGCCTTTGTGCACCAGGCATCGATGGCTTACGCGGTGTATTCACCCGAAGTACGGCATCCGGTCGAGGTCGATGCGGCGCAGCAAGAACATTTGGTGCAATGGCTGTCCAAACGCCTGGGCCGGCCGCTCAAGGTGCCGGTGCTGGCCAGCCAGGGCTACGAGTTGGTGGGCGGCCGGCTGCTGCCGGGTGAAGGCAGCGCGCGCGCGCAGTTCATGTTCCAGAACACCGCCGGCCTGCGTGTCACGCTCTACCTGGGGGCGGTTGATGCGCCCCAGGCCGCCGGCGCAGCGCACCACAAGGACACGAAAGAAACGGCTTTCCGCTACAGCATGAACGGGCCTGTGCCTTCGTTTTACTGGGTAGACCAGGGTTTTGGCTACGCGCTGAGCGGCGCACTTTCGCGCGACGAGTTGATGCGGCTGGCCGAGCTGGTTTACCGCCAGCTCTGAGCCGGCTCGCTTACAACTCGCGCAAAGGGTGGGTATCGGCCGTCCAGGGGCTGGCAAAAAAGGCCTGCACCATCGCCGGCTTGACGTCTTCAATCCGCGCCGGGTTCCAGATCGGCGTGTAGTCCTTGTCGACCGCCAACGCACGTATACCTTCCACGGTTTCACTGGCGGTGCCGGGCCGCTGGTAAAAGCAGTGCTGCACGATGTCGCGCTCCATGCGCAAATCCTCGGCCAGACTCATGGTCCTGGCACGGCGGATCTGCTCCAGGGTCACATGCAGCATCAGCGGTGAACGTTTGCGCAGCAAGGCGCCGACCTTTTTCGCCGCCTCGTCAGGTGCGGCTTCCAGCGCGTCGACCATGTGTTTCACCCGTGCCAGCGAGAAATATTGGTCAAACAGGCCTCCAGCCCTTTCAAAACGGGCGCCATCAGCTACCAAATTGGTAGCAATCCATTGCGCCAGCTCGGGCGCGCCGGCAAAAGCCTGGGCGCCCAGGTCTTGCCACAGGGCGGGCAAACGCGCGGCCGGCAGCTTGACGTCGGCCAGGCCATACGCCAGCGCCTCGTCGCCGTCGATCACCACACCCGTCAGCGCCAGGTATTCCCCCACGCTGCCCGGGCAACGGCTCAGGAAATAACCGCCGCCCACATCGGGGAACAGCCCGATATTGGTTTCCGGCATCGCCAGTTTGCTGTGTTCGGTCACGATGCGGACCTTCGCCCCCTGGCTGATGCCCATGCCGCCGCCCATGACCACACCGTCCATGAAGGCGATGTAGGGTTTGGGGTAGTTATGGATCAGGTGGTTGAGGCGGTATTCCTCGGTGAAAAAATCGTCAAGCGCCGTGTCGCCGGCCAGGGCCGCCTGGTGGAAAAACCGGATATCGCCGCCGGCGGAAAAACCGCCGAACAGGCTTTCCGGCGTGCCGGGACGGCCGTGTTTGTTGCTGCCGCGAATCGCCACCGCCAAGATGGCGGCGTCGTCGCGCCAGGCCAGCAGCGCCGCAGCAAGGTCGCGCACCATGTGCAGCGACAAGGCATTCAGCGCTTTCGGCCGGTTCAGGGTGATAAAACCGACCTGCCCGCGCACCTCGGTCAGGATATCGCCGCTTGTTTTTAAATGTGTTGTTTCGTTCATAGTCTGTTTCTCCATCCCATCAGTTCGTTGGCGACCAGCGCCCCTATCACCAGCATGCCGCCGGTCAGCACCGTGGAAGCCGGCACCTCGCCCGCACCTACCCAGGCCAGCAGGATGCCAAAAATAATCTCCAGCAAGGCCAGCAAAGCCATCTCCGGCGCCTTCAGCACGCGGGCACAGACCACCGACAAGACACAGGGAATCGCCAGTTGCAGCAGGCCTAACATCGCCAGCAGGCCCAGGTCGCGCCCGGTCGCGCTGAACGGAAACGCCAGCGGCAAAGTCAGCAACGAAGAAATCGCCGCGCCCACCAACACCGCAGGCACCAGGTCGATTTTTTCACCGTGTGCCTGGCTGCGCTGCACCACGGTCCAGTTCACCGCACCGGCCAGCGGCACCAGCAGGGCCACCAGCGTGCCGGCCAGCTCGCCGCTACCGGCGTCCAGACTGACCTGGGAACCATGCATCCAGGCAATGCCCACACCCGCAACGGCAATCGCCAGCCAGGTGCGTGTGGGAATGCGGTGGCCGATAAACACCCGCGCCACCAGCGCCGTGATAAAAGGCCCGGCCGCCATGGTCACCAGCACATTGGCCACCGTGGTCATGGTCAGCGCCAGCATGAAGGCGGTGAACATCACACTCCAGCAAACGCCGGAGATCCACAAAAAGCGGCCAGCGTGGCGGATTCTGGAAAAAACCTCGCGCCCCTGAAACAGCGGCAGGATCACCAGCAGCGACAGCGCTGTGAAAAAGCTGCGCCAGAAAGTCACTTCAAAACTACGCGCCGACTCCAGTTGTCGGGTCACGACACCGGCGATGGACCACATCAAGGTAATCAAAACCATCAGGGCCACCGCCCGGGAATGCGTGAGTTTCATGAAACGACCTGCCTGTCAAACACCTGCCGATAAGAAAAGGACGTGAAAAAGGCCGCTGCGCAGCAGCGGCCCTCTTCAGGATCACGAGATCTTAACGGCCGGCGCGCTTGCGCTCGCTTTCAGTCAGGTGACGCTTACGCAGACGGATGGACTTGGGCGTGATTTCGACCAGTTCGTCGTCCTCAATGAATTCCACGCCGTATTCCAGCGTGCATTCGATAGGCGGCGTGATCTTGATCGCGTCTTCCTTGCCGGACACGCGGAAGTTGGTCAGCTGCTTGGTACGCGTGGCGTTGACCACCAGATCGTTGTCACGGCTGTGGATGCCGACAATCATGCCTTCGTATACCGGATCGTTGGCCTTGACGAACATACGGCCGCGGTCGTCCAGCTTGCCCAGGGCGTAGGTGAAAATTTCACCGGCGTCCATGGAAATCAGCACGCCGTTTTTACGGCCGCCGATGTCGCCCTTGTGCGCTTCGTAGCTGTCGAAGATGTTGGAGATCAGGCCGGAACCACGTGTCAAGTTCAGGAACTCGTTGGTGAAACCGATCAGGCCACGGGCCGGGATGCGGTACTCGAGGCGCACACGGCCACGACCGTCCGGCTCCATGTTGACCAGTTCGCCCTTGCGCTCGCCCAGGGCTTGCATCACGCCGCCCTGATGTTGCTCTTCAATGTCGGCGGTCACCAACTCGATAGGCTCGTGCTTTTCACCGTTCACTTCTTTCATCACCACGCGCGGCTTGGACACAGCCAGCTCGTAACCTTCGCGGCGCATGTTTTCCAGCAGGATGGTCAGGTGCAACTCGCCGCGGCCCATGACTTCAAAGATACCTTCTTCGCCGGTTTCCTTGACGCGCAGCGCCACGTTGTGTTGCAGTTCTTTTTGCAGACGGTCCCAGATCTGGCGGCTGGTGACGAACTTGCCTTCACGGCCAGCCAGCGGGCTGGTGTTGACGCAGAAGTTCATGGTCAGGGTCGGCTCATCGACCTTGAGCATGGGCAGCGGCATCGGGGTCACCGGGTCGGTGATGGTCACGCCAATACCGATGTCGGTCAGGCCGTTGATCAGCACGATTTCGCCGGGGCCGGCTTCGGTGGCTTGCACACGCTCCAGGCCCTGGAAGGTCAGGACCTGGTTGATACGGCCTTTGACAGCCTTGCCGTCCGGGCCTTCCATGACCACCACGTCCATCATGGGGCGGATCGTGCCCTGGCTGATACGGCCAACGCCGATACGGCCCACAAAGGTCGAGAAATCAAGTGCGGAAATCTGCAGCTGCAGCGGTGCGGCAGGGTCACCCTTTTGCGCAGGCACATGTTTGAGCACGGTGTTGAACAGGGCTGACATGTCGGGACCCCACTGTTCGTTCGGAGGACCTTCTTCCAGCGAGGACCAGCCGTTGATGCCGGAGGCGTAAACCACGGGGAAGTCCAGCTGTTCGTCGGTGGCGCCGAGCTTGTCGAACAAGTCGAAAGCGGCGTTGACCACGAAGTCGGGACGCGCACCAGGCTTGTCCACCTTGTTCACCACCAGGATGGGCTTGAGACCCAGGGCCAGGGCTTTCTTGGTCACAAAACGCGTCTGGGGCATGGGGCCTTCCTGCGCATCGATCAGCAGCACCACACCGTCCACCATGGACAAGGCACGTTCCACTTCGCCGCCGAAGTCGGCGTGGCCCGGGGTGTCAACGATGTTGATGTGTGTGCCTTCCCAGGTCACGGCGCAATTTTTGGCCAGGATGGTGATGCCACGCTCTTTTTCAATGGCGTTGTTGTCCATCACGGTGTCGACGACTTTTTCGTGGTCGGCAAAGGTGCCGGATTGGCGCAGCAACTGGTCGACCATGGTGGTCTTTCCATGATCGACGTGGGCGATGATGGCAATGTTGCGGATTTGTTTATGACTCATGGTTGGCTTTCAGGAAGACTTGAAACGGGTAAAACTAAAAAATCAGGCATGCAGGGACGCGGTCACCGGGTCGGGGGGCTCTAAGGCAAAACGTTCCAGGCGGCGTTGAGTGGCTTGCAGGATGTCATTGACTTCAATCGGGCTCAGCAAACGCTGGGGGATCAACTCATCGGCCGTGACATGGGCAGAGCCCAGAAACGCGGGCGGATCGTCGCCATAGACTTGCACCATCGGCGCATCCACACCCCACTGGCCAGGCTGGCCCCGGCGGCGCAAACCGCTTAAAAACCGTCCTGCATTATCGGCGTCGAGTGTGACAGACGGATAGGCTGCGACCAGCGACTGCGGCGCCAACAAACAGGCTTCGCGCTCGGACTCGCTCATGGCTTCCAGCGCGGCCAGGCTCACACACTGACTGGCGACAAAACCGCCGGTTTCCAGGCGCCGCAAGGAACCCAGGTGGGCGCCGCAACCGATGGCTTCGCCGATGTCTTCACCGAGCGTGCGTATGTAAGTGCCCTTGCTGCAGCTCACTATTATTTTGATCGCTGCTTGCGCCCGTGGGTCCTGGGCCAGAGCCATATTTAGCTTGTAAATCGTGATGTGGCGGGCTTCCCGCTCGACTTCTTCACCCTTGCGGGCGTATTCGTAGAGCGCCTTGCCGTCTTTTTTCAGCGCCGAATACATGGGCGGAATCTGCGCCAGCGGGCCGGTGAAACGCCGGGTCATCTCGTCCAGCAACTCCGGCGTGATGGCCGGTACCGGCCGGGTTTCAATCACGTCGCCTTCGGCATCGGCGGTGCTGGTTTTCTGGCCCAGCAGCAACACGGCTTCATAAGTCTTGTCTGCGTCAAGCTGCAGCTGGCTGAACTTGGTGGCCGCGCCAAAACACAGGGGCAACACGCCGGTGGCCAAGGGGTCTAGCGTGCCGGTATGGCCGGCTTTGTCCGCCCGCAACAGCCATTTGGCTTTTTGCAGCGCCTGGTTGCTCGACAGGCCTAAGGGCTTGTCGAGCAGCAACACGCCGTGAACGAGACGTCGCTGAATTTTTTGGCGTGTAGGCGCCTGGCGGTGACTGGGAGATGTGGACATAAGCGTTTCGACAAGCTCAACGCGAACGGAACACCCGCTCGCGGTGGGTACCGTTCACCCCGAGCCTGCCGAAGGGGAACGGTACGCTTCAGTCTTCCTGGGCGCGAGAAGAAACTGCCTTGGCAATCAAGGCGTTCATATCGGCCGCACGTTCCGTGGTGCGATCAAACTGAAAATGCAGCGTGGGAACCGTGTGGATCATCAGCTTCTTGAACAGGCCGTTACGCAGAAAACCGGCCGCCTGGTTCAGCGCCGTTTCGCATTCTGTCGGGTCGCCAACAAGCACGCTGAAAAAGATCTTGGCATGGGCATAGTCCGGCGTGACCTCGACGGCCTGGATCGTGACCATGCCCACACGCGGGTCTTTCAACTCGCGCGCAATCAAAGCCGTCAGATCCCGCTGGATCTGGTCGGCAACGCGAAACCCGCGATTCGGTGTGGAAGATTTTTTACGCATATCAACAAGTGTGGAGTCTGTTCAGTGGCGGCTGGTTCCCCAAAAGGGCTGCCAGCCGCTCACCGGTATCAGACCGCCAGTGTCCTGGCCACTTCCCTGATTTCGAAGAACTCAATGATGTCGCCAATTTCGATGTCGTTGTAGCCCTTGATGTTCAAGCCGCAATCGAAACCTTCCTTGACTTCCTTGACGTCGTCCTTGAAACGCTTGAGCGAGTCGAGTTCACCCGTGTAGATAACCACGTTGCCGCGCAGCAAGCGCAGCTTGGCGGTGCGGCGAACCACACCTGCGGTGACCATACAACCGGCGATGGAGCCGATTTTGCTGACCTTGAAGATTTCGCGAATCTCGGCATTGCCGATGACTTCTTCCTTCTTGTCCGGTGTCAACATGCCCGACATCGCGGCGCGCAACTCGTCCACAGCGTCATAAATGATGTTGTAGTAACGAATATCCACGCCGTTGTTTTCGGCCTGCTTGCGCGCCTGGGCATCGGCACGGGTGTTGAACCCGATCACCACGGCCTTGGACGCAATCGCCAGGTTCACGTCGGACTCGGAAATACCACCCACACCGGAGTACACCAGTTGCACCTTGACCTCGTCGGTCGAGAGCTTGAGCAGCGACTGAGCCAGCGCTTCTTGCGAACCCTGCACGTCGGCCTTGATGATGATGGGCAACATCTTGACTTCGCCGGCACCGATGTCGGCAAACATGTTCTCCAGCTTGGACGCCTGCTGCTTGGCCAGCTTGGTATTGCGGAACTTGCCGGCACGGTAGGTGGCGATTTCACGGACACGACGCTCGTCGGTCATGACCATGAATTCATCACCGGCTTGCGGCACGTCTGTCAGACCCTGGATTTCGACCGGGATCGATGGACCGGCGGTCTTGATCGACTTGCCGTTTTCGTCCAGCATGGCGCGCACGCGGCCATAGGTCGAACCCGCCAGCACGATGTCACCGGTTTTCAGCGTGCCGGATTGCACCAGCACGGTGGCGACCGGGCCGCGGCCCTTGTCGAGTCGGGCTTCAATCACCAAGCCTTTGGCCAGCGTATCGACCGGGGCACGCAGCTCCAGCACTTCGGCCTGCAGCAAGACCTGTTCAAGCAAGGCGTCGATGCCGGCGCCGGTACGGGCCGACACGCCGACAAATGGCACGTCGCCGCCGAACTCTTCAGGAATCACCTCTTCGGTGACCAGCTCGCCCTTGACACGATCCATGTTGGCATCGGGCTTGTCGATCTTGTTGATCGCCACCACGATGGGCACACCGGCCGCTTTGGCGTGTTTGATCGCTTCCTTGGTTTGCGGCATCACGCCGTCGTCGGCTGCCACCACCAGAATCACGATGTCGGTCGCCTGGGCGCCACGGGCACGCATGGCGGTGAACGCTTCGTGACCCGGGGTGTCCAGGAAAGACACCATGCCGCGTGGTGTTTGCACGTGGTAGGCACCGATGTGCTGGGTGATACCACCGGCTTCAGCGGCCGCCACTTTGGCGGTACGGATGTAATCGAGCAGCGAGGTTTTACCGTGGTCGACGTGACCCATGACGGTCACGACAGGCGCGCGCGGCAGCATCTCGGCTTGCGGGCCCTGGGTGTCGTCATCGGTGAAGGCTTCCGGATCGTCCAGCGCGGCTGTGACAGCCTTGTGGCCCATCTCTTCCACGACGATCATCGCGGTGTCCTGGTCCAGAGGCTGGTTGATGGTGACCATCTGACCCAGCTTCATCAAGTGTTTGATCACCTCGGACGACTTGACACTCATCTTGTGGGCCAGTTCGGCCACCGTGATGGTCTCGGGCACATGAACCTCAATGACCTTGAACTCGGTCGGTGCCACAAATGTGGACTCTGGACGCGAATCGCGGTCCGAGCTGCGGCGACCGCGCGGGCCACCACGGAAATTGCCACGACCGGGCACGACAGGCGCGCCGCGGGTCTTGATTTCACTCTTTTTCTTGGCGTCGTCTTTCCAGGTCGAAGACAGATTCTCCGACTTGACTTCTTTCTTGCCTGCAGCACCAGGCGCGCCCGCAACGGCTGGCTTGGCTGCACCCGGCACCACGGCCGGCTTGTGCAAAGTGCCCTTCATGGCCACTTTGGGATCGACGTGCGGAACCAGAACACGCTTGGGCGCGTTCATCATCGCGCGAATGCCGGCAGCTTCTGCCTCGGCTTTCTTGCGGCGTTCCTGCAGGTCCAGCGCCCTGGCGGCATCGGCCTGGAATTCAGCGGTGGCTTTGGCCTTGGCGGCTGCCTGGGCGGCGCTGGCATCAGCGGCCTTGGCGGCAGCCTGCTCGACGGCAGCTGTATCAGGCACGACAGGCGCTTCAACCACAACGGGTTTGGCGGCCACGGGCATGATTTTGCCGATGGTCGGTTTGTCCTGTTTTTTGGCGGCCTCGGCGGCCTGCGCAGCAGCAGCCGCAGCGGCCTGGGCCAATGCGTTTTGTTCGGCGGCCAGGCGCTCTTGCTCCTGCGCGGCGGCTTTGGCGTCCTGCTCTTCGCGCAGACGGCGCTTTTCAGCCAGTTCTTCCTCCTGGCGGCGCAGCAGCTCGGCGTGGCGGCTGGCTTCTTCCTCGCGGCGAACCAACTCCGGGTCTTCGACCTCCGGGGCCTGAGGCGCAGCGACAGCGGAAGCGCTTTCTTCTGCGGGCAGGTCGGAGCCGTCTTCACGCTTGATGAAGGTGCGTTTTTTGCGCACCTCGACCTGGATGGTCCGGGCGCGGCCAGTGGCATCGGCCTGCTTGATTTCGCTGGTCGATTTTTTGACCAGCGTGATTTTCTTGCGCTCAGCGCTGGCCGTGCCATGGCTGGCCTGCAGATAGCTCAACAACTTCTGTTTATCGGCCTCTGACAAGTGGTCATCGGCTTGCGCCTTGGCGACGCCGGCACTGGTCAATTGCTCAATCAAGGTGGCGGTTGGTTTATTCAGTTCAGCTGCGAACTGGGCGACGGTAGTAGTACTGGACATAATTGGGTTTCCCTGCGGCCTCCATGATCATTGCTCTTGAGCCGTTGCGGGTGCAGCGGTGTCTGCGGCGGCGGGTTCATCGGTGAACCAATGCGCGCGTGCAGTCATGATCAGAGCCTTGGCTTCGTCCGCAGACTGGCCGGTGATATCGGTTAATTCGTCGACAGCCAGATCGGCCAGGTCGTCACGGGTGGTCACACCCGCCTCAGTCAGCTTGGCAATCAGCTCGGGCGTCAGGCCTTCGACATCGCGCAGATTCTGCGAGACGCCTTCGGCATCTTCTTCCTTGGCGATTTCCATGGTCAGCAGCGCATCCTTGGCGCGTGTCCGCAGTTCGGTGACGGTGTCTTCGTCAAACGACTCGATCTCCAGCATTTCCTGAATCGGCACGTACGCCACTTCTTCGAGGCTGGTGAAACCTTCGGAGATCAGGATGTCGGCGATTTCTTCGTCCACATCGAGCTTTTCCATGAACAGCTTGCGGCTGGTATCGGTTTCGGTGGCCTGCTTTTCAGCGGACTCATCGGCCGTCATGATGTTGATTTTCCAGCCCGTCAGCTCGGCGGCCAGGCGCACGTTCTGACCACCGCGGCCGATGGAGATGGCGAGGTTTTCCTCGTCCACCACCACGTCCATGGCGTGGCGTTCTTCGTCCACCACAATGGAAGAAACGTTGGCCGGAGCCAGGGCACCAATCACGAACTGGGCCGGGTCTTCGCTCCAGAGAACGATGTCGACACGTTCGCCGGCGAGTTCGTTGGTCACGCCGTTGACACGGGTGCCGCGCACACCGACGCAGGTGCCGATGGGATCAACACGCTTGTCATGCGACAGGACGGCGATCTTGGCGCGCGAACCTGCGTCACGGGCGCAGGATTTGATCTCCAGCAGGCCTTGTTCGATTTCAGGCACTTCCTGGCGGAACAACTCGATCATGAACTCGGGCGCGGTACGCGACAGGATGATGGGCGCGCCACGCAAGGTGGTGTCGACTTCCATGATCATGGCGCGAACGCGGTCGCCGGAGCGCAGGTTTTCCTTGGGGATCATGTCGCTGCGACGCAGGCGGCCTTCAACGCGGCCAGATTCGACAATGATGTCGCCCTTGTCCATGCGTTTGACGGTACCGACAAAAATCTTGTCGCCGCGCGACATGAAGTCGTTGAGCAGCATTTCGCGCTCGGCGTCGCGGATTTTTTGCAGAATGACCTGTTTGGCGGCTTGCGCGCCAATGCGACCTATCGGCAGGCTTTCGACCGGCTTTTCAATGTAGTCGCCCTCTTCGATGTCGGCGATTTCGTCGCGTGCATCACTGACCAGCTCTTCAGCTTCCGGGTTTTGCAGACCGGCAGCATCAGGCACCACCAGCCAGCGGCGGAAGGTTTCGTAGTTGCCGCTGTCGCGGTCCACGGCCACGCGGATGTCCACTTCGCCCGCATACACCTTCTTGGTGGCGGAGGCGAGCGCAAGCTCGACCGCGCCAAAGACGACGTCACGTTCAACATTTTTCTCACGCGATATGGCATCAACCAACATCAACAGTTCGCGATTCATTTCACAAGCCTGCCTTTCTCTTTTATATCTCTGTTGCGGACGCGCTTTTTGGCCTGCGTCCCTTGAAGTCAACCACAGGCGCCAGTCGCGCCTGCGCAATCTCATCCAGCGTGAAGCCCAGTGCCTGCAACGGCGCGGGGATCCGCTTCTTGCTTATTTTCTGACCGGGCTTGGCGGCGGGCTCTTCGCTCCACACAATTTGCCATCCGGAGTCGGCACGTTCAAGTGTTCCGCGAAATTTTTTACGGCTGGCCGATATCGCCGACCCGGCGGCAGCCGCCGCGCCAATAGGCGCCTTGAGGGTGATGTCCACCATCTCGCCAGCAAAACGCTCAAAATCTTTTTCAGTGCGCAAAGGCCGGTCTATACCCGGCGAGCTCACCTCGAGCCGGGAATACGCCGCGCCTTCAACTTCCAGCACAAACTGCAGTTGGCGCGTGACTTTTTCGCAGTCTTCCGCATTGATGAACTGCTCTTCGGTGTCCGCCGCATAAGGATGGTCGATCGTGACACGCAGCAATCCACCGCTGGTGCGTTCAATATCCACCAGGTCGTATCCCAGTCCTGTGACTGTTTGCTCAATCGTGTCGTGTAAGGCCATTCAGTTCCGGAGGCAGCTTCTTAAAAATCAAGGGTGCAAAAACAAACGCCCAAAAAAAATGGGCGGTGAAAACCCGCCCATTTGGTCGTGAAGTGCGTATTGTAGCCTGCAACAGGCGCCTCTGCAAGCAGTTTACATGCCCGCATCCGCAAGCTTGCGGCCAGCATCAGGAAAAATGAATGATTTTGAATCATCCATCATTTTTAATTCATTCAAATTGATGAACAAGGGCTTAAACCTGCGCCGCCACCAGGATTCGGGTGTAAGGGTGTTCCGGCTGCTCCAGCACGCGGTCCACCGGACCGGATTCCAGCACCTCGCCGTCTTTCATCACCATCACCTGGTGCGCCATGGCGCGAATCACGTCCACATCGTGGGTGATCAGCAGGTAGCTCAGGCCGCGCTCGCGTTGCAGTTTCTGCAAAAGCTGCAGCACCTGCTTCTGGATCGTCACGTCCAGGGCGCTGGTTGGTTCGTCCAGTACCAGCAATTGCGGCTGCACGATCAGGGCCCGGGCAATCGCCAGGCGCTGGCGCTGGCCGCCTGAAAACTCATGCGGATACCGTTGCAACAGCCCCGGAAACTGGGCTTCGCCCATGCCCACGTCGGCCAGCGCCAGCAGAGACCGCTCGCGGCGCTGGGCGGTGGACAGCCCGGGTTCGTGTACCAACAGGCCTTCGCCGACGATTTCTTCCACCGTCATGCGCGGCGAGAGCGAGGAAAACGGGTCCTGGAACACCACCTGCACGATACGCCGCATGTTTTTGTTGCGGACCGCGTCGCGGCTCCAGGGTTGGCCGGCGGCCAGCAACTGCCCCTGGTGCGGGTGCAGCCCCAGCGCGGCCAAGGCCAGTGTCGATTTGCCCGAGCCGGACTCCCCCACCACCCCCAGGGTCTGCCCGGGCGGAATGCTGAAACTCGCGGCTTTCACGGCCACAAATTCACCGGCCTTGAACCAGCCCACCACACCGGGCCGGCGCACCGGGTAGGTGACACGCAAATCGGTGGCCTGCATCACTGGCGCTGCGGCTGGGTCAGGCTGCCCCTCGACCACGTCACGTGCCGGCCGGCTGGCGATCAACTTGCGGGTATAGGCGTGTTGCGGGTTGGCAAACACCTGGGCGACCGGGCCGGTTTCAACAATATGTCCGTTTTCCATCACCGCGATACGGTCGGCAAAACGGCGCACGAGGTTCAAATCGTGGGTGATCAGCAACACGGCCATGTTGTTGCGTTGCTGCAGCACGGTCAGCAGATCCAGGATTTGCACCCGCAAGGTGACGTCCAGCGCCGTGGTTGGCTCGTCGGCCAGCAGCAGTTTGGGCTGGCAGGCCAGGGCCATCGCAATCATGGCGCGCTGGCGCTGCCCGCCCGAGAGTTGGTGCGGGAAGGCCTGGGCCCGCCGCGCGGCTTCGGAAATTCCGGTATCCGCTAGCAGTTTGATAGCTTCCTGCGCAGCATAGGCGCGGCTCAAGCCCTTTTTTAGCTCAAGAACTTCGGCAATCTGGTCGCCCACAGAGAACAGCGGGTTCAGCGCCGTCATCGGCTCCTGAAAAATCATCGCGATGTCCTGGCCGCGAATGCCGCGCAATTGCCGCTCGGGAATCGACAACAAGTCGACAGTCCCTTCGCGCCCGGCAAAAGCGGCCTGGCCGGAGACCTCGGCGTTCTGCACCAGGCCCAGCAGACTCAGCGCCGTGACGGTTTTGCCGGAGCCGGATTCGCCGACCAGCGCGATTTTTTCGCCGGGCTGGATGAAAAAATCGATGCCGTGCACCACGTCCTTGCCCGCAAAACCAACGCGCAGGTTTTTGACAGTCAGCAAAGTCATTACTTGTCCATCTTCCGTGGGTCCAGCGCATCACGCAGCGCATCCCCCATAAAGGTCAGCAGCAGCAAGGTGATCACCAGCACGGCAAAGGTGGACAGCGATATCCACCAGGCATCTATATTGTTTTTGCCCTGGCTCAGCAATTCGCCCAGCGACGGTGTGCCGGGCGGCACGCCCAGGCCCAGGAAGTCCAGCGAGGTCAGCGCCAGGATGGCCGCGCTCATGCGGAACGGCAAAAAGGTCACCACCGGCGTCATGCTGTTGGGCAGGATATGGCGCCACATGATCTGCATATTGCTCACACCGAGGGCGCGCGCAGCGCGCACATAGTCCATCTGGCGGTTGCGCAGGAATTCGGCGCGCACGTAGTCGGACAGGGCCATCCAGCCGAACAGGCTCAGCAAAACCAGCAGCAGCGCCACGCTGGGCTTGAAGATGGCGCTGAAGATGATCAGCAGGTAGAGCTCCGGCATCGAGCCCCAGATCTCGATGAAACGCTGGAAGGCCAGATCTATCTTGCCCGCGAAGTAGCCCTGCACCGCGCCGGCCGCCACGCCCAGCACCGTGCCAATGGCCGTCAGCGCCAGCGCGAACAACACGCTCACGCGAAAACCGTAGATCAGTTGCGCCAGCAGGTCCCGCCCACGATCGTCGGTGCCGAACCAGTTGTCGGCCGAGGGCGCGGCCGGGCTGGGCGCTTTCGCGAAGTAGTTGAGCGTCTTCGCGCCGTAGGTGTTGGGAGCGTAGACCGCCCAGTTGTCCCCGCTGGTGATGCGCTCGCGGATGAAAGGGTCGAGGTAGTCGGCCGGCGTCTCGAAGTCGCCGCCAAAGGTTTTTTCGGAATAGTCGCGCAGCACCGGCACATAGGTCTGCCCCTGGTAATACACGATCAGCGGCTTGTCGGTAGACAAGACCTCGGCGAACAGGCTCAGCACCACCAGCGTCGTGAAAACCACCAGGCTCCAGAAGCCCAGGCGGTTGCGCTTGAAGCGCTGCCAGGCGCGCCGCCCCGGGCTCAGACTGGCAGCAGAACTATTTTTATCAGGGCCGCCGCGGAACCGGCTGTGCCGGGCCGCCAGCGGCGCCCCCTCGGGGGGGGGGCGGCCAGCGGCCGCTTCGGGGGGCTTAATCAAACTTGACACGCGGGTCCACCCAGACGTAACAGAGATCGGAGATCAGCTTGGTGACCAAGCCAATCAGCGTGAAGATGTAGAGCGTGCCCAGCACCACCGGGTAGTCGCGTCGGATCACACTTTCGTAGCCCAGCAGACCCAACCCGTCTAGCGAAAACAAGGTCTCTATCAGCAGCGAGCCGGCGAAGAAGGCGCCGATGAAGGCGGACGGCAAACCGGTGATGATGGGAATCAGCGCATTGCGGAACACATGTTTCCACAACACCTGCCGCTCACCCAGGCCCTTGGCACGCGCTGTCAACACGTACTGTTTGCGAATTTCCTCGAGGAAGGCGTTTTTGGTGAGCATGGCCGTCACCGCGAAGCTGCCCAGCACCATGGCCGTGACCGGCAAGGTGATGTGCCAGAGGTAGTCGACGATGCGTGCACCCCAGCTCAGTTCGTCCCAGTTGGCGGAGGTCAGGCCGCGCAGCGGAAACCACTGCAATTGCCCGCCGAAAATCACCAGCAGCGCCACGCCCAGCACAAAGCCCGGAATCGCATAACCGATCAGCACGATCAGCGTGGTGACCAGGTCAAAGCGCGAGCCGGCGCGCACCGCCTTGGCCACCCCGAGTGGGATGGCCACCCCGTAACTGATGAAAAAGGTCCACAGGCCCAGGCTGATCGAGACCGGCAGCTTCTCGAGAATCAAGGTCCAGACATCCTTGTTCTGGAAGAAACTTTTGCCGAGATCGAAGCGCGCAAATTGCCCGAGCATTTGCCAGAGGCGCTCATGCGCCGGCTTGTCGAAGCCGTAAAGCGCCTTGATCTGCTCCAGGCGTTTGGGGTCCACACCCTGGTTGCCCCGGTAGGTGCCGCCGCCCGACTCGAAGCCGCCACCACCGCCGCGGCCTGACGTCTTGGCCTCCGCCAGATATTGCTCCACCGGACCACCGGGCACGAACTGGATCACGAGAAAAGTGACGAGCAGGACACCCAGCAGGGTCGGAATGAACAGCAGCAGCCGTTTGAGGACATAGGAGAACATGGCCGGGTTCCTTCTCGTCTATGGTTTCTGCGGCGGCTTGGCCCACCAGGTGCCCATGACCCAGTCCTCGCCGCCGGCATAGGGTGGCATGGGTGACTTGAACGCCAGCCGCCAGTTGTCATAAACGATGCGGTGCGACATCAGCGTCCACTGGGGAATCAGGTAGTGGCTGTGCATGATCACGCGGTCCAGCGCGCGACAGGCAGGCAACAACTCGGCCTTGGTGTCGGCATTGACGACCTCCTTGAGCAGCGCATCAACCGCCGGGCTGGACACACCCATGTAATTGCCCGAACTTTCTGTCTTCGCGGCCTTGCTGCCAAAGATTTCCAGCAGCTGCTGGCCGGGGTTGCTGGTGCCGGGGAAGGCGATGGTGGTGATATCAAAATCGAAACGGTCCAGGCGCTCCTGGTAAAGCGCGAAGTCCACCGTGGCGAAATTCAGCGTGACGCCCAGCTTCTCGAGGTTGCGCACCCAGGGTGAGACCGTGCGCACGCCGCCCTCCTTGCTGTCGAGGTATTCCAGGGTCATGGCCTCGCCCTTGGTATTGCGCAAGGCGCCGTCGCGGTACGCCCAGCCGGCCTCTTTCAGCAGATCGCGTGCGCGGCGCAGGTTGTTGCGCAGCGACTGCCCCGCCCCTTCGGTGCTGGGCGGGATATACATGGGGCCAAAGCTCGCATCGGGAATTTTGCCGCGCCAGGGGTCGAGCAAAGCCGCCTCTTCGGGCGACGGCAGGCCTTGCGCCTCGCAATCGGTGTTGCCAAAGAGGTCTTTCACGCGCGGATAACCGCCGTAAAACATCTGGCGATTCATCCATTCGTAGTCGAGTGCCAGGCCCAGCGCTTCCCGCACGCGTGGGTCTTTCAATTTATCGCGGCGGCTGTTGAGTACAAAGCTCTGAAAGCCCGCAGGCTTTTTGTGCTGAAACTCTTTTTTGAGCAACTCACCGGTGTTGAAACGTTTGCCATTCACCCGGCGCGCCCAGTCGCCGGCCGAATAAAAACTCATCATGTCGAACTCCCCGGCTTTGAGCGCCTCGAGCCGGGCCGTGTTGTCTCGGTAGATCTTGACGGTGATGCGGTCGAAGTTATGGCTGCCGCGGTTCACCGGCAGATCGCGCGCCCAGTAGTTCGGGTCGCGCACATAGGTGATGTCCTTGCCGAAACGCACCGGGCCGATTTTGTAGGCGCCGCTGCCTATGGGAATGTCCATCACCACCTGATCGAAAGGTTTGGCCTTGCCATTTTCCCTGCCCCAGGCGCGGCTAAAGATGGGCAGGCTGCCCACGATCAGCGGCAACTCGCGGTTCAGTGTCTTGAATCGGAAACGGATGGTACGTGTATCCAGCACGTCAGCGCCGCCCACCTCCTGCAGCAGCGTCTTGTAGCCCGGCGCGGTGTAGGGGCCGATCAGGGTGTCGTAGCTGTGTTTCACATCGGCGGCCTCGACCGGCATGCCGTTGTGAAAGCGCGCTTCGGGCCGCAGGCGGAAAGTCACGCTGCGGCGATCAGGCGCGACCGTCACGTCCGCGGCCAGCAAGCCGTAGCCGGAGGCGGTCTCGTCCATGGCGCCTGTCAGCAGCGTGTCAAACAGCAGGGCATCGAGATAGGCCGGCGGTGCGCCCTTGATGGTGAAGGGGTTGTATTTGTCGAAGGTCGAATAACGCTGGTTGCTGACCAGGCGAAGTTCGCCGCCCTTGGGCGCGTCGGGGTTGACATAGTCGAAGGCGGCGAAGCCCGGCGGGTACTTCAGGTCGTCCCAAAGTGCATAACCATGCGCGGCCCAGGACGGCGCGCACGCCACTGCCAGCCCGACAAAACACAACAACTTTTGCAAAATCCGCATGCGACAATTCTGCATCATCTGTTTCGCCGCTCCGAAGCAGCCTGACGCGGCCATTTCATGCCCTTGGGCTGGCTCAGCTTGAACGGGCGGATTTCGTGCGAACCTTGGAGGGGCCAACATGGGATTTTTGACCGGTAAAAAACTGCTGATCACCGGCGTGTTGTCCAACCGGTCTATCGCCTACGGCATCGCCAAAGCCTGCCACGCGCAAGGCGCCGAGCTGGCTTTCAGCTACGTCGGCGAGCGTTTCAAGGCGCGCACCACCGAGCTGGCCGCCGACTTCGGCGCTACCCGGATGTATGACTGCGACGTCGGCGACGATGCCCAGATCACCAAGCTGTTTGCGGACCTGTCGCAGACCTGGCCCACCTTTGACGGCTTTGTGCACAGCATCGGGTTTGCGCCGCGCGAAGCGATTGCCGGCGACTTTCTGGACGGCCTGAGCCGCGAGAGCTTTCGCATCGCGCACGACATCAGCACCTACAGCTTTCCGGCCATGGCCAAGGCGGCCCTGCCCTACCTCAACCCGAATTCGGCCCTGCTGACCCTGACCTACCTGGGCGGCGTGCGCACCGTGCCCAACTACAACACCATGGGCCTGGCCAAAGCCAGCCTGGAAGCCTCGGTGCGTTACCTGGCCGAGTCGCTGGGCAGCAAAGGCACGGGCATGCGTGTCAATGGCATCAGCGCCGGCCCGATCAAAACCCTGGCCGCCAGTGGCATCAAGGGTTTCGGCAAAATTCTGAATGTGGTGGCCGAAGCCTCGCCGATCCGCCGCAACGTGACGATTGACGACGTCGGCAATGTCGCCGCCTTCCTGCTGAGCGACCTGGCGGCCGGCGTCAGCGCCGAAATCACTTATGTGGACGGAGGCTTCAACCAGGTGGTCGGCGGCATCGCTGAACCCACTGAAGCGGACTGAGCCCGGGGCCTTCACATACAAGGCCTCAGTCGCTATGAGATTGATAGCTGCAGGCGCCCGCCCTGTCTGGGTCAGGGGCCTAAAAGGCTTAAGAAAATGGCCCTGTGCAGACATGGCATGCCCCCAAACCCGTGGATCATGAACCAAATCGGCCACCAGCCCTTTAGCCACGGACGCAAGCAGCTATCAATCCAATAGCGATGGCCGAGGCACCCGGCGCGGCGGCTCAGGCCAGGCGCCAGTATTCATAACACCAGGCGGTTTCAAAACCGGCTCGCCGGTAAAGCGCCTGGGCGCCGGTGTTGCCCGCCTCAACCTGCAAAAAAGTGCGGTCTACCCCGCGGCTCAGCGCCGCCTCGGCCAGCCCGGCCAGCACACGGCCGGCCAGTCCCCGGCCCCGGCACGCCGGGCTTGTGCGCATGCCGTGTACGCTGGCCCAGCCATGGGAAAAGGCAGCGGCCCCGGCGGCCACGGTGGCGCCCTGCTCACGAACACTGGCGTACAGCGAACCCTGCGCCCGGCTCAAGGCTGCAACGCGGCTGGCACCGTCCGCCGCATCCACCCCGTCGCCCAGAAACAGCGCGGCCCAAGCCGCATTCGGTGTACTGGCGGTGTCGGCTGGCGTTTCAGTGGACACCGCGCGCACCACCTCAGTGCAAGCCAGCTGAACCAGCGTCGGGCGTTCGGCGCGATAACCGCGCCGTGTCAGTTCCTGCCGCACATCGTCAAAACAGGCGTCGGTCGCCAGGCGAAACAGCGCCGGCAAACCGTGCGCCGCATAACGTGCCGCTATCTGCGCCACCACGCCGACATCCCCCGCGTGATGGCGCAGCGGCACCGCACTTTTGGCCCGGTTCACCGTGCCACGGCCCAGGGGCAGCAACCAGCCGTCCAGTTCCTCCATAACTTCCGGGGCCACGGCGGCCACCGTGGCCCGTTCAATGTTGTCGATATCGGTAGAAACCATCTGTTTACCTGGACCGGCCATCAATATGCTCCACGGTCAGGGACGACAGCTCAAGGCCTTCGAGGCAACGCACATTGATCGCTGCCATACGTTCGCCCGAAGGCCCCATCCCTTCGCCATAAGGATGGATGCCGCAGGTGGGGCAAAAGCGGTGTTTGATCACGTGTTTGTTGAATTCGTAAGTGCTGGCGTTTTCCTCGGGCGTCAGCAGGCGCAGCTTGTCGTGCGGCAAAAACCAGAGCAGCGAGCCCTTGCGCAGACACATGGAGCAATTGCAGGCAAACACCTTCGTGGGCTCCCCTTCGACCTCGAAGGCGACCTGCCCGCAGTGGCAACTTCCTTGGTACTTCATGGATCACTTCCTTTCATGCCAGCACTGGACGGCGTGGTGCCGTCACCTCTTTACAGGAAGACTGTACACAAGCAACAAGTCGGTCAACCAACCCGCTAGCAGAAGACCACGGCCACAGCGTCTGTTGACAGAAATAGTCCCCAAACCGCCCTGTGTAAAGGCATTACGAATGATCAAGACAATAGTAAATTAGCGCCCATGCCTACCGACACCAACGCCCCCCGTCGCGCCCGCCCAGGTTTTCGCATGCCGCATCTCCAAACGCTGCCGCTGCTGCTCGCCCTGGCCTGTCTGCTGACACCGGCCCTGCCCCTGTCAGCAGCCGAAACCAGCCCGCCGCTGATGCTAGCCAATGTCTACCGCCCCGGCATCACACTGAGTGATTATTGGGTCAGTGAAAAGCTTGACGGTGTGCGCGGCTACTGGGACGGCAAACAACTCCTGACCCGTGGCGGTGAACGGATTGTCGCGCCGGCCTGGTTTACCGCCGGCTGGCCCAAGGTGGCGATGGACGGCGAGCTTTGGGCCGGGCGCGGGCAATTTTCCAAAGCCGTGTCCACCGTGCGCCAGCAAACACCTAACGAGGCGGCCTGGCATGCGATGCGTTTCATGGTGTTTGATCTGCCGGCGCAGGGCGGTACGTTTTCCGAACGGATTCCGGTGCTGAACGGTGTGGTCAGCCAGATCGATCAGCCCTGGGTGCAGGCGGTGGTGCAAAGCAAGGTCGCCAGCCCGGCCGCGCTGCAGGCCTTGCTGGTCAAAACCGTGAAGCTGGGGGGCGAAGGCCTGATGCTGCACCGTGGCGCCTCCTTCTACCAGGCGCGGCGCAATGACGACTTGCTCAAGGTGAAGACCCATGAAGATGCCGAAGCCCGGGTCATTGCCGCGATTGGCGGTCAGGGCCAATACGCCGGCATGCTGGGGGCGTTGTTGGTGGAAATCCCCGGCGCGGACGGCCAGCCGGCCCAACGCTTCAAACTGGGCACCGGTTTCAGCGATGCCCAGCGAAAAAATCCGCCGGCCGTGGGCAGCTGGGTGACTTACCGCTTTCGCGGCCTCAACAACAGCGGTGTTCCGCGTTTTGCCAGTTTCATGCGGGTGCGCGAGGACATGCCACCGGCACGTCCCTAGCCTGGACCGGCCCGGGCCTGCGCCCTACTCCTTGACGCAGTCGGCGTAGTAGTGCTTCTTGCCGTTAGCGTCTTCTTCCTCAACCAGACCGTGGATGTCGGTCTCGAAACCCGGGCACTGCGTGTTGAACTCGCGCGAGAACTTCAGGTAGTCGACGATCTTCTTGTTGAAGACCTCGCCCGGAATCAGCAATGGAATGCCCGGCGGGTAAGGCGTGACCAGACCGACCGTGATGCGGCCTTCCAGGTGGTCGATTTCCACGCGCTCGGTCTTGCGCAGGGCAATGTGGGCGTACGCATCGCTGGGTTTCATGGCCGGGGTCAGGTCGCTCAAATACATGTCGGTGGTCAGGCGCGCAATGTCGTACTTGGCATACAGCGTATGCAGGTGCTGGCACAGGTCGGCCAGGCCCATTTTTTCGTATTTGGGAAACTTCTGGCAGAACTCGGGCAGGATGCGCCACATCGGCTGATTCTTGTCGTAGTCGTCCTTGAACTGCTGCAGCGCAGTCAACATGCTGTTCCAGCGGCCCTTGGTGATGCCGATGGTGAACATGATGAAGAAGCTGTACAGGCCGGTCTTCTCGACCACCACGCCGTGTTCGGCCAGGAACTTGGTGACGATGCTGGCCGGAATGCCGGTTTTGGCAAACTTGCCGTTCAGGTCCATGCCGGGGGTGACCACCGTGGATTTGATCGGGTCCAGCATGTTGAAGCCGGTCGCCATTTTGCCGAAGCCGTGCCAGTTGACACCGGCCTTGGCGTTTTTGGCCTCGCCCTTGATGATCCAGTCTTCCGAGCGGCCAATGCCCTCCTCGACCAGCTTGTCCGGTCCCCAGACCTTGAACCACCAGTCGTGGCCATATTCCTCGGCCACCTTGCGCATGGCGCGGCGGAAGTCCAGCGCTTCCAGAATACTTTCCTCCACCAGTGCCGTGCCGCCGGGCGGCTCCATCATCGCGGCCGCCACGTCGCAGCTCGCAATGATGCTGTACTGCGGCGAGGTCGAGGTGTGCATCAAGTAGGCCTCGTTGAAAAGGTGGCGGTCCAGCTTGACGGTTTGCGAGTCCTGCACCAACACGTGGCTGGCCTGGCTGATGCCCGCCAGCAGCTTGTGGATGGACTGCGTGGCGTAGACCATGGCCTGCTTGGGGCGCACGCGTTTTTTACCCATGGCGTGGTAGCTGCCATAAAACGGGTGGAAAGCGGCGTGGGGCAACCAGGCTTCGTCGAAATGCAGGTTTTCCACATAACCGTCCAGCATGCCCTTGATGGTTTCGGTGTTGTACAGCACGCCGTCATAGGTGGACTGGGTGATGGTCAACACACGCGGCTTGACCTTCTTGGCATCCACACCCTTGAGCAGCGGGTTCGCCTTGATCTTGGCCTGGATAGAGGCCACTTCGAACTCTTCCTTCGGGATAGGGCCAATGATGCCGAAATGATTACGTGTCGGCTTCAAAAACACCGGGATTGCCCCGGTCATGATGATGGCGTGCAGGATGGACTTGTGGCAATTGCGGTCCACCACCACCACATCGCCGGGCGCCACCGTGTGGTGCCAGACCATTTTGTTGGAGGTCGAGGTACCGTTGGTGACAAAAAAGCAGTGATCAGCATTAAAAATGCGGGCGGCATTGCGCTCGGAGGCGCCCACCGGGCCGTCATGGTCCAGCAACTGGCCTAACTCTTCGACCGCATTACACACGTCGGCACGCAACATGTTTTCACCGAAAAACTGGTGAAACATCTGGCCGACCGGACTTTTCAGGAAGGCCACGCCCCCCGAGTGGCCCGGGCAATGCCAGGAGTAGGAACCGTCCTCGGCATAGTCCAGCAAGGCCTTGAAAAACGGCGGCTGCACGCCTTCGAGGTAACTTTTGGCTTCCCGGATGATGTGGCGCGCCACAAATTCGGGTGTGTCCTCGAACATGTGGATGAAACCATGCAACTCGCGCAGGATGTCATTGGGGATGTGGCGCGAGGTTTTGGTCTCGCCATAGACATAAATCGGCACGTCCAGGTTCTTGCGCCGCACTTCTTCAATGAAATGGCGCAGGTCCAGCACAACCGGGTCCACGTCCGGTCCGGGCGAGAACTCCTCATCGTCGATCGACAGGATAAAAGCACTGGCGCGGCTTTGCTGCTGCGCAAATTGCGACAGGTCGCCGTAACTGGTGACACCCAGCACCTCGAAGCCCTCCGACTCGATGGCCTGCGCCAGCGCACGAATGCCCAGGCCGGAAGTGTTTTCGGAACGGAAATCTTCGTCAATGATGACGATGGGAAAGCGGAATTTCATCGGGAGGCCCTTGCCTGGAAATGCAAAAAAATCAAATCAGGGCCGAAGTGTAGAGATATTTGATGAAGTCCGAGCCTGCTAGGCCTTTCAGAGCCCCGGTTAAGCTTGTCAAATCGCCCTTCTGGCCCAAAATGTAGTTTTTACGAAACGCAAGGAAACAACATGTACGCCCACGTTCACATTCGCTCACGGCCTCCTGAAGAGGCGCATGCCGGCCTTGAGGCCCTTGGGCGGGGGGCATGAACATGGCCGATTCAACCATTTGGTGGCTGCTGGCGGGTGTCGCCGTGGCGGTGGAACTGGTCACCGGCACGTTTTACCTGTTGATGCTGGCCATAGGCATGGTGGCCGCCGCACTGGCCGCCCACCTGGGCGCCCCGGTCATCGTCCAGATTGTGGTGGCCGCACTGGTCGGCGGCGGCGCTGTCGTGGCCTGGCACTGGAAACGCAGCAAAAGCCCGAAACCCGCCCAAGCCAACGCCAACAGTGACGTACAAATGGACATCGGCCAAACCGTGCACGTCCAGCAGTGGAATGACGATGCCACGGCCAGCGTCAAATACCGCGGCGCCCAGTGGACGGTGCAGCTCGCCGACCCGGATGCCGCTCCCCAGCCCGGTTTATTCAAGGTCAAGGAATTGAACGGCAACCGGCTGGTGGTCGCCAAACTGTGAGACATTGCAGCCTGTCATGTAAGGCTGGTTTCAGCCTCTTTTTTTGATTCAACGGAGAACTTAATGGAAATTGCACTCGTCATCCTGGTGATTGCCGTCATTTTTATTGCACGCAGCATCAAGGTTGTGCCTCAACAAAATGCCTGGGTCATCGAGCGCCTGGGCAAATACCACGGCAGCCTGACGCCGGGGCTCAATTTCCTGGTCCCCTTCATTGACCGCGTGGCCTACAAACACTCGCTCAAGGAAATTCCGCTGGACGTGCCCAGCCAGGTCTGTATCACCCGCGACAACACGCAGTTGCAGGTCGATGGCATTCTGTATTTCCAGGTCACCGACCCGATGCGCGCCAGCTACGGCTCGTCCAACTACATCGTGGCCGTCACCCAGCTGGCCCAGACCTCGCTGCGCAGCGTGATCGGCAAGCTTGAGCTCGACAAGACCTTTGAGGAGCGCAACATCATCAACGCCCAGGTGGTCGCGGCCATCGACGAGGCCGCGCTGAACTGGGGTGTGAAAGTCCTGCGTTATGAAATCAAGGACTTGACGCCGCCCAAGGAAATTTTGCATGCCATGCAGTCGCAAATCACCGCCGAACGCGAAAAACGCGCGCTGATTGCCGCCTCCGAAGGCCGTCGCCAGGAACAGATCAACATCGCCACTGGCGAACGCGAAGCCTTCATCGCCCGCTCCGAAGGTGAAAAACTCGCGGCCATCAACAATGCGCAAGGTGAAGCCTCGGCCATCACGGCCGTGGCCGAAGCCAATGCCCGGGCGATCGAAGTTGTCGCGGCCGCCATCCGCCAACCCGGCGGCGAAATGGCCGTGCAACTCAAGGTCGCGGAAAAAGCTGTCGAGGCCTACTCACGTGTTGCCGCGGATGCCACCACCACCCTGATCGTGCCCAGCAACATGACCGAGGTCTCGGCCTTGATCACTTCGGCCATGAAAATGGTGCAATCCACTGGAAAAGCAGCCTGATCCGGCGGCCAGGGACACAGCGATGAGCGCCAAAAACGTATTGGGCACCGAGCTGGTCCCCTGCTCCTACGATCCGCTGACCGGTTATTTCCGCGATGGCTGCTGCAACACCGACGAGACCGACCTCGGCTCCCACCTGGTCTGCGTGCGCGTGACCCGCGAGTTTCTGGCGTTTTCAGCGGCACGCGGCAACGATCTCAGCACGCCCCGGCCGGAACACCGATTTGCCGGGCTGCAGCCGGGCGACCGTTGGTGTTTGTGCGCGATCCGCTGGCGCGAGGCGCTGGAAGCCGGTGCGGCGCCACCGGTGATCCTGGAGTCCACCCACCTGCGTACGCTCGAGTTCGTGACCCAGGCGCAGTTAGAAAAACACCGGTTTCCGAACGCACTTCATTAAAAAACCAGCCCCTCGCGGTGCAACAGCCTTTCCGCACTGCTACAATCAGAGGCTTCGCGGAAGGGTGGATGAGCGGTTTAAGTCACACGCCTGGAAAGCGTGCGTGGGGTTATACCCACCGCGGGTTCGAATCCCGCCTCTTCCGCCAATAGTCAAGCAGCCGTGAGTTTCCAACACGGTCGCAAAAACTCCTGAAAGCCCAGCCAGTCTGGGCTTTTTTGTGCCCGCATGAAACCCATAAAAAAAGCCACCTCGCGGTGGCTTTTTGACTGAGGTTGCGGAAATTTATTCCAGCGGTGTTTTCTTGCCGCCCACGTAGTTGTACAGGGTGATGGCCGGGTTTTTCAACTCGCCGTTGGGCAGGAATTCGATGGTGGTGGTCACGCCCTTCATGCTGGTCTTGATCAACTCGGGGGTGTAGACCTTGGGATCGATGGAGTTGGCGCGTTTCATGGCGTCAACCAGCACGAAGGTCGCGTCATAGGTGTACGGGCTGTAGACCTGGAACTGGTTCGGGTATTTCTCGTCGTAGCGCTTTTTCCACTCCACACCGCCAGGCATTTTGGCCAACGAAGCGCCACCTTCGGCGCAGATCACGTTTTCCAGCGTCTTGGCGCCGCCGGCGAGTTTGGCGATCTCTGAGGTGCAGATACCGTCACCGCCGAAATATTTCACCTTGCTCATGCCCAGTTGCTCCATCTGGCGCAACATGGGGCCGGCTTGCGGGTCCATGCCGCCGTAGAACACCGCATCAGGATTCTTGGCCTTGATCGCGGTCAGAATGGCCATGAAATCGGTGGCCTTGTCGGTGGTGAACTGTTCGTCCACCACGGTCATGCCTTTTTCCTTGGCTGTTTTCTTGAAGATGTCGGCCACACCCTGGCCGTAGGCCGAACGGTCGTCAATGATGGCGACCTTCTTCAGCTTGAGCTTGTCGGCGGCGTAAAACGCCAGGCCGGCGCCCAGGGCCAGGTCATTGGCAATGATGCGGTAAGTGGTTTTGTAGCCGGGTTTGGTCAGGTCCGGGTTGGTCGCGGCACCGGTGACGTGGGGAATGCCGCAGTCGTTGTAGACCTTGGAAGCGGGAATGGTGGTACCGGAGTTCAGGTGGCCAACCACACCGGCGACTTTGGAGTCGCACAATTTTTGAGCGGCGGCCGTGCCCTGTTTGGGGTCGGCGGCGTCGTCTTCGGCGACGATTTCAAAAGTGGCTTTTTTGCCACCAATCTGGATGTTCTGCTTGTTCAGGTCTTCAATGGCCATGCGCACGCCATTTTCATTGTCTTTGCCGTAATGGGCCTGGGCACCTGAAATCGGGGCCACGTGGCCGATTCGGACGGTAACCGTGTCACCGGAGGGGGCTGCTGGCGCCGCAGCGACGGGGGCAGCAGGTGCAGTAGCGGCTGGTGCGGCTTCCTCTTTTTTACCGCAAGCAACAACCAGGGTGGCGGCCAGAGCGACCGCAGTCCATTTCATTTGCATAAACACACTCCATGTAGGAAATTACCGTTAAAGGTTGAGAACATTCTTATGCTCAACGGCCCCCAACATATCGCAATTTCCGCGCCTGCACCATAGCAAGCTTCCCTAGCGCGAGGTGGCGCCACGGAGCTGTCATACAAAAGTTTACGCCTTGCCGGCGCGGGCCATCAGGCAGCGCTGGCTCAGCGTTTGTCCTGCCACTGGCTGGCCAGTTCCTGCTCAAAGGCGTGGCTCACCGACTGCCGCACCACGATTTCGATCTCGTCGCGCAGGCTGGGCGCCAAGGCCTGGGTGTGCTCCAGCACCAGGCGGCCTACCGTTTCCCGCAGCAAGCGGTCCAGTGTCAAATCAACACGCTGCATGACCCGGTGCACCATCTGCGCCTGAAGGTGCGGCAGGTCAGGCGCAGCAGGCTGGGCCGGCGGGTCTGTCGCCTCAGCGGCAGACGCCACCGCAGGCATAACCGGCTGAACGATTTCCGTCAGCGTGGGCACAAAACGCGGCGGCTGGGTGGCGCGATTCATGACGCCCCTGCAATCGCCAGGTCGTGCCGCTTCATGGCATAACCGCGGTCCGTGTAATGCTTCCAGCGACTGCGCGCCGCCACACGGTCCTCATCGCCCAGTGCGACCAATTCGATAAAACGCTCGAAACGCTCAAACCCGGCGGGAACCTCGTGCCCCAGGTTGACCAGGACGTCATGGTGCGGGCAGTCGTCGAGCGTGCGGGCCAGCAACACCGGCGTGAGGGCCACCGTGGCCGGAGAAGCCGTCAACTGGCAATGCGGCACAAACTCCAGCGGGGAAAAAGTCCACAACAACTGATCCAGGCGGTTCAGCGTCTCCGGCTCGCCCGTTACCACGACACGGGCCCCGCTGCCCCAGGCCTTGCGCAGCAGGCGGCAGCTGTAGGCCAGCTTGTCCGGTACGTTGAAATGGAAAGCGACTTCTGTCATGCGCGGGGCGTGCTCCGCTTTTTAGCCGGTCGTTTGGCGGCGGCAGGCTGAACCTGGCCCAGCAGGAAATCCACCAACAGAGGCACGGGACGTCCGGTAGAGCCCTTGGCTGCGCCGCTTTTCCAGGCCGTGCCGGCGATATCGAGGTGCGCCCAAGGAAACTTGCCGGCGAAGCGCTGGAGGAATTTGGCCGCCGTGATGGCGCCACCGGCACGACCGGCAACGTTGGCCACATCGGCAAAATGGGTCTTCAGGCCATCGGCGTAGTCCTCATCCAGCGGCATGCGCCAGCACAGGTCCAGCGAGCTGTCGCCGGCCGCGCTCAGCGAGGCGGCCAGCGTATCGTCGCTGGAAAACAGGCCGCTGCGCACACCACCGAGCGCAATCACGCAGGCACCGGTCAAGGTGGCAATGTCCACCACGGCACGCGGCTTGAAACGTTCGGCATACGTCAGCGCGTCACACAACACCAGCCGGCCTTCGGCATCGGTATTGAGGATTTCAATGGTTTGCCCGCTCATGCTGGTGACCACGTCACCGGGCTTGATGGCCCGGCCGTCGGGCATGTTCTCGCAGGCCGGGATCAAACCCACCACATTAAGCGCAGGCTGCAGCTCGGCCAGCACCCGGAAGGTGCCGAGCACGCTGGCCGCGCCGCCCATGTCGTATTTCATCTCGTCCATTTCGGCGGCAGGCTTCATGGAGATGCCGCCGGTATCAAAGGTGATGCCTTTGCCCACCAACACCACGGGCGCTTCGGTCTTGAGGCCGCCGTCGTAACGCAGCACGATAAACCGCAGCGGCTCTTCCGACCCCTGGGCCACGGCCATAAAAGAACCCATGCCGAGTTTGGCCACTTCTTTGGGGCCCAGAACCTCAACCTTGATGTTGGGCAGCTTGCCCAGCTCTTTCGCGGCCTGGGCCAGCATCGTCGGCGTGGCGTGGTTGGATGGCCGGTTGGCCCACTCCTTGGCCAAGGCCAGGCCTTTGGACAAACCCAAACCTTTGTCAAACCCCGCCCGGCTGGCCGCCAGCGTGGACACGCCGATCAGCACCCGTTGCAGTTTTTGCTCAGCCGGTTTTGATTTGGTGGTGCTGTAGACATACGTCGCGTCGGCGCAAGCCAGCACAGCGGCGCGCACCGTGTCGTGGCCGGCTTGGGGCAAGGCGACCAGGCTCAGCAAGACACGCCGGGCATTGGTGGTTTTCAAAGCCGACATCGCGGCCGTCACGCCAGTCCGGACACTTTTTGCGCTGCCGTCACCAACGCCGGCCAGCAACACGCGGGGGGCGCTAAAACCCTCGGGGCGGTAAGCGCTGAGCAGCTTGCCGGGCTTGCTCTCAAAATCTCCTGCCTTGGTGGCCAAGGCGGCCAGCCTGGACGCAGCGTCGGTGCCGGAAACCGTGTCGCCGGCGATCAGAACAATCAGGGCGTCACATTTTTCACTGCAAATGCGGGCGGGGGTCAGGGTCTTGAGTTCAAAGTCCATAATCAGTGGTTGGGCGCGGCAAGCGCAGTATCTCGTGTTGTTGTTAAGGCTAAGTTTCAGCTAATGTTATTCCAATCTTCAATCCGCAAAGAATTGGCGCGCAGTTTTGGGGCGACCCTTGTGGTTTTGATGACCATTGTGATCACCATCATCCTGATCCGGACCCTGGGACAGGCCTCGCGCGGCAGTGTTAATCCGCAGGATGTGATGATGGTCATGGGTTATTCGGCGCTCGGACGCCTGCCCATCATCCTCACACTTTCGCTGTTTGTTGCCATGGTCAGCACCCTGTCGCGCATGTACCGCGACAGTGAAATGGTCGTCTGGTTTGTCAGCGGCCGTGGTCTGGCTTTTTTCCTGGTGCCGCTGTTTCGTTTTGCCTGGCCGGTCTTGCTGGTGATCACGCTGATGTCGATTTTTGTCTGGCCCTGGTCCAACCAGCAGGCCCAGGACATGAAGGACCGCTACGAACAGCGCGGCGATCTCGAACGGGTTTCGCCCGGCCAGTTCCAGGAATCATCCAGCGGCAACCGCGTCTTTTTCATTGACCGTGGCGTGTCCACCGAGGGCAAAGCCAGCAACAATGTGTTTATCGCCTCGACGGAAAAAGGCAAAAACTCGGTCACCACGGCCAGATCCGGCCGCATCAGCACCGTGGGTGACGCCCAGATGTTGTTGCTGGAAGACGGCCAGCGGCTGGAAAGCGAGATCGGCAAATCCGCCCTGAAAATCACCGAATTCCAGGAATACGGCAGCAAGGCCGGCGACAGCGCGCAAATCAACGGCGAACACATCCCTGAAAAATCCAAATCCACCCGGGAGTTGCTGCGCGACCCCAACCGCAACAACCAGGGCGAACTTGCCTGGCGCCTGGGCATGGCGCTGGCGGCGATCAACTTTGTGGTGATTGCGCTGGCCCTGGCCAGTGTCAACCCGCGCGCGGGACGCAGCGGCAACCTGATTTTTGTGCTGTTTACCTTTGTGGTTTATCACAACCTGCTGAACCTGGGCCAAAGCTGGATCACGGTAGGTGTCGCCAACTTCGGCACCTTTATCCTGGCCCTGCACGGCGGCACCCTGCTGCTGGCGCTGGGCTGGCTGTCCAAACGCCACCTGAACTGGAGCCTCAAAGGGGCGGCCAGCCGGCAGCGCAAGCGTCAGTCTGAGCGGCAAACCGCCAAGGTGGGCGCATGAAAACCATACGCCGACTGATTTATGGCGAGGTCTTGTCCTCCATCGCTTTTGTGGCCGCCGGTTTTCTGGCGCTGTTTTTCTTTTTCGACTTCGTCGATGAACTGCAATACCTGGGCAAAAATGCCGCCGGCGCGCTGAGTGCCGACGAGAACACCTACCAGATCCGCCACGCGCTGCTGTATGTTGCGCTCTTGATTCCCAGCCATCTGTACGAGCTGGTGCCCATTTCCGTGCTGATAGGCACGATTTTCGTGATGGCGCGGCTGGCGCAGAGTTCGGAATACACCATTTTGCGCACCAGCGGCCTGGAGCCCTGGCGGGCCTTGCGCCTGCTGCTGACACTGGGCGCGCTGTTCACGATTGTGTGTTTTGCCATCGGCGACTACCTGGCACCGGCCGCCGATCGCAGCGCCCAACTGCTCAAGGCCCGATACCAGGGCCGCATCACCATCGGCCAGACCGGCGCCTGGCTCAAGGAAAAACAGGCTTACAACAGCTATGTGGTCAACGTCGGCGCCTTGTCGTCCAACAACGAAATGCACAACGTGCGGGTGTTCGAGTTCGACAACAAAGGTTTGCTGACCTCCATCACCCAGGCGCCGGTCGCCGCCTTTGCGGCCGATGCCTCCTGGCAGCTGAAAAATGGCAGCCGCACCGAATTCACCGTGAAGGCCGGACAGGCCACCCCCACCGCATCAGGCCGGGATTCCGCCAAAATCAGCATCAACAAGATAGACAACTTCCGCTGGCCGACCGAGATCAGCGCGGAAATGGTGTCGGTCGCCGTGCTCAAGCCGGAACGTATGAGCACGCTTGACCTGTTCACCTACATCCGCCACTTGAATGCCAACGGCCAGACCGCCCAGCGTTACGAGATCGAGTTCTGGAAAAAAGTCTTTTACCCGCTCAGTTGCCTGGTGATGGTGGTGCTGGCCCTGCCTTTTGCCTACCTGCATTTCCGCAGCGGCGGCATCGCCGGTTACGTGTTTGGCGGCGTGATGATTGGTATCAGCTTCTTTTTGCTCAACAACGTTTTTGGCTACATCGGCAACCTGCAAAACTGGCAACCCTGGCTGGCGGCGGCGGCGCCCGGCTTGTTGTACACCGCCATTTCGCTGGGCGCCTTTGGCTGGCTGGTGTTGCGACGCTGACGATGGCCATAACGATGAAGCGGGCCATTGTTTTGCTCGCCCACGGCTCGCGCGACCCCTTGTGGCGCCTGCCCATAGCAGCCGTGGCCGACGCGATACGCGCGCGTGACCCCGAGGCCCTAGTCTGCTGCGCCTACCTGGAGTTGTGCCCGCCGGACCTGCCCCAGGCCGCTACGGATTTAATAGCTGCTGGCGCCCACCAAATAAGGGTCTTCCCGCTATTTCTGGGTGTAGGAAAACACGCACGCGAAGATTTGCCACGCCTGATCGATCAAGTCCGGGCCCAACACCCTGGCGTGCCTATCGAGCTCTTGCCGACGGCTGGCGAACACCCACACCTGACGGCGCTGATGGCCGAGATCGCCCTGTCCTGAGCGTGTCAGTCTGCGGCCTATTTTTCAGCATTGGTGGCAACTCTTTAGCTTCAAACGGGCATAATAAAGCAAATATTTAGCCAAATAAACGTATGAATCTCCACCAATTTCGCTTTGTCCAGGAAGCCGTCCGGCGCAACCTGAATCTCACCGAAACCGCGCGCGCGCTACACACCTCGCAGCCCGGCGTGTCCAAAGCCATCATTGAGCTGGAGGAAGAATTGGGCGTGGAGATTTTTGCGCGCCACGGTAAACGCCTGAAACGGGTGACCGAGCCGGGCGAACATGTGCTCAAAAGCATAGAGCTGATCATGCGTGAGGTCGGCAATCTGCGGCGTATCGGCGAGCAGTTTTCCGCGCAGGACAGCGGCACCCTGTCGATCGCCACCACCCACACCCAGGCGCGTTATGTGTTGCCGGTGCCGGTGGCCAAGCTGCGCGAAGCCTTTCCCAAGGTCAACGTCAGTCTGCACCAGGGTTCGCCCGACCAGGTGGCACGTATGCTGATCGACGAAGTGGCCGAAATCGGCATCGCCACCGAATCGCTGTCGCGTTATGAAGAACTGGTCACGCTGCCCTGCTACGAGTGGCAACACATGCTGGTGATGCCGCTGGATCACCCGCTGGCCAGGCAGGAACACATCACACTGGAAGACCTGGCCGAGCAGCCATTGATCACCTACCACCCCTCGTTCACCGGCCGCACCAAGGTGGATCTGGCCTTTGCCGCCAAACGCCTGCAACCGCGGATTGCGCTGGAAGCGATTGACTCCGATGTGATCAAGACCTATGTGCGCCTGGGCTTGGGCATAGGCATCGTGGCCGAAATGGCACTCAAGGACGACGGCACCAACAACGATCTGCTGGCGCGGCCGGCCGGCGCCTTGTTCGGCGTGAACGTGGCGCGTGTGGCCTTCAAACGCAGCGCCTACCTGCGCAATTTTGTCTACAAGTTTGCCGAACTGCTGAACGACAAACTGGACCGCAACCAGATCACCAAGGCCATGAGCAGCCGCCACAACGATTTCGAACTCTAAACACCCATGAGCACCATGATGACTGTTAGCGAATACACCCCTGCCCTGCAAACCAAGCTGCCCGCCGTGGGCACGACGATTTTCACCGTGATGTCGACCCTGGCCACGGAAAAAAATGCGGTCAACCTGGGCCAGGGTTTCCCGGACTTTGAATGTGACCCGCAACTGGTAGGCACTGTCACCGACGCCATGACGCGCGGCCTGAACCAGTACCCGCCCATGACCGGCGTGCCGGTGCTGCGTGAAGCCATCTCGGCCAAACTGCAGCAGTTGCATGGCCGGACTTATGACGCGGGCAGTGAAATCACCATCACGGCCGGCGCCACGCAAGCCATCATCACCGCCATCCTGGCCGTGGTCCATCCCGGTGATGAAGTCATCGTGCTTGATCCCTGCTACGACAGTTATGTGCCCAACATCGAACTGGCCGGCGGTGTCGCCGTGCGTGTGCCGCTGATTCCCGGCACTTTCCGGCCCGACTTCGACAAGATCAGCAGCGCCATCAGCACAAAAACCCGCGCCATCATCATCAACTCGCCGCACAACCCCAGCGCCACCGTCTGGACGCGCGAAGACATGTTGCGCCTGCAGGAAATCCTGGCGCCCACCGACGTCTTGCTGATCAGCGACGAGGTCTATGAACACATGGTGTTCGACGCCGCACAAGGCCGCGTACACCAAAGCGCCGCACGTTTCCCCGGTCTGGCGGCACGCGCCTTCATCGTCAGCAGCTTTGGCAAGACTTACCACGTGACGGGTTGGAAAGTCGGTTATGTGGCGGCACCGGCGTCATTGACGGCCGAGTTCCGCAAGGTGCACCAGTTCAACGTCTTCACCGTCAACACGCCGGTGCAATACGGGCTGGCCGCCTACATGAGTGACGCCCGCCCCTACCTCGACCTGCCCGCGTTTTACCAGCGCAAACGCGACCTGTTCCGCGCCGGCCTGGCCAACACCCGCTTCAAGTTGCTGCCCAGCGAAGGCAGTTATTTTCAGTGTGTGGACATCTCGGACGTCAGCGACCTGAACGAAGCCGACTTCTGCAAATGGCTGACCACCGAAATCGGCGTCGCCGCCATTCCGCTGTCGGCGTTTTACGGCAACGGCTTTGACCAGCGCGTGGTGCGTTTCTGTTTTGCGAAGAAGGATGAGACGCTGAACATGGCGCTGGCGCGGCTGGCCAAGCTGTAGTTGCTACGACATTGATAGCTTCTTGCGCTCATGGGATATGGGCTAGCGGCTTATTTCATTCATAAAATTGGGTTTACAGCCCTACCGGCATCACGCTGCGCTTGTGGCTTGCCGCAGACAGTAGGCCTGACTCCCCACTCCCTCCCCTAACCCCTCCCTCGCCCCGCTGGGCGATGGAGGGGGACTTCATTTGGCTAGGTGTGCTGCCACCGCGTGCATGAATGGCAGTCCCTCGCCTTCCCGGATTTGTGCCCGCACCCACACCCTTTTGTCTGCGACTAGGCGCGCAGAGAAAAGCGGATCAGGGCTCGCGGTTGTCTGAGGCGAAGCCGAGTTCGAGCGAGACCCGGCTTGCTCGAGGTACAAGCAACATGAACGCTGGCAAAAGCCTCACCGAACGAAGACCACCAAGCCCTTTCCTTTCGCAACCTGCAGAAACTCCCTGACAAGCCGGCAGCGCCCCGTCCTGCCAACGTCAGCCGAGCCGCAGGCAAGAATGATTGAAAGACAAACAAGGAGTTCTCCATGTCGATTTCAATGATTCTGCTCATCGTGCTGATCCTGATCCTGGTCGGCGCACTGCCCACCTGGGGTCATAGCCGTTCCTGGGGTTACGGGCCCAGTGGTGGTGTGGGACTGATCGTCATCATCCTCGTCGTGCTGCTGCTGATGGGTCGCATATAAACAGGAAAGCGCCGGGCAACAAAAAAAGGACTCGGCCGCCAGGCGTGAGTCCTTTTTTCTTGGCGCCTGGCGAGAAGCGGCGCCCCCCACTCAACTGTTGATCTGCGCCCAGGCTTTTTCCAGCCGCTTGATACTCACCGGCTGCGGCGTGCGCAATTCCTGCGCAAAAAAGCTCACGCGCAACTCTTCGATCAGCCAGCGCAGCTCCTGCAGCCGCGCATCGGTCGCGCCCTTGCGCTCGGCCACCAGTCGCCAGTAACGCTGCTCTTGCGGCCGCAACTCGGCCAGACGGGCGGCGTCGCGGGCCGGGTCGGCGCGCCACTTTTCCAGGCGCAAAGTAATGGCCTTGAGGTAACGCGGAAAGTGCTGCAACTGCGGGTAAGGCGTGGTGGTCAGGAAACGTTTGGGCACCAGGCGCTGCAGCTGCTGCGCGGCGTCCGCAGCCGCCTCGGTGGCGTTTTTCGTGTCCTTGATCTTGCGCTGCGCCGCCGCAAACTCGACCAGGATGCCGGCCGCCAGACGCGCCACTTCACTGGCGATCAGCGTCAAGCGCCCGCGCCCGTCATCCCCGCGTTTTTTGAAGTCGGCTTCATTGGTCGGCAGCGGTTCCAGCAGGAAAGCACGGTCCAGCGCCACTTCGATGATCTGCTCGCGCAACTCTTCGAGTGTGCCGCCGCCCGAGTTGTCGGCGGCGCGGCCGACCAGCATGTAGGCCGTGGCCATTTTCTGCAGGTCGGGCAAATTCTTTTCAAGGTACTTCAGCGCGTCCTTGATCTGCAGCGAAAACAAACGGCGCAAGCCGGCGCGGTGTTTGGTCGCAGCCACCTCGGGCTCGTCGAAGACCTCGATGGTCACCGCGTCGCCCAGGTCCATCAGCGCCGGGAAACCGATCAGCGTCTGTTTGCCCTTGCTGATTTCCATCAGCTCGGGCAGCTCGCCAAAACTCCAAGTGGTGTAACGCTCAGGTATTCTGGCCGGTACGGCCTTGGACTGGTTCGCTATGTTTTCAGGAGCTGCTTGCGCCCGTCCTTTCTGGGCTGGAGGCCGATTTGACTCTGAACTTTGGCTATTCTCGATACTTTCAGGCGCTATACGTGTTTTCAGTCCGGCCAGCGCCTGGAAAGCACCACGGGCTTGTGATCCCAACTCGCCCTTGAGCGCACCCAGGTTGCGGCCCGCACCCAGCTGCCGGCCATGTTCGTCGACCACGCGGAAGTTCATGAACAGATGCGGCGGCAACATCTCCAGCTTCATGTCGCCGCGTTTGATGTCCAGCGAGGTGGCGTCGCGCACCAGCTTGAGCACGGCATCCGTCAAAGAGCCGGCGCCAAATTTCTCGGGCTGCAGCAACTCCGCCGTCATACGCGCGGCCGTCTCCGGCAGCGGCACCAGGCGTGAGCGCGGCCGCTGGTGCAGGGTTTTGATCAGCGCCTGAACCTTGTCCTTGAGCATGCCGGGCACCAGCCATTCACAACGTTCTTCATTCACCTGGTTCAGCGCAAACAGCGGCACGTCCACGGTCACGCCGTCCTTGGCGTCGCCCGGTTCGTGCAGATAAGTCGCCAGGCAATCCACGCCGCCCAGCCTCAAGGTTTTGGGAAAAGCCTGCGTGGTGATGCCGGCGGCCTCGTGGCGCATCAACTCTTCACGGCTCAAGAGCAGCAGCTTGGGCTGCTTTTTGACCTCGTCCTTGTACCAGTGCTCACAACCGGCGCCGGTGCAAATGTCGGCCGGCAGTTGCTGGTCGTAAAAAGCGTAAATCAGCTCTTCATCCACCAACACGTCCTGGCGCCGCGCCTTGTGCTCCAGGTCCTGCACCTGCTCAATGAGTTTCAGGTTGGCCGGCAGGAAGGGCAGCTTGGTGTCCCAGTTGCCGGCCACCAGCGCTTCGCGGATAAAAATCTCGCGCGCCGTCATCGGATCGACGCGGCCAAAGTTGACGCGGCGGCCGTTGTAAATCACCAGGCCGTACAAGGTGGCGCGCTCCAGCGCAGTGACCTGGGCTGCTTTTTTCTCCCAGTGCGGGTCCAGCAACTGTTTCTTCAACAGGTGGCCGGCCACCTGCTCGACCCACTGCGGCTCGATGTTGGCAATGCCGCGGCCGAACAGGCGTGTGGTTTCCACCAGCTCGGCGGCAACAATCCAGCGCCCCGGTTTTTTGCTGAGTTTGGCGCCCGGGTGCCGGTAAAACTTGATGCCGCGCGCGCCCAGGTACCAGTCCTCTTCCTCGTTTTTGATACCGAGGTTGCCGAGCAAGCCGCACAACATGGACAAATGCAGTTGTTCATAACTCGCCGGCCTGTCGTTCAGGAGCCAGCCCTGCTCGCCCACCACGCTGTGCAGTTGCGAGTGGATGTCGCGCCATTCCCGCACGCGGCGGATGTTGACGTAGTTTTCGCGCAGCAGGTTTTCGTACTGGCGGTTGGTCAGCTTGTGCACGGCATCGTGGCCGCCACGCGCATCACCCAGCCACTTCCAGAGCTTGAGGTAGCCGCTGAACTCGCTTTTTTCATCGTCAAACTTGGCATGCGCCTGGTCGGCCTGCGCCTGTTTGTCCATGGGCCGGTCGCGCACGTCCTGCACGCTGAGCGCACTGGCAATCACCAACACCTCGTCCAGCGCCTGCCTGTCCTTGGCCTCCAGAATCATGCGGCCGACACGCGGGTCCAGCGGCAACTTGGCCAGGGAGCGGCCGACCGCCGTGAGTTCGTTGTCCTCGTCCACCGCACCCAGCTCGGCCAGCAACTGGTAACCGTCGGCGATCGCGCGGCCCTGGGGCGGCTCGATAAACGCAAAACTCTCGATGGTGCCCAGGTGCAGCGACTTCATGCGCAAAATCACCGCCGCCAGCGAGCTGCGCAAAATTTCGGGATCGGTAAAACGCTGCCGGCCCAGGAAGTCCTGCTCGTCGTACAAGCGTATGCAAATACCGTCGGCCACGCGGCCGCAACGCCCGGCGCGCTGGTTGGCAGCCGCCTGCGAGATGGGCTCGACCATCAACTGCTCGACCTTGTTGCGAAAGCTGTAACGCTTGACACGCGCCGTGCCGGCGTCGATCACATAACGAATGCCCGGCACCGTCAACGAGGTCTCGGCCACGTTGGTCGCCAGCACGATGCGCCGGCCGGTGTGGCCGTCAAAAATGCGGTCCTGCTCGGCCTGGGAGAGGCGCGCAAACAGCGGCAACACCTCGGCATTGCGAAACAGCGGCTGATGCGCCAGGTGTTTGCGCAAATGATCCGCCGCCTCGCGGATCTCGCGCTCGCCCGGCAAAAACACTAGAATGTCGCCGGCGCTGTGCGGGTTGCGCCAGAGCTCGTCGACGCCGTCGGCAATCGCGTCGTTCAGGTCGTAGTCGCGGGCCTCTTCAAACGGCCGGTAGCGCTGTTCGACGGGAAACATGCGACCTGACACCATGATGACCGGCGCCGGCCCTTTACTGGAGGCAAAGTAGTCGGCAAACCGCTGCGCATCGATGGTCGCCGAGGTGATGACCACCTTCAGGTCAGGCCGGCGCGGTAGCAACTGGCGCAAATAACCCAGCAAAAAGTCGATGTTCAGGCTGCGTTCGTGCGCCTCGTCGATGATGATGGTGTCGTAGGCCCGGAGCAGCGGGTCGGTCTGCGTCTCGGCCAGCAAAATGCCGTCGGTCATCAGCTTGACCGAGGCGTCGCGGCTGAGTCTGTCCTGGAAACGCACCTTGTAACCCACCACCTCACCCAGCGGTGTTTTCAATTCCTCGGCGATACGTTTGGCGACGCTGGAGGCGGCAATACGACGCGGCTGGGTGTGGCCAATCAGTTTGGCCGGCTGGCCCGCCGGGTAGTTGAGCTTGCCGCGCCCCATGGCCAGGGCGATTTTGGGCAGTTGTGTGGTTTTGCCCGAGCCGGTTTCGCCACAAACGATGACGACCTGGTGCGCCAGCATGGCGGCCGTGATTTCCTCACGTTTGCCCGAAACGGGCAAGGACTCAGGGAATTCGATGCGCAAGGAGGTGGACAAAGGGGGCGACGACACGGATGGGGGTTTCAAAACCTTCCATTATCGGGGCTGCGCAGCGGCTCTGGCGCTTCAGCCGCAAAAGCCGTGGCTCAGGGGGCAGGCGACGCCGGCAATTCGACGGCCTCGCTGCTGGCGGGGTCAAACCAGGCCACCCGGCTGGCATAACTCATGGCGGTGCGCGACATGGCGCGGGCCGTGGCCAGCGCGTCCGAGGCTTTGGCGCTCGGGCCGGACGCCAGCAACACCCCAATGCCGATGTCGGCCTGCCAGCGGGTTTGCGCGCTTTCGCGGCGGCCCGTGTCCAGGCTGGTGTTCAAAACCACCGACTTCGACAGGCGCGCGACCAGCCGGTGCGCCAGGCGGGTCAGCTGGCCACTGTCCTTGCAATGCCGCATCAGCAGCAAAAAGCCGTCGCTGGAAAAACGCCCCATCTCGACATGGACGGGCGCCGTGCGGCGCAAGCGGCCGGCACACACAAACAAGGCATGGTTGACCGCCGCCACACCATGCAATTTTTCCAGCGCGTACAAATTGCCCAGGGTCAGGACCACCACGCCCATCACGGACGGTTCGTCCTGCTGGCGCCTGAAGGCGTCGCCCATCATCTGTCCGGTTTCCGTGTGTGAACGCATGCGGGTCACCGGGTCGTGACCGGGGCCGTGCGCCATGATTTGATTCAACTCGATCAGGTAGGAATAACGCACCCACAAGGCCGACGCCATGCTGACCAGGTAAGCCGTTCCGGCCAGCGCGCTGACCGCATGCACCGGCCAGGGCACGGGCGCGTCGGCCAGCCCAATCCAGCCCAGGCCGGCGATGGCCACCAGCATGAAAAACACCCCCGCGACCGCCGTCCAGGCCAAGCGGTCACCCCGGTAGACACTGCGCAGCGCCACGCCCAAGCCCACCCCGGCCAGTACGCAGGCCAGGCCCAGACTCAGCGCCAGCGCCGGCACCGGGGGTAACAGCCAGCCCAGTGCCATGCCGCCCAGGGCCAGCAAGGCCAACGCCAACATGCTGCGCCGCCGGGTCTGGCGCCGCCCCAGCACCCCCAGAATGGAAAAAAGCAAATAGGCCAGAAGAGCCGACACGCCCAGCGTCAGATGCGCGAGAAAACGCGCCAGCGTGGCCTGGTCGGAAATCGGCAGCCCGCCGAGGAAGGCGAACACAAAAAAACTGGATGCCCCGGCCGACAAGGCTGCGTTGAGCGAAATGCGATGTAACGAGCGGGCAAACGCCAGCGCCGAGCCCGCCAGCATCAAGGCCGCCGTGCCGAAATAACATCCCCAAAAGCCGTAGGCCAATTTGTCCATGTGTGGACGCATTATCCGGTGGAAAACCGAACAAAACCGCAAGGCCCGCTTACGCGGCGCTGTCCTTTACACTCTCTGCCACTGCCCTCCACCCCCTTGCTGCAACCCGAAAGCGCGCCCCATGTCTGCCGTCTTCAATTTCACCTTTGTTCCCTGGTTTCGCTCGGTCGCGCCGTATATCCACCTGCACCGCGGAAAAACCTTTGTGGTCGGTATTGCCGGCGAAGCCATTGCGGCCGGCAAGCTGCAACACCTGGCGCAAGACCTGGCGCTGATCCAGAGCATGGGCGTGAAAATTGTGCTGGTGCACGGCTTCAGGCCGCAGGTCAACGAACAACTGGCGGCCAAGGGCCACGAAGCCAAATATTCCCACGGCATGCGTATCACCGATTCGGTCGCGCTGGACTGCGCGCAGGAAGCCGCCGGCCAGTTGCGTTACGAGATCGAAGCCGCGTTCAGCCAGGGCTTGCCCAACACCCCGATGGCCGGCTCCACCGTGCGTGTCATCTCCGGCAACTTCATCACCGCGCGGCCGGTAGGCATTGTGGACGGCGTGGATTTCAAACATTCGGGCATGGTGCGCAAGGTCGACACCGCCGGCATCTTGCGCACGCTGGACTTCGGCGCCATGGTGCTGCTGTCGCCTTTTGGTTTTTCGCCGACCGGCGAAGCCTTCAACCTGACCATGGAAGAAGTCGCCACCCGCGTGGCGATTGAGCTGCAGGCCGACAAGCTGATCTTCTTGACCGAAATCCCTGGCGTGCGTCTCAACCCCGACCAGCCCGAGAGCGAAGACAACCCCATCGATACCGAGCTGCCGCTGGCCGCCGCCGAAAAACTGCTGGCGCAATTGCCCAACGCCACCCAGCCGACCGACACCGCGTTTTACCTGCAGCACTGCGTCCAGGCCTGCAAGTCCGGCGTCGAGCGCAGCCACATCCTGCCGTTTGCGGTGGACGGCTCCTTGCTGCTGGAGATTTACGTGCACGACGGCATAGGCACCATGGTCATCGACGAAAAGCTGGAAAGCCTGCGCGAAGCCACGGCCGACGACGTGGGCGGCATTTTGCAACTGATCGAACCGTTTGAAAAAGACGGCACCCTGGTCAAACGCGACCGCACCGAGATCGAACGCGACGCCAGCCTCTACACCGTGATTGAACACGACGGCGTCATTTTCGGCTGCGCCGCGCTTTACCCCTATCCCGAAGCCAAAACGGCCGAAATGGCGGCGCTGACGGTGTCGCCGCAAAGCCAGAGCGTGGGCGACGGTGAACGCATCCTCAAACGCATCGAGCAGCGCGCCAAAGCCATGGGCCTGCAAAGCATTTTTGTGCTGACCACACGCACCATGCATTGGTTCATCAAGCGCGGTTTTGTGCCGGTCGACCCGGAATGGCTGCCGGATGCCCGCAAGCGTAAATACAACGTGAACCGCAAGAGCCAGGTACTGGTGAAAAACCTGTACCCCTGAGCGCGGCGCAGGCCGGGTGCCAGATCTCATCCCGGACCGCCACGCCGGGCGTTGTCTTTCATCGGGTTGGTCCTGCTCATCAGGGAAAGTGGCCGCGTCAATTCAGACGGGGTGGCGACGTCAGGCACGCGAACTGAGCTGCGCAGCCCCTGCCCGCGCCGACCTCAATTTTTTTCGAAACCTGCCGATAAACAGACAGGGTGACGTTCGACGCAGACGCCAGGCGTTCTGCCAAAAACGTGACCCGGTTGAGTTTGCGCATTGACGCCTTGACTTGAAAGGCCGGCATTTCCCGTTTCAGATCCGTCGAACTGCAAATCAACAGGCGCCGTCCGGCCAGGCGGCATTCGTGTGTCCCCAAAGACCTTCATACGAGCACCATTGACATGCTGAACAACGCAGAACTGCGCAACGCCGCACAGGCCATCGCCAGAAATATCGCGGGCGTCGGACCCGATTCCCGGATCGATGGCATGCGGCGCCGGGTTTTTAATGCCCACGATCTCATCGTCACCGTGGTCAATGCGCAAGGCCGGCGCCAAGATGTTGCCGTGACCAAACGCGCGCTGGATCGCTACATCGCCACGCCGAAATAACGGGCGCCTGATCGAAACGCCTCTTTGGCAAGATCGCAGCAGCTCCCTGGCAAGTCAGTCCGTGCGTGTGCGCAAGGCGTCCAGCTGGCTGGCCAGCGAAGCCGTTGAGAGTTCGCCAAGGTGGGTGTCGACCAAGCGTCCCTCGGCATCGTAGAAAAGCGGGGTCGGCAGCGCCTTCGAGCCAACGTCGCGCCCAAGCGTCGGGCCGGCGTCAAGCAGCCTATGGGCAAGGCTTCACTGAACGCCAGGCGAGCGGAAAAATCCATGGGCACGGCCGACACAAAAAACCACACGGCCACTAAGCCGCTTTCCTGGCAGGGGATGGGGACAAGCGGTCCAGAATTTCGAAAATCGCCATGCCCGCCAGCATGGCCGCTACAAAGATCAGCGGCTGGCTGCCGCCGGTGGCAAGCGACGTCAAGGCCGGCCCCGGGCAATACCCGGCCAGCCCCCAGCCGACACCAAAGGCCAGTCCGCCCAGCACCAGGCGCCTGTCGATATGACGCGCGCTTGGCAGCCGCATCGGCTCGCCCAGCACCGCCGCCGGACGCGCCCGGGCAAAACGAAAAGCCAACACACCGACCAAAATCGCGCCGCCCATGACAAAGGCCAGCGACGGGTCCCAGTTGCCCGCCAGGTCAAGAAAACCGGTCACTTTGGAGGGATCGCTCATTCCCGAAACAATCAGGCCAAGGCCAAAGACCAGGCCCGCCAACAAGGACATCAACAGTTGCATGTTTGTCTCCCTAGCCCATCCAATGGCGAACAACAAAAACGGTCACAAACCCGGCCGCCATGAACGATGCCGTGGCGACCAGGGAGCGGAATGAAAAGCGCGACAGGCCACACACACCATGGCCACTGGTGCAGCCCGACCCGTAACGGGTGCCGACGCCCACCAAAAGGCCCGCCACCACCAGCGTCGCCGTATCGGCCTCAACCCGCACGGACGGCAGCGGCGCGATAAGTTGATACACCAGAGGCGCAAGCAGCAAGCCGCCTATGAAGGCCACACGCCATCCGATGTCGCCAGCCCGGGGGCGCAACAGCCCGCCAAGAATGCCGCTGATGCCGGCGATCCGTCCATTCAGGAGCAAAAACATGGCGGCGGCGACGCCAATCAGCAAGCCCCCCGCCAGGGAGGACCAGGGTGTGAAATGGGCCCAATCAATCATCGTTTGTCTCCTGAGGTGGGTTCGCAGAACTGCTGGTAAAGCACTTGCATCACCGCCAAGGCCTCCGGGCTCGCCATGCTGTAGAAAATTTGCTTGCCTTCACGTCGCGTCGTCACCAGGCCCTCCTGGCGCAACACGCCAAGCTGCTGCGACAAGGTGGGCTGCAAGATGCCCAGCAAGCCCTCCAGCTCGCTCACACAATGCTCACCCTGGGCAAGCTGGCAGAGCAAGAGCAGCCGGTCGGGATTGGCCAGCGCCCTCAACAGCCCGCTGGCTTGAGTGGCGGCGCGCTGCATCGCCTGCAGATCCAGTGTTTCGGTGGTGCCCTTCATGAACTGACTCCAGACAACATTCAGCAAAATTACAATATATAAAATTGTATTTTATCAGAAGGCCAGAGATCTGAGTGTTTGTCGCGCAGACACCCGATCCGCGCCCGCGCGCAGGCCGGGGATGAAACGCCGGGGCTAGCGGCGAATCAGCAGGACGCAGGGGCTCAGCCCGCTGCGGCGATCTGGCGCAGGGCCTGCTCGAACACTTCGACCGGCTGCCCGCCCGAGATCAGGTGTTTGTCGTTGATGATGATGGCCGGCACCGAGTGGATGCCTTGGCGCTGGTAGAACTGCTCGCGCTCACGCACCACATCGGCATATTCATCCGAGGCCAGGATGGCCTTGGCGCGGGCCACATTCAGCCCGACTTCGCCGGCCACGCGGGCCAGCACCTCGTGCGAGCCCGGGTTTTCGCCGTCGGTGAAATAGGCCTTGAACAAGGCCTCCTTGAGGGCCAGCTGGCGCCCCTCTTCCTCGGCCCAATGCAGCAAACGATGCGCATCAAAGGTGTTGTAGATACGGCCGCGTTTGTCCATGCTGAAGGTAAAACCCACGGCCTCGCCGCGCGCACGGATCATGTCGCGATTGCTTTGCGACTGTTCGGGGCTGGCGCCATATTTTTCGGCCAGGTGTTCCCCAATGTCCTGGCCTTCGGCCGGCATGTTCGGATTCAGCTCGAAGGGCTGGAAGTGCAGTTCGGCCTGGACCTGGTCGCCGACCCGGGCTATGGCGTCTTCCAGCGACTTCAGGCCAATCACGCACCAGGGACAGGAAACGTCGGAGACAAAGTCGATTTTCATGGTGGGGCGGGTGGTCGTGGTCATGGGTAACAAGCCTTGCAGGTGATGGGGCGCCCCGATGCGGGACGGCCTGGAAACAAAGATATGGAGCCCTCTCAGGGAATATTCAAGAAGCTGCCCAGTCGCTCCTATTTTAATAGCTACTTGCGCCCGCCCATGATGGGCTTAGGCCACTTTTCATGCCTCAACCTCGGCCTGAAAAGCTGTCCTACAAATAAATCGCTCCGGTCTGACAGACAACAGGTGCCGCAGGGTGAAGCATGGCAAATCAAGGCGATGCACCATGCCCAACACCCGTCCTCACCTCCCGTTTCGGGACCGACAACAGGCCGGCCAGGAACTGGCCCGCCTGTTGGGCCACTACCGCGGCCAGCCCGGCTTGCTGGTGCTGGCCTTGCCGCGCGGCGGCGTGGCTGTGGCCTGCGAGGTCGCGCGGGCGCTGCAGGCGCCGCTGGACATTTTTGTGGTGCGCAAACTCGGCTTTCCCGGCCAGGAGGAATATGCCATGGGCGCCATCGCCAGCGGCGGCGTGTGTGTGATGAACCCGCTGACCGAAGGCGCGGTCTCGCCGGAGGCCGTCCAGGCCGTGATCCGGCGCGAACAGGCCGAGCTGGCGCGGCGCGAGTTGTTTTACCGCCAGCAGCGCCCCGCAGAGCCCTTGCAGGACCGTACCCTCATCGTGGTGGATGACGGGCTGGCCACGGGCGCCACCCTGCAGGCGGCACTGCTGTCCATCCGCCAGCAGCAGCCACGGCATCTGGCCGCGGCCGTGCCGGTGGGTGCGGCGGACAGCTGCGCGGCCCTGCGCGGGCAGGCCGACGCGGTGATTTGCTGCGCCATGCCCGAGCCGTTTCGCGCCGTGGGCCGCTATTACCGGGAATTTCCGCAATGCAGCGACGAGGAGGTCTGCGCACTGCTGGCACAAGCCAGGCGGGACCATGCCCACGTTCGCCCTTCCCCCGCGTGAAGGCTTATGTGCTGTAACGCACAGACGCCCGGCCCGATAACTGTAAGCATCAACAGTCTTTTTTCGAAGACGTGGTTTCCGGCCTGGCCCGACCGCGGCTTCCCGCGACCGCCCTGGCCCTGAACGCGCCCACGATCGCCCCACCTTTCAAAGAATGCGGCCATATGCCCAACCTCCCCCATCCTGGCGTTCTCGACGACATTGCTAGAGCCAACGGCATTGAAGTCAAACGCCAGGAAGCACTGCTCAAGACCGGGGCCTTGCAGACCGCGATCCTGACCAGTGAAAATTTCTCCATCATTGCGACCGACGAAAAAGGCATCATCCAGCTGTTCAATGTCGGCGCCGAACGCATGCTGGGTTACCTGGCCGCTGAAGTCGTCAACAAGATCAATCCCAGCGACATCCACGACCCGCAGGAAGTGATGGCGCGGGCCCAGGCCTTGAGCCTGGAACTGGCCACCACGATCACACCGGGTTTTGAAGCCCTGGCCTTCAAGGCCTCGCGCGGCATTGAAGACATCTACGAGCTGACCTACATCCGCAAGGACGGCAGCCGTTTTCCCTGCATCATTTCCATCACCGCACTGCGTGACGACTATGGCACCATCATCGGTTACCTGCTGATAGGCACCGACAACTCGGTCCGCAAACAGGTCGAAGTGGCCTTGAAAGACGCCATGGCGGTGGCCGAAAAAGCCAACCTCGCCAAGTCAGACTTTTTGTCCAGCATGAGCCACGAGTTGCGCACACCGCTCAGCGCCATCCTCGGCTTTGCGCAACTGATTGAATCCGGCACGCCGCAACCCACCCCCTCGCAAAAGCGCAGCGTGGACCAGATTCTTCAGGCCGGTTGGTATTTACTGGACCTCATCAACGAAATTCTGGACTTGGCGCTGATCGAGTCCGGCAAGCTGTCCTTGTCGCTGGAGCCGGTCTCGCTCGCCGAGGTCATGCGCGAATGCGAAACCATGATCGAATCGCAGGCCGACAAACGCGGCATCAGCGTGACCTTCCCCCACTTCGACCTGCCCCGCGTCGTCATGGCCGACCGCACGCGGCTCAAGCAGGTGTTGATCAACCTGCTTTCCAACGCCATCAAATACAACACCGAACACGGCTCGGTGGCCCTGAAATGTGTGGACATCGAGCCGCAGCGCATACGCATCTGCGTTGAAGACACCGGCGAAGGCCTGGGCCCCGAGAAAATAGACCAGCTCTTCCAGCCCTTCAACCGCCTGGGGCAAGCCGCCAGCGCCGAACAGGGCACAGGCATTGGCCTGGTCATGACCAAACGACTGGTCGAGCTCATGGGCGGCGTGATCGGCGTGGAAAGTGTGGTCGGCCAAGGCAGCATGTTCTGGATCGAAATGAACACCACGGTCGAACGCCAGCATGCCGCCGAGCTGATGGACCTGGCGCTCGCACCCAAGGCGCCGGCGCTTGCGCAGATGCACACCGTGCTCTATGTCGAAGACAACCCGGCCAACCTCATGCTGGTGGAAGACCTGATGGCCAGGCGGCCTGACTTGCGCCTGCTGTCCGCGCGGGACGGCACCAGCGGCATCGCCATTGCCAAAGCGTCGCTCCCGGATTTCATCCTGATGGATATCAACCTGCCCGGCATCAGCGGCATCCGGGCCCTGAAAATCCTGTCCGACGACCCGCTGACCGCGCATATTCCGGTGGTGGCCTTGAGCGCCAATGCCATGCCGCGCGACATCGAAAAAGGCCTGGAAGCAGGCTTTTTTCGTTACCTCACCAAACCCATCAAGATCAACGAATTCATGGATACGCTGGATGCCGCACTGAAACTTGCGATGACCACAAGCGCCGCCGCCAGCCAGGCGAAGAAGGAAAAAACCGCATGATTGAAGAGTTTGCCATTCTCAACGCCCGCATTCTTGTGGTTGACGACCAGATCGTCAACGTGCAATTGCTGGAGCAACTGCTCAGTGAAACCGGCTACACCCAGGTCAGTTCCACCATGAACCCGCAGGAGGTCTGCGCGCTGCATGCGGCGAATCCTTACGACCTGATTTTGCTGGACCTGAAAATGCCCGTCATGGACGGTTTCCAGGTGATGGAGGCGTTGAAAGAAAACACCACCGATCGTTACCTGCCCGTCATCGTGCTGACGGCAGAGCCCGGGCACAAGTTGCGGGCCCTGCAGGCCGGCGCCAAGGACTTCATCAGCAAACCGTTTGACCTGGTGGAAGTCAAGACACGCATCCACAACATGCTGGAGGTGCGGCTGCTGTACAAAAAACTGGAAAACTACAGCAAACTGCTGGAACACGCGATCCAGCTGGACGCTGCTTGATCAGGTGGCGGCCTTGCCCGGCAGCAACCTGTCGTATTCTTTTTTAACCACCGCGTAACACTCGCAGGTCCGCTTCTCCAGGCCAGGCCGGTCCAGCACCGATATGTGGCCGCGCGCGTAACGAATCAGCCCGGCATTCTGCAACTTGAGCGCGGCTTCGTTCACGCCCTCGCGGCGTACGCCCAGCATGTTGGCGATCAGCTCCTGTGTCATCACCAGTTCATGGCTGCTCAAACGGTCCAGTCTGAGCAGCAGCCAGCGGCACAACTGCTGGTCCAGCGAATGGTGACGGTTGCAGACGGCGGTCTGCGCCATTTGCGTGATCAGGGCCTGGGTGTAACGCAGCAGCAAGGGCAACACCGGGCCGGCTCTGTCAAACGCTTCTTTCATCACGGCCGCTTTCAGGCGAAAGCCTTCGCCGGCACTTTGCACCACCGCACGGCTGGGGGTGGAGCCGCCGCCCATGAACAGGGACACGCCGACCAGTCCCTCGTTGCCGACCACGGCAATTTCAGCCGAGGCGCCGTTCTCCATCACATACAGCAGCGACACAATGGCCGTGATCGGAAAATACACATGTTGGAGCGTGCTGCCCGACTCGTACAACACATGGCCCAGCGGCATGTCCACCCATTCCAGCTGGGGCAGCCAGCGTTGCCACTCGGCCTCCGGCAGCGCGGCCAGCAACTGGTTCGCCAAAGGATTGGGCGGGATCAAGGTCGGGGGTTGCGGTTTTTTCTCAAAGGTCATCACGGAACTCCCGGCGGGTTGCTTGTGGGCATTACCGGGCGTGGTCCTGCATCAGTCGCTGAGTATAGTGAGGCGGCGCCTGGGGCGCCGTTAATGAAAGTCCCGGCTCGACGTACCCAGCCGGCCCAGCAGCGGTGTCAGGTCTTCCAGCCGCTGCGCCACCAGGTTGCGCACTGCGCCATAACCTGGGGCCGTGCCGCTTTCCTCGCTGCGTTGCCAGATACCGTACACCGCCAGCAGGCGCGCATGCAACACTTCGGCGCGCTGCACTTCACGCAGCGACTTCCAGACAATCACATTGACCGGGCCGGTTTCGTCTTCAAGGGTGATAAAAATCGTGCCTTTGGCGGTCTGCGGCTGCTGGCGCACGGTGACGATGCCGCAGGCGGCGACCTCCTGACCATCCGGCAATGCATTCAACTCGCCCGCGCTGAGCAGCCCTTGGCTGGCCAGGCGCGGCCGCAGCAAGGCCAGCGGGTGGCGTCGCAGCGTCAGGCCGGTGGCTTTGTAGTCGAACAAGATGTTTTCGCCTTCAGGCGTGTCCGGCAACTCCAGCGCAGTTTCATACGTGGGCACGGCCTTGAGCAGCCAGGGCGCGGGCTGGATGGCCGCGGCCTCCCAGACCTGCTGGCGCCTGTGGCCGGCCAGTGGCAAGAGTGCGTCGGCAGCGGCCAGGGCGTTGATTTCCTGCATGCCCAGTTGTGCACGTGACACCAGGTCTTCGGTGGAGGTGAAAGGCGCTTGGGCACGTGCGTCCATCAAGCGTGTGGCCGCAGCCTCAGACAAGCCGGTCACCAGACGCAGGCCCAGGCGGACCGCAGGCTGATCCGTATGGATGGCCGGATAACGCGGCAACACAGCCGCTGGCTTCGCAGGTTCCAGCGTGCAGTCCCAGGCGCTGTGCAAAACATCCACCGCCCGCACCTCGACGCCATGTTTGCGTGCGTCCTGCACCAGTTGCGAAGGCGAATAAAAACCCATGGGCTGGGAGTTGACCAAGGCCGCCAGGAAACACGCCGGCTCATGGCACTTGAGCCAGCAGCTCACGTAGACCAGCTTGGCAAAACTGGCGGCGTGGCTTTCAGGGAAACCGTAATCGCCAAAGCCCAAGATCTGCTTGAAGATGCGTTCTGAAAATTCAGCGCTGTACTTGTTCTTGATCATGGCGTTGACCAGCCGGCCATGAAAACGCTCCACCCCGCCCTTGCGTTTCCAGGCTGCCATGGAGCGGCGCAAATCGTCGGCCTCGCCAGGTGTGAAGTCGGCCGCAATCATGGCAATTTGCATCACCTGCTCCTGAAAAATCGGGATGCCCAGCGTGCGCTCCAGCGCTGAATTGAGCGCCGGGTACTCGGGTTTGAATTCACCGCCCAGGCGTTTGATCTCGCGGGCTTTCAGGTAGGGGTGCACCATGCCGCCCTGAATCGGCCCGGGCCGCACGATGGCGACTTCGACCACCAGGTCGTAATAGTTGCGCGGCTTGAGGCGCGGCAACATGGACATCTGCGCCCGGCTTTCGATCTGGAACACGCCCACGGTGTCGGCCTCGCAAATCATGTCGTAGGTGGGCTCGTCCGCCAGCGGAATCGTGTGCATGGCCAGCTCGCCGCCCCGCGTCTGGTTCACCAGCTGCAGGCAACGTTTGATGGCCGACAACATGCCCAGCGCCAGCACATCGACCTTGAGCAGGCCCATGGCGTCCAGGTCGTCCTTGTCCCACTGGATGATGCGGCGCGCCTCCATGGAGGCCGGCTGCACCGGCACCAGCCGCGTGAGTTTGCCCTGCGTCAGCACAAAGCCGCCCACGTGCTGGCTCAAATGGCGCGGGAAACCAATCAGTTGTGCTGCCAGCGCCAGCCATTGCAAGACCGGCCCGGTTTGCCCCTGCAAACCGGCCTCTTCCAGTTTTTGCTGGAGCGCCTCGCTGCCGTCAAACCAGAAATGTTCCTTGGCAAACCGGTCTATCAGTTCAGGGTCGATCGCCAGCGCCTTGCCCACATCCCGGATCGCGCTGCGCGGCCGGTAACTGATGACGGTAGCCGCAATCGCGGCGCGGTCGTGGCCGTATTTGCCGTAGATGTACTGGATCACTTCCTCGCGCCGCTGGTGTTCAAAGTCCACGTCGATGTCGGGCGGTTCGCTGCGCTCGCGGCTGATAAAACGCTCAAACAGCAAAGCGCTCTCAGCCGGATTGACGGCGGTCACACCCAGGCAATAACAAACCACCGAATTGGCCGCCGAGCCGCGCCCCTGGCAAAGAATTTTCTGCTCGGTGGCAAACCGCACGATGTCGTAGACGGTGATAAAAAACATCTCGTAGCCCAGCTCTTCAATCAGGGCCAGCTCCTTGTTGATCTGGGCTTGGATGCCAGGGTCAACACCGCCCGGATAACGCGTCTTTGCACCTTGCGCCACCAGGCGCCGTAAACATTTCGCCGGTGTTTCTGCATTAGGAACCATGTCCTCGACCGGGTAACGGTAGAGCTCGCGAATCTCGTCCAGATTGAAGTTGCAGCGCGCCGCCACCTCCAGCGTGGCACGCAACAGCGCCGCCGGGTAAATGTCAGCCAGCCGCATGCGTGGCCGCAAATGCGCTTCGGCATTGGCCTGCAACGCAAAACCGCAGTCATGCACGGTCCGGCCCAACTGGATGGCCGTCATCACGTCATGCAAAGGCTTGCGTGAACGTTTGTGCATCAACACCTTGCCAGCAGCCACCAGCCGGATGCCAGTGCGTTGCGCCACGTCCTGCAACTGCTGCAGACGTAGCGCATCGTCCAGGCCCTGCAGCAATTCAACGGCGAGCCAGGCATTCAAGCCAAAAAGGCCTGTAGCCCAGGCAGAATGAGCGCCGATAGCTTCTGTATTGATAGCGCCTGACAAGGGCGAGAGCAAAACTTCACAATCTGCCAGCGTGGCGAAATCGGTCTCACCCAGCGCCACGCGGTAGCTGCCCTTCTCTATGGCATCCCCCGCCTGTTTGGCGATACTGATGAACTCGCACAAATTGCCCCAACCCGTGGCGTTGTGCGGCAACACGACGATGCGGAAAGCGCAGTCGCCCTGTACCAAAAATTCAGCGCCCGGCAGCAGCTTCAAGCCCAACTCTTTGGCTGCGACATGCGCCCGCACCACGCCGGCCACCGAACATTCGTCGGTGATGGCCAGCGCCTTGTAGCCCAGCCTAAAAGCCCGCTCGGCCAGCTCCTGCGCATGGGACGCGCCGCGCTGGAAGCTGAAGTTGCTCAGCGCATGCAACTCGGCGTAGTCGGGGAGCGGGTAGGCGGACATACACGGCTTAGGCAAAAAAACCGTGTAAATACCAGGCATGTGACCAGGCCTGCGGCGGCTCGGCCGCGGGTGCGCCCACGGCCAGGCGTTCGCTGTAAATCCACAGCAGGCTGCCCTGCTGGCTGCGGTAGATGAAGTAGTCGCGTATGGCCGGTGGCTTGCCACGTGCGCCCTCCACATCGTTGGCCATCAGCCAGCCGCTGGCTTCCAGCCGCTGCGGCCCGGCCAGGCGCACCAGCGGGCCCTGGTACACCGGGCTGTCACGCAATGCCTGCAGCCGAAGCGGTTCGGACAAGAGCCAGCTCGGGTACAAGGCCTCGGTTTTGGGCGCATCCTCTTTTCTCAAGCTTTTTAGGCCTCTGACCCTGATAGGACGGGCGCAAGCAGCTATTGAATCCATAGCACCTTGGGCCGGCACCCAGCGCTGCATCTGCTCGGGCCGGTGATCGGCGGCGGCTTGCCAGGTCAACACCTGCGCCTCGCCCAGGCGCGCACTCAGCCGCTCGATCAGCTCCACCGCGCTATCGCCCTGCTTGCGCTCCTGCGCCAGCAGGCTGCCGGTGGCGGCCGCTGCATCGGTCAGGCGTTCGGTCACCAGCGATTGCAAGCTCAGGGAATGCACGGGCGCCGGCAACTTTTGCTGCGCCAGGTGCTCGGCGATCAGGCGCGCCACGTGGCGCAAGTCCTGCGCGGGCTGGGCGGTGCGAATCTCCAGCTCGCCGGTGGGCGCCACATCGCGTCGTTTGTCCAGGTGCCAGCTCAGCCTGAGCGCGCTCAGCCCGCTTTGTCGGCCCAGCAGCCAGGCCTGCAGCTTGAGCAGCAGGCGCTCAACACCGGCCATCAGCGCCGGCCCGTGGCTGACGAAGGCATTCAGTTCGAGCTTGTCTTCAAACTGTTCGGGCAATACCTGCCAGGGGTAGTCGTCGGGCCCGCTGCCGCGGGCGCGGTCCAGCGCGTCGAGCAGCTCGGCGCCAAAGCGCCTGGCCACACCGTCACGCGGCAGGCGCAACAAGTCATCCCAGGTGCGGCAACCTATACGCTCCAGCACGCCCAGGTGCGGGCGCGCGGCCGTGAGTGTGTGCATGGGCAGGTCCGCCACACGTGGCCGGCTTGCGCCGCCCTGACTACTTGACTGGCGCAGCCGCCCCAACGCTATCAAAGAAGTAGCGCCTTGCGCCCGATCGATATGGGCTAGAACCCTATTTGACTCAAAAAAATCAAGCAAGCACTGCTCCAGCAAGTGCATCAACCGCGCCAGGCCGCCAAACAGGCGCAGGCTGCCGGTCACGTCCAGCAACACGGCTTCGTCCACCAGCGCCACACGCGGCGTCCAGCCCAGCGCGATGCTGGCCACCGCCTGCTGCACGGCGGCGGCGTCCCACATCACGGGCTGTATGGCTTGTGCCGGCTCAGTGGTGATCGAGGTGTGTAATGCGATCCAGCAACGCATGGGCGGGACTTGGCAAGGACGTGGCAGAAAACGATGGCAGCCACACGGGCGCCAACTCTTCGCGCTGACGGCGTGTGCGCTCGCGGCTGGCGGCCAGCAACGCCGACAGCCGGGCCGGCCGCGTGTCCAGCAACACCGGTGCGGCCAGCGGCGGGCCACGGCGTTTGAGCACATGGACCCGCAAATTGCCGGCCTCGTTGACCGTGCCCTCCAGCAGCAGGCGCAGCGGCGCGGGCGAAGACTCGTGCTGCGCACGCGGCGTCCGGAAGGCAAACAGCAATTTGTGGTGCGCATGCGCGGCAATCTGCAGACGGCGCAAATGGGCGCTGCGCACATCCGGCAGCCAGGCCAGCACGGCGGCCACGTCGGCGCATTGCAAAGCCTCGCGTGTGGCCCAGAGCAAGGTCGGCGCGTCCCTGCCCTGCACACCCAACAGGCGCTGCATATTGAGCTGGCGCGCACCCAGCGCCGGGCCAAAAGGCAGGTAAGGCGCACCCACCAGCACCAGCCATTTTGCGGGCGCCTGCGCCTGGAGGGCGGCCAGTGTCGGCGCGATCAAACCCCATTCCTGCTGGCCCGCCTGTGGCTGAAGCACTTCGACCAGCGCGCCCTGCGGCCAGCCGCCACCGGGCAAGACCGCGTTCAGCGCGGCATAACCCGTGGGAATGGTCTGCAGGCTGGCGCTGCCCAGCTCGCCGGCGCGCCACACCTGGGTGTGGACGAAGTCCGGCAAGACGCGGCGGGCAAAAGTCGGGGAAAACATGGGGCGCAAGCTGAATCAAATAACTGTATTTATATACAGTATATTACTGGATTCAAGCTGCGGGGCCAATACCCCTTGCAACGGCGCAGACGTGGCACGCCGGACCCGGTGTGTCTTAGCGCAACGCCGTCCACAACATGGTCAGGCCCGAAGCCAGCAGCAAGGCGTCCATCAGCAAACGGAATTTTTCAGGGTCCAGGCTGAGCACAAACCGCTTGGCGATAAAAGAGCCCGCCGTCAGCGAGCAACCAATGATCAGGCCCTGGACGATCGCCTCCAGCGGCAAGGCGCCATAACTGCGGAAAACCAGGCTTTTGCTGACATAAACGACGAGCGAAGCCATCGCCTCGGTCCCCAGGAACGCGCCCTTCACCAGCCCATAAGCCAGGAAAAACGGCGCATTGACCGGCCCGGTGGACACCACAATGCCGGTCAGGAAGCCAATCACCGCACCCACCACCGCAAAATGCCAGAGCTTGAGCCTGAAGTTGCGCGCGGCCAGCCAGCGGCGCAGCGGGATCATGGCGATAAAAAACACCGCCAGCACCGCCTCCACGATACGCGGCGGCAACACCAGCAACGTGCGGGCGCCCAGGGCGGCGGCGGGAATGCCGGTCAGCGCATAAGCGCCCACCACGCGCCAGTCCACCTCGCGCCACCAGACCGCCACCCGCGAGACATTGGCCATGATCGCCGCCACCGCCATGATGGGCACTGCCTCGCGCGGGCCAAAGGCAATCACCAGCACCGGCATCAGCATGATGCTGGAGCCAAAACCAACAATGCCGCTGATGGTGCCCGCGATCAGGCCAACGGTGAGGACAAGCAGGTAGGTCATGCGGTGTTATTCGTTTTTATGCCCGGCATGGCTGGGGCGGTGGCCCGCAAGCCGGTCTCCCGGCAGTATCGACGAAGTCGCCGCTGCTTTAGCGCTTGCGGGCTTGCCGCAACATCAGCGTCAGCATGACCAGCCCAATCGCCACAAAACAGACAAAGGACCAGTTGGCAATCGAGCCACCCAGAAACGTCCAGTCGATCGCGGCGCAGTCACCGCTGCCCTTGAAGATCATGGGAATCGCGCGCTTGAGCGGAAAGGTCTCGATCATGCCGTAGAAGTCACGGCCGCAAGAAGAGATTTCAGGCGGGTACCACTGCAAAAAACTCTGGCGCGCGGCAACAAAAGCGCCAAAACCGGCCACCAGCAGCGTCACGAAAGAACCGGTGATGAGCAAGCCCTTTTTATAGGAGAACGCCGTCAGGCCAGACACCAACGCCACCACGATCAAGGCATAACGCTGCACGATACACATGGGACAAGGCTCCAGGCCCACCACATGCTGCAAATAGAGGCCAAAAGCCAGCATGGCCACACAGGCCACAGCCACCAGCGCCAGCACGCGGCGCGGTGCCGCTTCGAAATACTTTAAAAACATCACGTTCCTTTTTGATCGATGTACGAATTGTCCGATGGTTCGTGGGGTTTGGCCGGGATAAGTTCCGCGAGTGAGAACTCATTGACGATTTTTCGGCTGTACGGCTCTCGGTACGTAGTGGATACAGTACCAGTTTGGGAGGGGCGTCGAAGAGCCGCCTCATGGCCAAGCCCGAGAACACTGATATAAGTCAAGGGACTACAAAAGCAAAGGGAAATTCGAAAATGAGCATTCAACCATGTTATCCCGCCGGTTTACGGCCCATACCGCGTTAGCCAGAGACACAAGAGTTCGCTCATGCGCAAGTGGATATCACCGGCTGTGCTCGATTGGGAACCCGACGTTTCGTCCGGAATTCGAAGTGATCCCGAACGAGTACGGCGTCCTCACGCAATCCTTTCTCACAGCGAGAACGTACTCTCAAAAAGCGAATCAGAATTCTCAGTTGCCGACTCAATTCTTAGCCTGAAGCGTGCAATAAACAGTCGCTTGCAGCACCTCGAGGATCTCTATGAGTTCCAGGGCATGTTCCCGAAGTCCGTTGGATCTCTCGAAAGGCTCGAAGAAGTAGGGCTTGCTCGGCCATTCCTCATCAAGCAATTGTTTGACCTTAGAAACAACATTGAACACAACGACGCTCCACCGCCGAGTGCAGAACGAACACGGGAACTTGTAGACGCCACATGGTATTTCCTGCGCACCACGGACTACGCGTGCAAATTACGGCCCGACGGAGTCATGCTCCGGTCAGCAGAGGACGGCTCATTCCCACCAGAACAGTGGCTGGAGATCACCGTAATACGTGACCAACCTCAGCGTTTCAATATTGGGGGCTGGGTTTCACTTGATCTTATTTCGGATCATGAACAACCAGGATTCACTCCGATCGAGGTCAGCATATTTCGTCCTAAACGGCAACTACCAAAAGGACCGGTAGATTCAATAACAATGTCGGCATACAAACAAAATTCGATGCGCGGTGACGATGAGCGATGGATTCAGGCTCACGCGGATCTGCCACAGGAAGTTAGAAGAAAGATATGGCGCTTAGCGTTTGAAGCGTTGTAGCATTCCAGATTTCTTGTGGGCAGTTGCGGAGGGCACCTTACCCGGACTCAGTACCGCCAGCACGCTACCGCAGGTTGCGAGCCAGGGAAATCAAATCCCCGCCCCCTCCTCCACAAACACCCGCGCCTTGCGCGGTGTCAACACCAGAAGATCGCCCTCGCGCAGCCCCATGTCGCGGTATTGCTGCGAGGGAATCTGCGCTTCGATCAGTGGGTCGGCTTGCTGGCTTTCTTCAGACGGCAGCAGCTCCAGCCGGGCGATGGGGCCGATCACAATCGCGCGGCTGAGCTGCGCGGCAATGCCCTCGGCGCCAGGCGTATAACGCTGCACGTCGAAGTCGTGTGGGCGCACATAGGCAAAGGCCTTGGCGTTTTGCGCGCCGCTGTGCTCGGGTGAATCCAGCCGCATGCCTTCGAGCTGAATCTGGCCTTCGTGCGCGCGGCCGTGGAACAGGTTCACGTCGCCCAAAAAGCCATACACAAACGGGCTGGCCGGGTGGTCCCAGACCTGCTGCGGTGAGCCGATCTGCTCGACCTGACCCTGGTTCATCAGCACCACGCGGTCGGCCACTTCCAGGGCTTCTTCCTGGTCGTGGGTCACAAAAATACTGGTGACATGCAGGTCATCGTGCAGGCGGCGCAGCCAGCGGCGCAGCTCTTTGCGCACCTTGGCGTCGAGGGCACCAAAGGGCTCGTCGAGCAGCAGCACCTTGGGCTCGACTGCCAGCGCACGTGCCAGCGCAATACGCTGGCGCTGGCCACCGGAAAGCTGTGACGGAAAACGGTCGGCCAGCCAGTCGAGCTGCACCAGGCTCAGCAGCTCGTGCACTTTTTTCTTGATGTCGGCGTCGCTGGGGCGCATACCGCGCGGCTTGACACGCAGGCCAAAGGCGACGTTTTCAAACACCGTCATGTGGCGAAACAGCGCGTAATGCTGGAACACAAAACCGACCTGGCGCTCGCGCACGTGCACGTCGGTCGTGTCTTCGCCGCTGAATAAAATGCTGCCCTGGTCGGCCGTTTCCAGCCCCGCAATGATGCGCAGCAAGGTGGTCTTGCCGCAGCCCGAGGGGCCGAGCAAGGCGACCAGTTCACCCGACGCGATGTCCAGGCTCACGTCACCCAGCGCCTGGAAGTTGCCGAAATGTTTGCTGACGTTGCGAATTTCAATACTCATGGGAATCTCGTTTCTGCTCAATCACAGCGCACCAAGCGGTGCGACGGGTGTGGGAGGCCGCTCGGGCGGCAACTCGGCCGCGGCTTTTTGCTCCTGCTCGGCGCGCCACTCGGCCACCGACTTGATCAGCAGCGTGACCAGCGCCAGCAGCGCCAGCAGCGAGGCCACGGCAAATGCGGCGACCGACTGGTATTCGTTGTACAAAATTTCCACGTGCAAGGGCAAAGTGTTGGTCTGCCCGCGGATGTGGCCGGACACCACCGACACCGCGCCAAACTCACCCATGGCGCGTGCATTGGTCAGAATCACACCGTAAACCAGGGCCCACTTGATGTTGGGCAGGGTCACATGCCAGAAGGTCTGCCAGCCGGTGGCGCCCAGCACGATGGCGGCCTGCTCTTCGTCGCTGCCCTGGGCCTGCATCAGCGGGATCAACTCGCGGGCGATGAAGGGAAAAGTCACAAACACCGTGGCCAGCACAATGCCCGGCACCGCAAAAATCACCTTGACGTCATGTGCCTGCAGCCAGGGGCCGAACCAGCCCTGGGCGCCAAAGACCAGCACATACATCAGGCCGGCGACCACCGGCGACACTGAAAACGGCAGGTCCACCAGGGTCGTCAAAAACGACTTGCCGCGAAACTCGTACTTGGCAATCGCCCAGGCGGCGGACACGCCAAACACAAGGTTGAGCGGCACGGCAATCGCGGCGGCAATCAAGGTCAGCTCGATCGCCGACCAGGCGTCGGGCTCTTTGAGTGCGGCCAGGTAGGCGCCGAATCCCTTGCGCAAGGCTTCGGTGAACACGGCGGCCAGCGGCAACACCAGGAAGAGAAACAGAAAGACCAGCGCGATACCGATCAGGGTGTACCTGACCCATGGCGCTTCGGTGGTGCCGGCCCTAGCGCCAGCGACGTTGGTGCGTGAAGCCGCGCTCATGCTGGCGCCCCTGTGTTGCGGCGCTGCCAGGCTTGCAGCGCATTGATGACCAGCAGCAGCACAAAAGAAATCACCAGCATCACCACCGCCACGGCCGTGGCCCCGGCGTAGTCGTATTGCTCCAACTTGCCGATGATGATCAGCGGCGTGATTTCGGAAATCATGGGCATGTTGCCGGCGATGAAAATCACCGAGCCGTATTCACCAATCGCGCGTGCAAACGCCATGGCAAAACCAGTCAGCAAGGCCGGGGCGATGTGCGGAAGAATCACCTTGGTGAAAATCTGCAAGCGTGTTGCGCCCAGCGAGGTGGCGGCCTCTTCAAGCTCTTTTTCGGCGTCTTCGAGCACCGGCTGCACCGTGCGCACCACAAACGGCAGGCCGATAAAAATCAGCGCAATCACCACGCCCGCCGGCGTGAAGGCCAGCTTGATGCCCAGCGGCTCCAGGTATTGGCCTATCCAGCCATTGCCGGCCAGGATGGCGGTCAGCGAAATGCCGGCCACGGCGGTCGGCAGGGCGAAAGGCAAATCGACCAGCGCATCGACGATTTTTTTGCCGGGAAACTTGTAGCGCACCAGCACCCAGGCCACCAGCAAACCAAACACCAGGTTCACCAGCGCCGCAATCAGCGAGGCGCCGAAAGTCAGGCGGTAAGAAGCCATGACACGCGGCGACGTCACCGCCGCGATGAACTGCTCCCAGCTCAGCGAGAAGGTCTTGAACAACAACGCCGACAGCGGAATCAGCACGATGATGCTGAGGTAAAACAGCGTGTAGCCCAAGGTCAGGCCGAAACCCGGCAGGACTTTTTTGGCGGCACGCCGGGCCGGCAGCGCCGGGGGCGGCGCCGCAGAAAGGGTCGCGGCAGTCATGGACTTATTTGACGGTGTAGATCTTGTCGAACAGGCCACCATCATTGAAGTGGACTTTTTGCGCTTCGCTCAAGGAACCGAAATAGTCCTTGACCGTGAACAGTTGCAAAGGCTTGAAGATGTTGGCGTATTTTTTCAGGATGGCTTGCGAACGTGGGCGCAGCGCATGTTTGGCGGCAATCTCCTGGCCTTCATCCGAATAAAGGTAGTTCAGGTAAGCCTTGGCGAGCTCGCCCGTGCCTTTTTTGGCCACGGTGCGCTCGACCACAGCCACCGGGTTTTCCGCCACGATGCTGACGGACGGGTAAATTGCGTCGACCTTGCCTTCGCCAAACTCGCGGTTGATGGACAAGACTTCGGATTCAAAGGTGATCAACACATCGCCAATGTTGCGCTGCAGGAAGGTGGCGGTGGCGTCACGCCCGCCCTTGGCCAGCACCGGCACGTTTTTGTAGAGCTTGCTGACAAACTCGGCGGCCTGCGCATCGGTGCCGCCGTTCTTGCGCACCGAGCCCCAGGCGCCCAGGTAGGCATAACGGCCGTTGCCGCCGGTTTTGGGGTTGACCACAATCACCTGCACACCGGGCTTGATCAGGTCGTTCCAGTCCTTGATGCCTTTGGGGTTGCCGTTGCGCACCAGGAACAACATGGTCGAGGTGGTGGGCGAGGCGTCATTCGGGAACCGTTTGGCCCAGTCTTTGGCCACCAGGCCCTTGTCGGCCAGGAACTCGATGTCGGTCGTGGTGTTCATGGTCACGACGTCGGCGTCCAGGCCGTCGGCCACGGACCGCGCCACGGCGCTGGAGCCGGCGTGGGACTGGTCCACCTTGATATCTTTGCCGGTGGTCTTTTTGTAGTTGGCAATAAAAGCCGCGTTGTAGTCCTTGTAGAACTCGCGCGCCACGTCATAAGAGCCGTTGAGCAAGGTCTGGGCCGAAGCCAGGCCACCGGTGGCCAGCACGATGGATGCAAAAGCGAGTTTGATTTTGGAGGTCATACAGTTTCCAGAGAAGCAGAGGAAGTAGGAGGAAAAGAAGAGGAAGAAAGCGATACATGCAGGCGCGAGGCCACAGGTGCATCACCGGCCAGCGATTGCAGCAGGGCCGCGCCCAGCGGCCATTCGCCATGGCCCGACTCGATGTTGATGTGGCCCCCGTCCTGGATACGAACAAATTCACTGCCCCAGGCCCGGGCATAAGCCCCGGCCAGGCGTACCGGGCAATACGGGTCGTTGCTGCTGGCCACCAGCACGCTGCGGTAAGGCAGCTTCTGGTAAGGCACGGGTGCAAAGTCGCTCAGGATGGCGCGCCGCTCCGGATCGGCCGGTGCCACCAGCAAGGCCCCGTGGATACGGGCCGCCACCTCGACCGGCAAATGCGCCGTGGCAATACAGCCCAGGCTGTGCGCCACGATAACCACCGGTTCCTGTTGCAGCAGGATGGTGCGGGCCAGCGAGGCCACCCAGGCCGGACGCGAAGGTGTGATCCAGTCGTCCTGCTGCACCCGCACGGCATCGTCCAGGCGCTCGGCCCACAGGCTTTGCCAGTGGCCGGGGCCGGAGTCGCGCCAGCCGGGAACAATGATGAAACGCACGCGGTGAGGCCGATCTTTAAGCGCTTACTTGTTAGGCTGCGGCGTGATGCGCAGGTAGGGCCGTACGGCTGTAAAGCCTTTGGGGAAGCGCTGGGCCAGTTCGGCCGGGTCCTGGATGCTGGGCACGATCACCACGTCGTCGCCGTCTTTCCAGTTGGCCGGTGTCGCCACCTTGTGGCTGTCGGTCAGTTGCAGCGAGTCAATCACACGCAGGATTTCGTCGAAGTTGCGGCCAGTGCTGGCGGGATAGGTGAAGGTGGTGCGTATGACCTTTTTCGGGTCGATGATGAACACGCTGCGCACGGTGGCGTTGGTCAGCGCCTTCGGGTGAATCATGTCGTAGAGGTTGGCCACGGTTTTGTCGGCATCGGCCAGGATGGGGAAGTTCACCGTGGTGTTTTGCGTGTCGTTGATATCGCTCACCCATTGCTGGTGTGAGTCCAGCGGGTCCACGCTGACGGCGATGGGTTTGACACCGCGTTTGGCAAATTCACCGCTCAGGGCGGCGGTTTTGCCAAGTTCCGTGGTGCACACCGGGGTGAAATCCGCCGGATGGGAGAACAACACCACCCATGAATCGCCAGCCCATTCGTGAAAAGAGATAGTGCCTGCGGTGGATTCCTGTGTGAAATCGGGGGCAGTGTCGCCAAGTCTGAGAGTCGCCATGATGTGCTCCTGATGGGTTGCCGGTGCTACAAAAAGCACCATGACAATCATTGTGGAGAGCAAAGGCTAAAACTCAAAAGAATATATCGCTCTTAATTTATCTCCATAAACGAATATAAAGATTTGCAAACCCAACACCAAGGCTTGAAAAGCACGGCAACAGCTCTTGCCGGCTCGCCCGTTACGTAACAAAACCGGTGCCGCGCCCACCCGCGACGCGGCCACATGATTTGCCCGTCTTGGCCTGTTCAAGCTGGTCTGGCCATGGAGGAACGAGAAAATGCAAGAAATACTGGATACGCAAAAGTACTGGTTTACGAAGGCCAGGCCGACATTTCCAAACGCATCGCCGGCCTCTGATTTTCTCGACGATCAAGCATCAAAAGTGCCTCCAGCCCGATCAATACGGGCGCAAGAAGCTATCAAAACAAGAGCGACGTCTAAAAACAGCTAAACCAGCCGGTCGCCCTGCATGTGCGCCCCCAGGAAATCCAGAAAGCTTCGCACCGACGGCACCTGACCGCGGCGTGACGGAAACACCGCGTGCACCATGCCCGGCGGGATCCCCCAGCCCGGCAACACCGGCACCAGCAACTGGGCTTGCAGTTCGGCCTGGCTCATGGTGTCCGGCAAAAAGCTGATACCCGTGCCCGCCATCACCGCCAGCTTCAAGGTCAACAAATCGTCAGCCACAAAACGCGGCTGGTGCTGAAGCACAAATTCCTGGCCCTCGGGGCCCAACAGCGTCCAGCTGCTGCGCCCGTCGGCAGCGGACATGGCGATGGTGTCGAGCCAGGCCAGGTCTTCCGGCCCGCTGGGCGCACCCTGACGCTGCAGCTGCGCCGGGCTGGCCAGCAATTGGCCGCCTGTGGCACCCAGGTTTTTGATCACCAGGCTGCCGCTGTCGTCCAGGGTGGGCCGCACCCGCAACGCAACATCAATGCCCTCTTCCACCAGGTCCACCACCCGGTTCGTCACGCGCATGTCCAGCTTCACCTGCGGGTGCTTGGCCAGGTAGCGCGGAATCAGATAACCCAGCGTGCCCTGCGCCAGGGTCACCGGGCAGGTCACGCGCAAGGTGCCACGCGGCTCCATCTGCATCTGCGCCACCGCTTCGCCGGCGGCCAGCGCCTCTTCGCGCATGGCCACGCAGTGGCGCAGGTAAAGCGCGCCGGCTTCGGTCAGCGACAGCTTGCGGGTGGTGCGCTGCAGCAGCCGCACACCCAGTTGTGCCTCCAGCTCGGCCACACGCCGCGACAGGCGCGATTTGGGCAGGCCCAGCGCCCGGCCCGCCGCGGCAAAACCGCCCCGCTCCGCCACCTCGGCGAAATACACCATGTCGTTCAGATCCTGCATGTGGCCACTCCATCAAGGGTTTGAGGGCTCAAATTGTCCCAAAAATAGGACAATCTATCGCAATTTTGCCGACTTATCAATCAATCGACTCAGAAGCACAATCTATCCATGGCTGCGATTCACAGTGAACACGGCCACCACCCGATTCACATCTTCAAAGGAATTCATCATGAGCAAGCTTCTTCACATCGACTCCAGCATTCTTGGCGGCAACTCGGTGTCGCGCCAACTCACGGCCCAAATCGTCGCTTCCTGGCGCGCCGCCCACCCAGCCACCGAAGTCAGCTACCTGGACCTGGCCGTGGACACGCCCAGCCACTTGTCGGCCGAGTCCCTGGGTTTTCGGGTTCCTGCCGGCGCTGAACTGAGCGATGCGCAAAAGCGCGAAAACGCCGTGTCTGAAGCCCTGGTGTCGCAGTTTCTGGCGGCTGATGTGGTGGTGATAGGCGCACCGATGTACAACTTCACCATTCCGACCCAGCTCAAGGCCTGGATTGACCGTGTGGCCCAAGCCGGCCGCACCTTCAAGTACACCGAAACCGGCCCGGTTGGCTTGGCCACTGGCAAAACCGTCATCGTGGCATCCACCCGCGGCGGGGCTTATTCCACCAGCGATGCCGGCAATGCGACAGAACACCAGGAAAGTTTCCTGAAAATTGTGTTTGGCTTCTTCGGCATCACCGATGTGCGTTTTGTGCGCGCCGAAGGCCTGGCCATGGGTGACGCCGCCAAAGCGGCAGCCGTGACGGCCGCAGCCATCGAGATCAAGGCGCAAACCCAGACGGCGGCCAATCAGGAACAAGCGGCCCTGGCGGCTTGAGCTGGGTAAGCACGGACCTTCCGGACCCGTGTTTTCCAAAAAGCCCGCAAATTGCGGGCTTTTTTTTTGCTGGCGGGCAAGGCCGCAACCCCGGGTTATACCCGCTTGGGCTCGCTCTGCCTGGCGTCGCGGCCGCGCCGATTCTGAAGGGTCAATGCCCAGAAGATCAGCGCCGTGGCATTGATGGCCGCACCCAAAAGACACACGCCCGTCCAGCCCGCCAGTGCATACATGCTGGTCGAGGCAATCGAGCCAGCACCGCTGCCCACCGCATAAAACATCATGTAGCACCCCACCAACCGGCTGTGCGCCTCGGGGCGCACGCTGAGGATCATGCTTTGGTTGGTGACATGCACCGCCTGCCCTGCCAGGTCCAGCAGAACGATGCCGACGACCAGTACCCACAGCGACTGCGGGGTAAAACTGATCGGCAACCAGGCGGCCAGCATCAGGAGCAAGGCCCCGCCGGTGGTCCATTGGCCCAGGCCGCGATCAGCCAGATGCCCCGCCCGGCTTGCCGCCAGCGCACCGACCGCGCCCACCAACCCAAAAGATCCGATCAGGGTGTGCGACAACGAATACGGCGGCGATCTCAGCGGCAACACCAGCGCCGTCCAGAACACGCTGAAGGAAGCGAATATCAGCATGGCGATCACCCCGCGAATCCGCAGCACGCGTTCCTGCACCAGCAGGGTCAGCATCGAGCGCAGCAATTGCAGATAAGACAGGTGCGCCGTGGGCAACGCTTGCCGCGGCAGCATGCGCGACAGCACGGCGATCATGAGCAGCGTCAAGGCACCGGAGACAAAATACACGGCACGCCAGCCGGCCAGATCCGCCAATGCACCGGCCATGGTTCGCGCCAGCAGCAGGCCGATCACCACGCCGCCCTGCGCGGCGCCCACCACTCGCCCGCGCTCCGCGGGTGCGGCCAGGGTCGCGGCGAATGCCAGCAGGCCCTGCGTCATCGCCGTACCAAGCAGTCCCATGCCGATCATCCCGGCCAACAACACCATGCGCGACGCCGCCATGCCGACGACGACCAGGGCCAATGCAAGCAGCCATAACTGCACCAGCACCAGGCGGCGGCGGTTGACCAGATCACCCAACGGAACCACCAGCAACAGCGCCAGCGCACAACCGACCTGGGTCGCGGTGATCACCATGCCGACCGCACCGTAACTGATGCCGAAATCGTGCGCTATGGCGTCAAGCAGCGGCTGCGCATAGTAAACATTCGCGACACTCAGGCCACAGGCGACCGCAAACAACAGCACCATGGCGCGCGGTAGCGTCGCCCGCCCGGCATCCGCAGGCCGGCCCTGCGCCGCTGCTTGCAAACCCACCCTAGCGCCGGAGGCAATCGCCTCAATTCTTTCATGTTCCATGACTTGCTGCGCCTTCATTCTGGTTTCATAACTAAACCAATTTGAAGTATATCCTGATGAAGTTTTATAATGCAACCAGAATTACCGCGCCGCGCTCAAGCGGCGGCCACTCACCTGGAGGCATGGCATGGTCAAACGGAAAAGCCTTGAAGATGCGGCGTGCCCCGTTGCGCGCTCACTCGACACCATTGGCGACTGGTGGTCGCTGCTGATCATTCGCGACGCATTCGACGGCTTGCGCCGTTTCGGCGAATTTCAGAAAAGCCTAGGCATGGCAAAAAATATCCTGTCTGCCCGGCTTCGCACGCTGGTCGCGCATGGCATTCTGCAGAGCGTCCCGGCGTCAGACGGTAGTGCCTATCTGGAATACGTCCTGACTCCCAAAGGGCTAGGCCTTTTCCCGGTGATCGTGGCGCTGAGGCAATGGGGCGAAGACCATTTTTATGAGCCGGGAGAGGCCCGCTCCCGGCTGGTTGAACGCGCCAGCGGTCGGCTGGTTCCGCGTATGGCGCCGCGCAAGGCAGATGGCGGGCATCTGAAACCCGCCGACGCGGTGGTGAAAAAAGCCGCGGCCCCGCGCGTGCCCGCAGCTTAGGGCGGCGCCGTCAGGCGTGCTTTTTCACCCAGGCCACGTACTGATCCACCCAGCCCTGCAAAAACTTCTTGCTGGCTTCGCCGATGTTGCCAGCTTCGTCATACAGGCCGTCCTTGTTATGGATGAAGGCTTCGGGCTGGCCCAAGGTGGGCACGTTCAAATAGGCCAGCACGTTGCGCAGGTGCTGCTGGGCCAGTGCCGTGCCGGTCGCGCCAACGGACGCCCCGATCACACCGGCAGGCTTGCCGTCCCACGCGTTCTGCCCGTAGGGGCGCGAAGCGTGGTCAATGGCATTTTTCAAAACACCGGGCATCGAGCGGTTGTATTCAGGGGTAAAAAACAGCAGGCCCTGGGCCGCTGTGATCTCGCCTTTCAGGCGCTTCACCTGCTCGGACGGATTACCGTCATCGTCCTGGTTGTACAGCGGCAAGTCGTCAATGCGCAGATGGGTGAAGCTGAAATCCGCCGGAAACAGCTTTTCAAGCGCCTTGGCGAGTTTCTTATTGAAGGAATCCTTGCGAAGGCTGCCGACAACAACGGCGATTTGGTACTGGGCCATGAGCTTCTCCTGGAAAAGGGGTGGACGGGGTTTGAAAATGAAGTGGCCCGACCATTATGCGGAGTGGCCGGGAATCGTGCTGGCCATGCAAAGGTCCGCAACGATGAACGACACCATGTTCTTTCGCAATCTCTACCTGAGCCGCTTGAACGGCCCGACCCAAGTCCCGCTGGAAGCCGCCTTCATGGCCGACGGCGCTGCTGAGGTTCAGAATGCAGGCATGCCCCCGCACAGCGGTTTTACGCTACGCCGGGCCCCGCTGACCACCCGAACTCACGTCAAACCGCCATGAAAAAGCCTGAAGAGATTGCAGAAAAACAGCTGGGTATGCCGTACGAAGCCCTGGACGAACACACCCAAAAAGTGGCGCGTCACATCGCCGGGCGCAAACACATCGCCAGAAACACGGCCACGGAGTTTGAGGCCAGGACCACCACCGGGCAACGCGCCGCCGATCGGGTGGCGGGTTTTGGCGGCTCCTGGACATTCATCATGATTTTCGCGGTGGTCCTGGTCGCCTGGGTAGGTCTGAACTCGCTGATTCTGGCCAGGTACAACACAAGTTTTGACCCCTACCCCTACATCCTGCTCAACCTGGTGCTCTCCATGCTGGCCGCCATTCAGGCGCCCATCATCCTCATGTCGCAAAACCGGCAAGCCGAGAAAGACCGGCTCAGTGCAGAGCATGACTACGAAGTCAACCTGAAGGCCGAGCTTGAAATCATGCTGCTGCACGAAAAGCTGGACTTGTTGCGGGAAGGCCAATGGGGCGAACTGCTGGCCATCCAGAAGGAGCAACTCAGCCTGCTGGCGGGTTTGATCGAAAAAGGCAAAAGCAGCCCTGAGGAGAAAGCCACATGAAACCCAGCATCACGGTCATCACCCTGGGCGTGGACGACCTGCAGCGCGCACTGGTGTTTTACCGCGACGGCCTGGGCCTGAAGACCGAAGGCATCATCGGCCAAGAGTTTGAACACGGCGCCGTCGCCTTTTTTGAGCTGCAGGCCGGCCTGAAGCTGGCGCTCTGGCCGCGTCAAAGCCTGGCGCACGATACCGGCCTGCCCGAAGGCCAACCGAACCCGACCGAATTCAGCCTGGGACACAACGTTGAGTCCAAAGCCGAGGTTGATGCCGTGATGGCCCAAGCCCGACAGGCGGGCGCCACCCTCGTGAAACCGGCGCACGACACCTTCTGGGGCGGTTATGCCGGCTACTTCCAGGACCCCGATCAACACTTGTGGGAAGTGGCGTGGAATCCGCAGTGGGAAATTGCGGATTGAAACGCGGTGTTCCGCCGCCCAAAGACGTTACGATTTCGGATTCATGTTCACTCCAACACATCCCGCAGAGAACACCCTGTCCTGCGCTAAAAATTCATGAACCCACCCGCAATGACCGAACCCAACCCAGGCCGAGCCGTAGCCGGCGACATAACCGAGCCGCTGACACCCGCTGTGACGGCACGGCACCGACCGCCCACGCCCAAAGGACCACTCTGGAAAATCTTTCTGGCTTTTCTGGCGCCCATGTTGCTCAGCAACATCCTGCAGTCCCTCTCGGGCACGCTCAACAATGTCTACCTGGGCCAGATGCTGGGGGTCGGCGCGCTGGCGGCGGTGTCGAGTTTTTTCCCGGTGATGTTTTTCTTCATCGCCTTCACCATCGGCTTGGGCGCCGGTGCCTCGGTGCTGATTGGCCAGGCCTGGGGCGCGGGTGATGTCGGCAAGGTCAAGGCCGTGGCCGGCACCACACTCACGGTCGGTGTGGTCTTCGGGCTGCTGGTCGCGGTGTTTGGCGGCACCTTCACCCGGCCCATGATGGACCTGCTCGGCACGCCGCCCGACATCCTGGCCGACGCCACTGTGTACGCTCGCATCATGCTGATCGCCATGCCGGGGCTGTTTGTGTTTTTGCTCTCGACGGCCATGTTGCGCGGCGTGGGCGACACGGTCACGCCGCTCTACACACTGGCCATTTCCACCGTGATCGGTTTGCTGCTCACGCCGGCGCTGATACGCGGCTGGTTCGGCCTGCCCATGCTGGGCGTGACCAGCGGTGCAGCCGCCACAGTGGTGTCTTTTGTCCTGGCCACCACCTGGCTGGGGTTTCGCCTGCGTCGCATCGGCAGCCCGCTGGCGCCCGATGCCGCTTTTGCGCACAGCCTGCGTATCAACCCGCACATTCTGAAAACCGTGCTCAAGGTCGGCGTGCCCACCGGCGTGCAGATGATTGTGATTTCGCTGGCCGAACTCGCCCTGCTCTCCATGGTCAACAGCTACGGCTCGAATGCCACGGCCGCGTATGGCGCGGTGAATCAGGTGGTGGCTTATGTGCAGTTCCCGGCGATCTCGATCGCCATCACCGCCTCCATCCTGGGCGCCCAGGCCATAGGCGCCGGCCGCGCCGACCAGCTGGGCGCCATCGCCCGTACCGGATTGATGATGAACCTGGTCTTGACCGGCTCGCTGGTGCTGCTGGGTTATTTGCTCTCGCGTTACCTGGTCGGTTTTTTCATCACCAGTGCCCCCGTGATCGAAATCGCCCAGACCTTGCTGCACATCATGTTGTGGAGCACCGTGATTTTCGGCATGGCCTCGGTGCTGTCAGGCGTGATGCGCGCCAGCGGCTCGGTGCTGGTGCCCACAGGCATCGCGATTTTCTGCATCATCGCGGTGGAAGTGCCGGTGGCCTGGTTCACGAGCCAGCGCATCGGCATCAACGGCATCTGGATTGCCTACCCGGTGACGTTTATCGCGATGCTGGCTTTGCAGACGGCGTATTACCGGCTGGTCTGGAAAAAGAAGGCGATCAAGCGTCTGGTGTGAGCTTCGCGGCGGGCTGGGCCTGGGGCGGTGACCCCGCACGCCCGGCCGAGGCGGCCACCGCGGCCCAGGATTTTCCGCCCGCCCGAAGTTGCGCCACCGACGGCCCAACGAGGTTGCCATACTGCGCCAGGGTCCGCGCCTCGATGAGGGCCAGCACGTCCGGCGGCGTCAGGCCGCGGTAAACCTGCTTGAGCTGATTCCGCTGCGCAACCGCCCAGCGAGCCACCTGTTCTTCGGCCGCACCGGAAGCCAGCATGCCGGCGACTTGTTCGCCCAATGCCGCCACCGCACTTTCGTACTGCCCACGTAAATCGCTCATGGCTACATTCTGCCCACCATGGCGGAGCCTAGCCCGCTAGGATGTAGTCATGAGCACCGAACCCAATCCGGAGTTTGCGGAGGAAAAAGTCCAGGAAGACAGAAAAATCTGGTGTGAAACCTATGTGCACGTCTGGTCAGACCTGTCCAAAGGGGTTTTCAACAAAGAAGCGATTCAAAAAGCCGCCGACGAACACTGGCAACGCAGCCCACGCTCTGATCCGGTGGAAATGGCGGTCATGGAATTCATCAAGGTGAAGTGAAGCCAGGCGGACAGGCCAGCCGTCGCTATTCTTTCAATAGCTGCTTGCACCCGCCGGATAAGGGCTAGAGGCCAATTTTTCTTACAATTTTCAACCCGCGCGGCGAAACGTCAGGTTGATGCGCCGCCGGCCCAGCAGGGCATGTTCACCGTCGGCCAGGGGCGCAACGCCGTGATAAGCCAGCCGCGCCGCGCCGCCCCAGACCACCACATCGCCGTGGCTCAGCCAGTGGCGCCGGGGACGATCGCTGCGATGCGACGTGCCGAACAAAAAAACTGCGGGCAAGCCTAATGACACCGAAACAATCGGCTCGGAAAAATCTTTCTCGTCCTTGTCCTGATGTAGCGAGAGTTTTGCGCCGGGTTCGTACAGGTTGATCAGGCAGGCGTCGGGCTGGAACGGGGAAAAACCGGCCTGCGCCGCCGCCCGCTGGGCCAGCTCCGTGAAACAGGCCGGCATGGTCGGCCAGGGCTGGTTAGAAAGCGGGTCCCGCGCGGTGTAGCGGTAACCGCTGCAGTCTGACACCCAGCCCAGCGGGCCGCAGTTGCTCATGGCCACCGACATGGTGTAGCCGCCGGGGGTGATGAGGTGGCGCAAAGGCGCCTGGGCAATGACATCGTCCAGGGCCTGCAGCAGGGCCGCATCAACCTCCCGGGCAAATCCGCGCAGCAACACGGCGCCCGGCGCGATGAGTTCGTGCGCAGGCCCGAGTACGGGCAAGTCATCAAAAAGGTCTGCGGTCAAACGGTGTCCTGTTCGTGCCGTGGCATCCACTTATGTCTTCTCATGCTACTGCGCATCATGAAAAATCACACCCAGTGTGTGGCGATTTCCAGAACGTATCTGGCTCACGCCGTGACGCATGTTGACGCGGTAAAACCCCTTGCTGCCCTGCACCGGCCGGTGGTGCACGGCAAAAATCACCGCATCACCTTGCGCCAAGGGCACCACCTCGGGCCGCGACTGCATACGCGGGCGCTGCTCGGTCAGCACAAACTCGCCGCCGCTGAAGTCCGCACCCGGCCGCGACAGCAACACCGCCACCTGCAGCGGAAACACGTGTTCGCCATACAAGTCCTGGTGCAGGCAGTTGTAGTCGCCCTCAAGGTATTGCAGCAGCAGCGGTGTCGGCCGGGTCTGCCCGGCCGCATGGCAACGCGCCAGGAAAGCCGCGTGGTCGGCCGGATACCGAATGTCTAGGCCCATGGCTTCGTTCCAGCGATTCGCCACACCCACCAGGCGGGGGTACAAGCTGCTGCGAAGTTCCTGCACCAGGTCCGGCAAGGGGTAGCTGAAATACTGGTATTCACCCTGGCCAAAACCATGGCGCGCCATCACCACCCGGCTGCGGAAACGGCCGGTTTGCGGGTAAAGCCCGGCGACAGCCTGGCACTGGGCGGCGCTCAGCAACTGAGGCAGCACCACGCTGCCGCGGGTTTGCAAGGTGTCCATGAGCAGAGGCCAGTCGATGCCAGTCGGCAAAGCCGCGCGCAGGGGTGTGGTGTCACGGTTTGGAGAAGCGAACAAGGTCATGGCGTCGAGTTTGGGGCCGCCTGGTGGTTCAGACTCGCCGGAAACGGACATCTCTGTCATTGGGCGATTGTTGCCCCGTTGATGCATTAAACAGGCATCCAACCCATGCAGGACGGGCGCAAGCAGCTACCCTATTGATAGCAACTAATTCGCGGCCGCCAGTGCCTGCTCAATCGCCTCGTGCAGGTGGCGCAAACCGAAAGACACGTCGGTGAAATGGCCGTTGACATAAAACGCCGGCGTGCTGCGCAGGCCCAGGTATTGCCCGCTGTGTATATGTTCCTGCACACGTTGCAGGTAGACATGGTCGTTCATTTCGTTCTGGAAGCGGGCCAGGTCCAGGTCCAGCCGGCCGGCATACGCGGTCAGGTGTTTTTCCTTGAGGTGCTGCGGATTCTCGAACAAGAGGTCGTGAAACGGCCAGAATTTGCCCTGAGCCGCCGCCGCCTCTGCGGCTTCGGCCGCCTGTTCGGCATCGGGATGGACCCGGCGCTGCGGGTAATGGCGGTAGACAAAACACAGTTGGCGGCCGAAATGCGCAAGCATGACCTTCATCGCCGAGTGCGCCTGGACACAGGACGGGCATTCGAAGTCGCCGTATTCGACCAGCGTCACGCCGGCCGACACCGGCCCCAGGATATGGTCGATGGCCAGGTCGGGCTGGAGCACCGGGTCAGGTTTGGCATGGGCATTCATGGCATGGGCTCCGGAATGCAGCAACAGGCTTCAGCGCAAGTCGGCAGGCAGATGCGACCGTGCCCAACGCACGATGTCGGCCGCACCCATGGCACCGGGCTGGCGCGCCACTTCACGGCCATCCGCGAAAAGCGCGAGGGTCGGAATGCTGCGAATATTGAAACGTGCGCCCAAGGCGCTGGCTTCTTCGGTGTTGACCTTGGCCACGCGAAACCGGGGCTCCAGCTGCGCCGCCGCCTGTTCATAGGCCGGTGCCATCTGCAGGCAGGGGCCGCACCAAGGCGCCCAGAAATCGATCAGGACCGGAATCTGGCTGCGGGTGATGTGGCGCTCAAACGCGGCTTCACCCAGCGCCGCCGGGCGGCCTGTGAACAAAGCCTGGTGGCAACTGCCGCAGTCGGGCGCCTGGGCCAGATCACCCTGCTTGACGCGGTTGGTGGTGTGGCAGTGCGGGCAGACGATGTGCAGGGAATCAGTCATCGCGCCCGCCCGCTTTTTTGCTGAGCAGGCTCAGCTGCTGGCTTCGTCCAGCGCCTTGCAGGAAGGCGCACACACGGCGTGGGACTTGCCCAGCACCTTGCGTGTGCCCATCTGCGAGCGGGGCCGGTGTTTGCCGCACATGAAACACGACATCGTGGCCGCGCCGAAAGATGCGGACGCCACAAAAGGCGAGCCCGACACCTTGGACTTGTAGCGCAGCCCGTCGGCAAGGACAGTGGTTTTGGCATCAGCTCTGGCCATTGGGGTTTCCTTTGTTGGTGGGTGGACGCATTGCGCGTTCTATCGCTTGCCTGGCTTGTTGCTCGGCGCTGAGTGAACTTTCCAGCGGTGAGCGGCACAGGCCTGCGTACTGGTAGTTGATATTTTCGTACAACTCGGCCGCGGCCGGGTGAGTATCGAGCAAAGCCCCCAATGCCAGACCGGGCGCCACATCCCCAAACGCGTGAACCAGGTGGTTCACCACGGAAAGGTATTGCTCAGGCCCGACCGGCTCGGCACTGTGCTCCAGCCGCTCAAGCAACTCGGCCAGCACGTGCGTCACGGTCAGGCTCGCGCTGGATGAAGGGGTTTGGGTGGTAGTCATGCACAAAAGCTGGGGGTTCCCGCCTGAAATTCAAGCGCGGGAAGCCTCCATTTTACCAGCCGAATGGCCCCAACAGGCGCAACATGCCTGCCCTGCCCCTCTTCGACTCACTATTTTTTTCATAGCTGCTTGCGCCCGGTGGACAAGGGGGATAGCCCGATTTGTTTAAAAATCAGGCTCGGGCCGTTGCTGCTTGATACACCTGCTGTTTAGAAGCCGGCCTGCACCGAGCCCTTGAACTCGGTCTGGATGAACTTGCGGATCTCTTCGGACTGGTAAGCCTTGAGCAGCTTGGCCACCCATGGCTTGTCCTTGTCGGCGGCACGCACGGCCAGGATGTTCACGTAAGGCGACTTGGCGCCTTCCTGGGCAATCGCGTCCTTGGGGTTCAGGCCGGCGGACAGCGCAAAGTTGGTGTTGACGGCCGAGGCGTCCAGGTCGTCCAGCGAACGCGGCAGTTGGGCGGCTTCGAGTTCCACGAACTTGAGTTTCTTGGGGTTCTCGATCACGTCCAGCGGCGTGGCTTTCAGGCCGACGCCTGGCTTGAGCTTGATCAGGCCCTTGTCCTGCAGCACCAGCAACACACGGCCGCCGTTGGTGGGGTCGTTCGGAATACCGAAACGCGCGCCCTCTTTCAGCTCGGCCAGGCTTTTGACCTTTTTGGAGTACAGGCCGATCGGGAAGTTGACGGTGTAACCCACCGAGACGATCTTGTAGCCGCGGTCCTGCACCTGCAGGTCCAGGAAAGGTTTGTGCTGGTAGCTGTTGCCATCCAGGTCGCCGGACGCCAGCGCGGCGTTGGGCTGGATGTAGTCGCTGAACTCGACGATCTGGATGTTCAGGCCATCCTTGGCCGCGATCTTTTTGACCTGCTCAAAAATCTGCGCGTGTGGGCCGGCGGTGACGCCAATTTTGATAGGCTTGTCCTGAGCCAGCACGCCGGCAGAGAAAGAAGTGGCCAGGGCCAGCGCGAGGGCCGACTGGATAAGCGTACGTTTGTTCATGGTGTGTCCTTCTTGAGAAATAACAGGGGAATGAATGGATAAATAGGGAAAATCGCCTGCAAGCCAGTTTCTTATGAAAAACAGGCCCTAGCCCAGACAGGATGGGCGCAAGCAGCTATTAAAAAAGTAGCGTCGTCAACAGCGCGGGTAAGCGCTTGGCGGCAGTTGCGCGCTCATTTGTGGCTCAGCCGCCGTACGGCCCAGTCGCCCAGGCTTTGCACCGCCTGCACAAACAGGATCAGCACAATCACCACGGCCAGCATCACTTCAGGCAAGAAGCGCTGGTAGCCGTAACGGATGCCGAGGTCACCCAGACCACCGCCGCCAATCGCGCCAGCCATGGCCGAATAACCGGTCAGGCTCACAAAAGTGATGGTCAGGCCGCCGACGATGCCGGGCAAGGCCTCGGGCAGCAGCACCTTGAGCACGATCTGCCGCGTGGTCGCGCCCATGGCCAGCGCCGCCTCGATCAGGCCGTGATCGACCTCGCGCAGGGAGGCTTCCACCAACCGCGCCACAAACGGTGCGGCCGCAATCGTCAGCGGCACCACGGCGGCTGCCGTGCCGATGGACGAGCCGGTGATAAACCGTGTCAGCGGAATGATGGCCACCAGCAAAATGATGAAAGGTGTGGAGCGCACCGCGTTGACGATGCCGCCCACGACCCGGTTCGCCACCGGGTTGTGCAACACCCCGCCCTCGTCGCTGAGCCGCAAATACACGCCCAGCGGAATACCTATCAGCGCGCCGACCAGGCCCGAAATGCTGACCATGACCACGGTTTCCCAGAGCGAGCTGACAAACAGCTCCAGCAGGGCTTGCGAAAAATTACTGAACATGACTTAACTCCCCACCTGGTCAACATGGACACCGGCGCCGCGCAAATGCGCAACCGCCGCATTGAGTTGCTCGCGCGCACCGCGCGCAAACACCGCCAGCGTGCCAAAAGGTTTGCCCTGGATTTCATCAATCTGTCCATGCACGATGGACAGATCTATGCCAAAACGGCGAATCACATCGGACAACAAAGGCCGGTCCGACTCGTCGCCGGCAAAGGCCAGGCGCAGCAGGCAACCTTCATGGCCCTCTTCAGGGTGTTCGGCACTCATCAGCGTGCGGATGCGCGCCAGCACACTTTCGGGCAGGTCTTGCGGCACGATTTCGGCGATCAGGCTGCGTGTGGTTTCGTGTTTGGGCCGCGTGAACACGTCAATGACCGGGCCGCTTTCAACAATACGACCGGCGTCGATCACCGCCACCCGGTCGGCCACCTGCTTGATCACCTGCATCTGGTGCGTGATCAAGACAATCGTCAGGCCAAATTCCTTGTTGATCTGCTTGAGCAGGCCCAGGATGGAACGTGTGGTTTCCGGGTCCAGCGCCGAGGTCGCTTCGTCGGACAACAAGACCTTGGGGCGATTGGCAAGCGCGCGTGCAATACCCACACGCTGTTTTTGCCCGCCGCTGATCTGCGCCGGGTAACGGTCACGCAGCGCCGTCAAACCGACCAGATCCAGCAAGGGCTCGACACGTTTCTTGATCTCTTGCGCGGAAAGCCCCGCAATCTCCAGCGGCAAGGCCACGTTGTCATACACCGTGCGTGACGACAACAGGTTGAAATGCTGGAAGATGATGCCGATGTCGCGCCGCGCCACACGCAAGGCGTCGCCATCGAGCGAAGTCAGCGCCCGGCCATCGACCAGCACCTGGCCCGAGGTCGGACGGTTCAGCAGATTGATGACACGCACCAGCGAACTTTTGCCGGCGCCGCTGCGGCCGATGATGCCGAAGACTTCGCCCGGCTTGATATGCAGATCGACGCCTCGCAGCGCTTCGACCGGCCCGGTCGGGCCTTTGTACGTTTGAAAAATACTCTTGAGCTCAATCATGAAAACCCGTCATGGCCGCGCGCTTCGCTGATGAAGGCGTATCGGCTCTTTTTTGGAACAGGGTGGAACTTTACAGGGTTTCCCCTAAAACCCAAAAGAATAATAAATTTGTTAGTTAGACTTTTTAGTAGTTACCCAAGAAACAAGACTGACACGAGGCCAAATCCGGGCGCGTAGCACTCACCATTTCTGGGCATAGGCGTGGCTGGCAGACGCCTGTAGCCTGTTGCTGGGGTCATTCAGAGAGAGGGTTGCCGGGTAGGCCACACACCGCCACCCTGATCGCCGCGCAGGCGCAGCCTGCCAGCAGGCATGGCCCTGAGCCAGCACAACGGGGCCGTTGCTGGCCTGTTTGGCCTGTCAGGCCCTCTACCCGGACGGAGAACCCAGAATGCTTACCTACATTGCACTTTCCAACTTCACCGATCAAGGCATACGCGGTATCAAGGAGACCACCCAGCGCGCCGAAGCCGTCAAGGAGGCCGGCAAGAAGTTTGGCGCCAAGATGACGCAGATTTACTGGACCCTGGGGAAATACGACCTGGTGGCCATCATCGAGGCACCCGACGAAGCCTCGGCCGCCGCGTTTGGCCTGGCCATAGGCATGTCGGGCAATGTCCGCATGCAAACCCTGCGCGCCTACACGGCGGCGGAAATGAACGGGATTCTGGGCAAGCTGGGATAAAAACCCGCCGCCCCCTCCCCCTTTCCCCCGGCGTGTGCGGCACCGCCGTCAAGGGCCGCAACAGAAGCAGGAGAACACGTCATGAAAATGTTATTGACGGTCGATATCCCCCATGAACCTTTCAATACCCTCGTCAGAAGTGGCGAGGCGGGCGAGATTCTTGGGCGCATCCTCGAAGCCATCCAGCCGGAGGCGGCTTATTTCACGGAGCAAAACGGCAGACGCGGCGGAATTTTCGTGATTGAGGTCAAAACGTCGTCAGACCTGCCCAGCTTTTCAGAACCCTTTTTTCTCAACTTCCAGGCCGATTGCAAATTTCGCATGTTGATGAGCCCTGAAGATTTGCAAAAGGCGGGACTAGAAGCGCTCGGCAAAAAGTGGGCCTGAGCGCCACCTGAGACGCCACTGCAACCAGCAGTAGCCCCACCTTGCCGTGACCACGTCGCGGCTGGTGCGGGTGTCCTGAAAAATGCGGGGTCATGGTTTGACCTCACATCGCCTGACAAGCGCTTCGAGAAGGCGCAACAGAAGGAGGTAGGAGATGTCCGCCACGCTCACTTACCAGCGCCTCTACGCAGACGACATGGGTGTCTCGCATTTCGCACCGCTGGACGTCGAGGTATCGCCTCGCGAGTTCGCTCCTCCTGCTCCGCCTTTCAGCGTCTCGGCCTTCACACCGGCATCGCGCTGCGGTTTTTTGCACCTGACTCGCGGATGGTCCGGAGACCTTCATCCCTCGCCCCTGTGCATGTGGATCATCGTGTTATCCGGAGAAATGGCGTTAGAGGCCGGGGATGGCACGCAACAACGCATCGCTCCCGGAAGTGCGCTACTGCTCGAAGACACCGTCGGAGTGGGCCATCGCAGCCGCGTCCTCGGCAATGCCGCGGCGAATCTCTTCGTCGTTCATGTCTAGCGCCACGATAGGTCGACCCCTGAACAAAATCCTCTCTCTAAGGAAAACGTCATGACACCCGAAATGGAATCACTGAAAGCCCGCCTCAAAACCACCTGGATGGCCGGCGATTACGGACACTTTGCCAAGTACCTGGAACCGGGCGCGCTGGCCTTCCTGGCGCGCCTGTCGATCACACCGGGAACACGCCTGCTTGACGTGGGCTGCGGTGCGGGTCAGATCGCGATTCCGGCCGCGCGCGCCGGTGTCCGTGTGACCGGCGTCGACATCGCCCTGAACTCCATTGAACAGGCCCGCGCTCGCGCCCAGGCCGAGGGACTGGACGCCCATTTTGACGAAGGTGATGCCGAGATGCTGGCCTTTGCGGATGGGACCTTCGACATGGTGGTCAGTCTGATAGGCGCGATGTTTGCGCCCCGGCCCGAACGTGTCGCGGCGGAACTGGTCCGCGTCTGCCGCTCGGGGGGTCGCATCGTCATGGCGAACTGGACACCTGAAGGTTTCGTTGGTCAGATGTTCAAGACGATTGGCCAACATGTGCCGCCCTCGCCGCTGATGCCCTCGCCCTTGTTGTGGGGCAAGGAAGCGACTGTGCGTGAGCGGCTGCAGGACGGGATCACAGACCTGCGCATGACCAAATGCTTGTATCCGATTCAATATCCCTTCGGCCCACCTGAAGTTGTGGAGTTCTACCGCAGTTATTACGGCCCCACGAATCGCGCTTTTGCCGCACTCGACGCGGCAGGACAGGCCGCCTTGCACAGCGACCTGGAGCAGTTGTGGGCACAACACAACCTCGCCACCGATGGCACGACCCGTTATGAGGCGGAATACCTGGAGGTGTCGGCGATCCGCCTGTAGCCGCAAGACACAGCAAGGCGCTGCCGCTGGCGCCGCGCGACGCCAGCGGCAGCGATGTCAGAGCTTGGCAATGGACACTTCGGTGGCCTTGACCAGCGCCACCACGTCACTGCCTATCACCAGTTCCAGGTGATCGACCGAGCGGGTGGTGATGACCGAGGTGACGATGCCCCACGGCGTTTCGACATCGATTTCGGACATCACGTCACCACGAATGATTTCCTTGACCTTGCCTTTGAACTGGTTGCGTACGTTGATCGCTTGAATGGACATGGGTTTCCTTGGGGTTTAAAAAACAATAAAAAATCAGATGGCCCAGCGGACCTGAGTAACCGACGCCACCGAGGCAAACAGCGAGTGATCGCCGCGTTCGTTGTGGGATTCCTGGCCGTCCTTGCTGAGCACGCGGTTCAGCACGCGGGCTTCGAGCGCGGCAAAGGCCGCACTGCCGCGTACACGCGGCCGCGCCAGTTCAATGCGTTCGTCCAGCGCAATCCGGCCGTCCTCGATCAGGATCACGCGGTCGGCCAGCGCCACGGCTTCCTGCACATCGTGGGTGACCAGCAAGGCCGTGAAGCCTTTGCGCTGCCACAAGCCCTCGATGAGCTGGTGCATCTCGATGCGGGTCAGCGCATCCAGCGCGCCCAGTGGCTCGTCCAGCAGCAGCAAACGCGGGTTGTGCACCAGGGCCCGGGCCAGCGACACACGCTGGCGCTGGCCGCCCGACAGCCGGGCCGGCCAGTCGCCGCCGCGGTCGCCCAGGCCGACCTGAGCCAGCACCTCGTTGGCGCGTGGGCGCTGCGCAGGCGGCAAACCCAGCGCCACGTTGTCGTAGACACGGCGCCAGGGCAGCAGGCGCGAGTCCTGGAACATGATGCGGGTGTCTTCACGCAGGCCGGTGATTTCTTCACCATCAATGCGCAAGCTGCCGGTGGTCGGGCTTTCCAGCCCGGCCACCAGGCGCAGCAAGGTGGATTTGCCGCAGCCGCTGCGGCCGACAATAGCGACAAACTCGCCGGGTGTGATCGTGATCTCGGTATGACTGAGCACCTCGCGCGGGCCATAACGTTTGTGCACGTCGTGCACTTCCAGGCGCACACCGGCTTGGACAGGGTTGGTTGTGCTTGTTGTCATGCTTGCTCCTCAGGCCTTGGCCATCTGGTAGCCAGGATGCCAGCGCAGCCAGCCCCGCTCCAGCGCGCGGGCCAGCACATCGGCGATCTTGCCCAGCGCGGCGTACAAAAGAATGCCGACCAGCACGATGTCGGTCTGCAAAAACTCCCGGGCATTCATGGTCATGTAACCAATGCCGGCCTGGGCTGAAATGGTTTCGGCCACGATCAGGATCACCCACATCAGGCCCAGCGAAAACCGCAGGCCCACCAGGATGGACGGCAAGGCGCCAGGCAAGATCACCTCGCGGTAAAGCTGGGTGCGCGACAGCCCATAGGTGCGCGCCATCTCGATCAGGCCGGGGTCCACATTGCGTATGCCGTGAAAGGTGTTGATGTAGATCGGAAAAAACACCGATACCGCAATCAGGAACAACTTGGCCGTCTCGTCGATGCCAAACCACAGGATGACCAGCGGGATCAGCGCCAGCGCCGGGATGTTGCGCACCATCTGGATGGTCGAGTCGAGCAGGGTTTCAAAAAACCGCACCGATCCCGTCAGCAGGCCCAGCAACAACCCCAGGCTGCCGCCTATCGCCAGCCCGGCCAGCGCGCGTCCGGCGCTGACCTTCACATGGGTCCACAACTCGCCGGACAGCGCCAACGCCCAGGCGGCCTTGATCACCTCCAGCGGCGCGGGCAAAACACGGGTCGAGAGCCAACCCTGTGCCGAGGCCACTTGCCACAGCGCAATCAGGCCCACCGGCACCAGCCAGGGCAAAAGGCGTTGTCCCAGGTCCCGCAGAAAAGCAGCTATGTGCGTCCCGCTCAGGCTGGCGCCCAGCGGCAAAAAGCCCAGCCCCGGTGCGTCTATCGTGTCGGGCATCGGCGTAACCTGGATTTCACGTAGCTGTGTTGTCATCAATCCTCCTTGGGTTCAGCTTTGCGACACACGCGGCAGGTAGTCGTTGGCCACGACCTCCCCAAAAGGCCCGTTCAGGCCACCGCCCGACAAGGTGTCACGCAACTTGCGCGGCAGCAACGGGAACACCAGCTCGGCAAAACGGTAGGCCTCTTCCAGGTGCGGATAGCCCGAAAACACAAAGGTGTCCAGGCCCAGCGCGGCGTATTCCTCAATCCGTGCGGCCACGGTTTTGGCATCCCCCACCAGCGCCGTGCCGGCGCCGCCGCGCACCAGGCCCACGCCGGCCCAGAGGTTGGGGCTGATTTCCAGGTCCTCTCGGCTTCTTTTTTTGCCACCCGCATGTAGCGCAGCCATGCGCCGCTGACCTTCCGAGTCCATGCGTGAAAACGCGGCCTGGGCACGACTCACTGTGTCATCGTCCAGCCGGCTGATCAGGCTTTCGGCGGCGCGCCAGGCTTCGTCCTCGGTCTCGCGCACGATCACGTGCAGGCGTATGCCGAACTTGACGGTCCGACCGTGTTGGGCGGCCTTGGCCCGCACGTCGGCGACTTTTTTGGCCACGTCCGCGGGCGGCTCACCCCAGGTCAGATAGGTATCCACCTGCTCGGCAGCGAGCTCGTGTGCGGCCGGCGAAGAGCCACCAAAATACACCGGCGGATAAGGCTTTTGAACCGGTGGATACAGCAGCTTGGCGCCTTTCACACTCAGGTGTTGGCCTTCGTAGTCCAAACTTTCCCCCTCATGGCTGCGCGCCAGAATCTCGCGCCAGATCCGGATGAACTCGGCCGACTGCTCGTAACGCTGGGCATGGTCGAGGTAAACCCCGTCGCCCTCCAGTTCGGCCTGGTCACCGCCTGTGACCAGGTTGATCAGCAGACGCCCGCCCGAGAGCCGGTCAAAGGTGGCGGCCATTCGTGCGGCCAGGCTGGGCTGGTGCAAGCCAGGCCGCACCGCGACCAGGAACTTGAGCTTCTTCGTCACCGGCAGCAGGCTGGCCGCCACCACCCAGGGGTCCTCGCAGGAACGGCCGGTCGGAATCAGCACCCCCTCATAACCCAGTGTGTCGGCCGCCATGGCCACTTGTTTGAGGTAGTCATGGCTGACCTCGCGCGCGCCCTCGCCCGTGCCCAGGTAACGGCTGTCGCCATGGGTAGGAATAAACCAGAAAACTTGCATGAGATATTCCTTATTCGCGGTCGAGTTGGGCCAGGCGGGCGGCCTCGGGCCGCCAGACGATGTCGGCCACCTTGATGGGTTTGGGGATCAGTCCGAGCTTCAAAAAGGCGTCGGCCACCCGCTGCTGGTCAGCCACCGTGGCAGCGCTCAGCGGCGATACCGGTGACTTGGGCCGGCGCTGGATGAAGAGGCTCACCACGCCGGCGTCCAGGCCGCTGAAGCTGGAAATCAGCTTGATGGTGTCCTTGCGCTGGGTCTGCGCATACACGTCGGCACGCGAGAGCTCCTCCAGTAGCGCCCCCAAAGCCTGGCTGTGTTGCGTCGCAAAAGCCCCCGACGCCAGGTAAAACGAGTTGTTGCTGGACAGATCGCGGCCGGTTGCCAAAGCGCGCGGTTTGATGGCCAGTTCGATCGCGGCGTAAAACGGGTCCCAGATGGCCCAGGCGTCCACACTTTTGCGCTCAAACGCGGCCCGTGCATCGGCGGGCGGCAGGTAAATCGGCTGGATGTCGCTCCACTGCAGGCCGGCTTTTTCCACCGCACGCACCAGCAGGTAATGCGCGCTCGAGCCTTTTTGCAAGGCAATCTTGCGGCCCTTGAGGTCGGCCAGGGTTTTCAGCGGCGAGTCGTTCAGCACCAGAATTGCCGAGCTGTCGGGTTTGGGCGGCTCCGCCCCCACATACAGCAAGTCCTTGCCGGCCGCTTGTGCAAACACCGGCGGCGAGTCCCCGGTCAGGCCAAACTCCAGGCTGCCGACCGACAAGGCCTCCAGCAGTTGCGGGCCAGCCGGAAACTCGGCCCACTGGATGCGGGTGTTGGGGAAACGTTTCTCCAGCACGCCCTGCTGCTTGAGGATGACCAGGTTCACGGCGGACTTCTGGTAACCGATACGCAACTGTTCGGGGGCTTTCTCTGCTTTGGAACTGGCCGACTGGGCCACGGCCTTACCGCTCAGGCCCCAACCGGCGGCGGTGGTGCCTATGATCTGCAGAAAGCGGCGGCGCAGAAAACCGACGCCGGAGGAGGATGAGTCGAAAGAGGTCATGAGGATGTTGTCCTGAAAATGTTTTGCCGTTACAGCGCGGGTTTCCAGGCTGCATCACGCACGGCGATGGGCTTGGGAATCAGCTTGAGCTCAAAAAAGGTGTCGGCGATTTTTTGCTGCTCGGCGATCACGCTGTCAGACACCGGCTGGACCTTGAATTCATAACGGCGCAGGCTCAGCTCGGCCACGTCCACCGGCTGGCCTTGCAAAGGTGCGATCAACTCGGCGGCCTGCTTCAGGTTGGCTTTGAGCCACCGGCCCTGCTCGACCGAGTCTTCAAACCAGGCGGCAATCAGCTTGGGGTGTTTGTCCACAAAACCGCGCTCGCCCAGGTAATACTGGTAGTTGTTGGCAACCCCCGTGCCGTCGGCCAGCACCCGGGCGCCAATCGCTTTTTCAGCCGCGGCCGTGAACGGATCCCATATCACCCAGGCATCGACGTTTTTGCTTTCAAACGCAGCGCGGGCATCGGCCGGCGCCAGGTACACGGTTTGTACGTCGCTGAGCTTCAGGCCATTTTTCTCCAGCAGTTTGACCAGCAGGTAGTGCACATTGCTGCCCTTGTTGAGCGCAATTTTTTTACCCTTGAGTTCGGCCACGGTTTTGACGGCCGAGTCTTTCGGCACCACCAGCGCTTCGGCTTGCGGCGCCGCCGGGTCGTGCCCGATGTAGACAAATCGAGCCCCTGCGGCCTGCGCAAAAATAGGCGGCGCCTCGCCGACATAACCCACGTCCACCGAGCCCACATTCAGGCCTTCCAGCAGTTGCGGCCCGGCCGGAAACTCAACCCATTTGACGCTGGCGCCCAGCGGTGCCAGGCGTTTTTCCAAGCTGCCCTTGGCTTTTTGCAACACAAAGAGGCTGGCGCCTTTCTGGTAGCCAATACGCAGTTCGGTCGCGGGTTTGCCTTGCGCCCTGGCCACGGGCAGCAGCAAAAGGCTGACCAGCGAGGCCAGGCCAACCAGCCCCAGCGCGACCAGCGCCAGGTTTTGAAGGGGATGGAGTCGGCGCCACAAGGGCGTCGGTTTTTGAAAGTCCGTGGAATGAGTTGTCATAAAAGTCCTTGTCGGGTCAGCGCAGGCAAAAGCAGTCCCCTGCCGCCTGCGCAGGCGGTTGATCAATGCATCAGCTTGGGAGTTGTTGCAGGCCGTCAGGTGGCCTGAGGGAGAAGCGTCAAACGCTACATCGCACCCTGGAAAAATGCACGGGCTCGAAACCGGTGGTGGCCGGCGTCTGGAAACTCTCCAGCATCAGGGTGGCGACGGCATCGTCAAGCCGTGTTGAGATATCCGGTCCGGGCGTATAAGCGCCACCGGTCGATGGCGGCACCTGCGAATCAACGGCATACACACCCGGCAGGATGTGGCGCGCCGACAGCGAGTGCAACACGGGCCGCAAGGCGTAGTCCAGCGCCAGCATGTGGTGCGGGCTGCCGCCTGTGGCCAGCGGCAAAAGGGTTTTGCCCTTCAGCGCGGTTTGCGGCAGCAGGTCCAGGAAAACCTTGAGCACACCGCTGTAAGCGGCCTTGTACACCGGTGTGGCCACCACAATCACCTTGGCCCTGGCCACCTGGTCAATCGCACGAATCACAGCGGGGTGGGTCCAGTCGGCGAGCAGCAAGGCCGCAGCCGGCAGTTCACGGATAGGCAGGCGATCAACGGTCTGGCCGTGCTGGGCCAGGCGCTGGCCGACCCAGTCAAGCAGCCCGGAGGAACGCGAATACTCTGAGGGACTGCCGGCAATCAGCAACACGGAAGCTTGCACGGACATGGCTTGTTTTTCTTTCTTGAATGGACATAAAGACGGGCAAAGACGGCGCCAGGTGCGGCTTATTTCCGCACGTAAATCTGGTCAAAGCTGCCACCGTCGGCAAAATGTTCTTTGTCTGCCTTGGCCCAGCCACCAAACGCCTGGTCGATGGTGAACAGGTTCAGCTTGGGAAACTGCTTGGCGTATTTGGCAATCGCCTTTTGCGACACGGCCGGGCGATAGAAGTTTTTGCCGGCAATGTCCTGGCCTTCTTCGGAATACAGGTATTTCAGGTATTCCTCGGCCACGGCACGTGTGCCTTTTTTGTCGACGTTTTTATCGACAACCGCCACCGCCGGTTCAGCCAGGATGCTGATGGACGGCGCAATCACGTCGAACTTGGCGCCGAACTCTTTTTCGAGCAGGTAGGCCTCGTTTTCCCAGGCGATCAACACGTCGCCCTGGGCACGCTGGGCAAAGGTGATGGTCGAGCCCCGCGCACCGGTGTCCAGCACGGGCACGTTGCCATAGAGCTTGGCGACAAACTCCTTGGCCTTGGCGTCGCTGCCGTATTTGCGTTTGGCGAACTCCCAGGCCGCCAGGTAGTTCCAGCGCGCGCCGCCCGAGGTTTTGGGGTTGGGCGTGATCACGCTGATGCCGGGTTTGATCAGGTCATCCCAGTCCTTGATGCCTTTGGGATTGCCCTGGCGCACGGCCAGCACAATGGTCGAGGTGTAAGGCGAGGCGTTGTGTGGCAGCTTTTTTTGCCAGTCGGCCGCGAGCCAGCCGCCGTTTTTCACCAAGGCATCGGTGTCGCCGGCCAGAGCCAGGGTGGCCACGTCGGCATCCAGGCCGTCAATGATGGAGCGCGCCTGTTTGCCTGAGCCGCCGTGCGACTGTTTGATGGTCACGTCCTGGCCGGCTTTAGCCTTCCAGTGTTTGGCGAAGGCGGCGTTGTACTCGACGTACAGTTCACGGGTCGGGTCGTAAGACACATTGAGCAAGCTCACGGGCGGTTTCTGGGCCAAGGCGGCGCCTGCCGACCCTGCCAGCGCCACGGCTAATGCCAGGCGGGTGGAAACATTCATAAAATGGCGGCGAGTAGTCATATCTGCTTTCTGGGTCCAGCTGCATTTGCATGCGATTTAAAGAAGAAACTGGATTCTGGAAGCATTGATTCAAAACTGGAACGAATAAAAATTCAGTTCTTAATACCCATAACATCTATAAAACTCTTCACGAAAGAAATCTCACATGGCACGCACCGTCAATTGCATCAAACTGGGCCGAGAAGCTGAGGGTCTGGATTTCCCGCCCTACCCTGGCCCCTTGGGCAAGCGGCTCTGGGAAGAAGTCAGCAAGGAAGCCTGGGCGGAATGGATGAAGCAGCAAACCATGCTGGTCAACGAAAACCGCCTGAACCTGGCCGATGCCAGAGCCCGCCAGTACCTGGCGCGGCAGATGGAAAAACACTTCTTCGGCGATGGCGCCGATGCCGTGCAGGGTTACATCCCCCCAACGCAACCTTAAGCCCCCACGCTTGTCGCTTCGCGTACTGCGCTGCCCCCCGAGGGGGCGCTGCGCCTGCGGCCCGGCAAAGCCGGTTCCGCGGCCCCGGCTGGTCTGGGTCCATCACCACACGTTTGCCGGTTATGGCTGAGCTGATCGAATGGCTGGCCGATGGCACGCCCTACAGCCCGCGCTTTGGCGACCGTTATCGCAGCGAACTCGGCGGCCTGGCGCAGTCGCGTGAAGTGTTTTTGCGCGGCTGCGGCTTGCCTGCGGCCTGGGCCAACCAGCCGCAATGGCGCATCCTGGAAACCGGCTTCGGCCTGGGCCTGAACTTCCTGGTCACCTGGCAGGCCTGGAAAGCCGATCCGCAGCGCCCGCGCCTGCTGCATTTTGTCGCAACCGAAGCCCACCCGGCCAGCGCCGCCGACGTGTTGCGCGCTGCGATGGCGCATCCGGAACTGCTGCCATTGGCCGAGCAATTGCAAGCCCAGTGCTGGGGTTTGTTGCCGGGGGTTCACCGGCTGGTGTTTGAAGAAGGCCGGGTGCTGCTCAGCCTGTGTATTGGCGACACCAAAGCGGTGTTGCGCGAACAGGTGTTTGAAGCCGACACGGTTTACCTGGACGGCTTCAGTCCATCCAAAAATCCCGGCATCTGGGACCTCCACACCCTCAAGGCGGTGGCGCGTTGCTGCCGCCGCGGCACACGTATCGCCAGTTGGACCGTGGCACGCGCCGTGCTGGACGGCTTGACGCAGTGCGGGTTTGCCGTCACAAAAACGCCTGGCCTGCCGCCCAAGCGCGACAACCTGCAAGGCGAGTTCAATCCACGCTGGGAGCCGCGCAAGGCCAGACCGATCACGACAGTCACACCCTCGACTTGTGTGGTGATAGGCGGCGGCTTGGCCGGCGCGGCCACCGCGGCCAGCCTGGCCCGGCGCGGCTGGCGGGTCGAGGTGCTGGACAGCCAGGCGGCGCCAGCCGGCGGCGCATCGGGTTTGCCGGCTGGTTTGCTGGTGCCACATATCTCCCCCGATGACAGTCGGCTCTCGCGCCTGTCGCGTTGCGGCGTGCGTGCCACCTGGCAGCAGGCGGCAGCGCTGCTGCAGGAGGGCCGCGACTGGCAAGCCACCGGTGTGCTGGAACGGCGCCTGGATGGCAGCGCCGGCCTGCCCGCAGACTGGCCGGCGGCTGGCCGCGACTGGAGCGAAGCGGCCGGGCTCGAGCAGCTTGCCGGCGCCGGGCTCAGCGCCGCGGATGGGCCGGCCTGCTGGCACCACCGGGCCGGCTGGATCAAACCGGCACGTCTGGTCCAGGCCTTGCTGGCGCAGTCCGGCATCCACTGGCGTGGTGCTAGCCAGGCCGCGCATTTGCAGCGCGACGTGGCGACAGGCGCCTGGCAGGTGCTCGACGCGTTAGGGTGCAGGCTGGCGCAGGCCGACCTGGTGGTGTTGGCCGCAGGTTATGCCAGCCGCTTGCTGGTGGACGGAGGCCTGCCCTTGCAGGCGATTCGCGGGCAGGTGTCTTGGGGGCTGCGGCCAACGGATGAGACAGCGGATACCGGGGCCTTTCCTTCGTTTCCAGTCAACGGTCACGGCAGCTTTATCCCCGCCGTGCCGACCGAAAAAGGCCTGGCCTGGCTGGCCGGCGCCAACTTCGAGCGTGACCAGGACCACACACGCATCCAGCGACAAGACCAGCAAACCAACTTTGAACGCCTGCAGACCTTGCTGCCGGCCACGGCAGCCCACCTGGCCACGGCGTTTAACAGCGATGCAGCGCAGGCCTGGGCCGGGGTGCGCTGCGCTTCGCCGGACCGGTTGCCGCTGGTGGGGCCTGTGGATGTCGGGCTGTGGGTCCACACCGCCATGGGCGCGCGTGGCTTGAGCTTTGCGGTGTTGTGCGGCGAATTGCTCGCAGCCAGGCTGCACGGCGAACCTTTGCCGCTGGAACAACGCCTGGCGCAGGCGCTGGCAGCGCAGCGGTTTTCCTCGGCTACCGCCAAACATTCATAGCCTTTTAGGCCTCCAGCCCTGATGGGATGGGCGCAAGCAGCTATATATGTTGTAGCAACGCCTTGAGCTGGCCAGGGTGCAAAGGTTTCTTCAGGGAAACCCTGGCGCCGGAAAACCAGGCACGCACGCCCTGGTGCCAGACCAGCTCCGAACCTGTGACAAACAGATGCGGCACGGCCGGACGCGTGGCTTCCACCGCCTTGATCAGTTGCCAGCTGTCCATGTCGGCCAGGCCCAGATCAACCGTGACGAGGTGATAAGGCTGCTCACGCAACAAGGCCAGCGCCTCGGCCCCGCTGGCCGCTTCATCCACCTCATAAAGGCCGGCGGCCGCCAGCTTGGCGCGCCAGTACAGGCGCTCGTCGCGCCCGGCATCCACCACCAGCACCCGCCGCTCGGGGACGGCCGGCGCCAGTTCCTGGCGTTCGGTATCGTCCGCTTCGTCGAAATGCACCTCCAGGTCCTCCGCGTGCACCAGGTCCAGATCGAGCGACAAAGAATGCGAATTCAGCGGCGCAAATTCCTCGTCCAGGGTTTCGATCAGGGTGGACCATTTGACGGGTGAAGGAAACACCCGCCAGGCCTGACCGGGCGCAGCATCGCCGACCCAGACCAGTTTGAGGTCATCATGCGCGGGATTGGCCAGCGCCAGCACGGCCTCCCAGCTGTCGCCGTCTATCAGCAGCACCTCGGGCGCGTCCGTGGTTTCTGGCGTCCAGGCGGAATAAACCGTCTCGCGCGATTCGGACAGGCGAAACACCGTGTCCAGCGCATGGCGCTCGGTCTCACTGAACCCGTAATGTTTAACAAATATTCTTTTCACAATCCGGCTGTCTCCGTACTTATTATTTGCCGTGGATTATGCGGGGCGCGTGCGGCCCGTTTTCATCGGGGTTTGCCCACACCCCCTCAAAACACGGCTAAGCCGCATGCAGACTGGTGAATAAGCTTATTCGCATAAGCGCACAACAAATTTGTAGTTTGTTTTCATAAGCGGGGCTTTTACAGTTCCCGGCTTATGCATGATTTTGCTTTTGTATTTGCCGGATTTGCGGTGGGCCTGGTGGTAGGCCTGACCGGGGTGGGCGGCGGCTCGCTGATGACGCCCTTGCTGATCTTCTTTTTCGGCGTCAAACCCCATCTGGCCATAGGCACCGACCTGTTGTTTGCCGCCTTCACCAAGATGGGCGGCACCGTCAGCCTGGCGCGCGCCCGCGTGGTGGACTGGAAAATTGTCGGACAAACCGCGGCGGGCAGCATCCCGGCCTCGCTGGCCACCTTGTATGCGCTGCAGCAACTCGGCCCGGCCAGCCCGGCCGCCCATGCGGTGATGACCACCACCCTGGGCGTGGCCTTGCTGCTCACGGCCACCGCCACCTTGTACAAGGCGATCTACGGCAAAGCCGCGCCGCGCACCATCGCCACTGCCGACCTGGCCGCCGCCACACAAGCCCGCCACTGGGCCTTGCCCATGTTGTTTGGTGCGGTGATTGGTTGCCTGGTCACGCTCACCTCCGTGGGCGCGGGCGCGATTGGTGTCATTGTGCTGATGCTGCTTTACCCGGCCCTGCCGCTGCCGCGTATTGTGGCCGCCGACATTGCCCACGCCGTGCCGCTGACTTTAGTTGCCGGTTTGGGCCACGCCTCCATCGGCTCCGTCGACTGGGTCTTGCTGGCCAAGTTGCTGGCCGGCTCTCTGCCCGGCATCTGGCTGGGCACACGCCTGGTCACCCGCACGCCCGACCGCTGGATACGTTCCCTGCTTTCCCTGCTGTTGGCGTATGCCGGCCTCAAGTTAATCGCCATCTGAATCCATTTTTGATCTCTGACAGCCATGTACCAATACACAGAATTTGACCGCGAATTTGTCAAAGCCCGCGCCAACCAGTACCGCGACCAGTTGACGCGCTGGCAGGCCGGCCAGTTGCCGGAAGACGAATTTCGCCCCCTGCGCCTGCAAAACGGCTGGTATGTGCAGCGTTATGCACCCATGTTGCGTGTGGCCGTGCCTTATGGCGAACTGTCCAGCGCGCAAGTGCGTGTGCTGGCCAAAATTGCGCGTGACTACGACCAGCCAAACGCCGCCTTGTTCAAGGAAGCCCAGGCCAAGCAGGACCAGCTCGGCCCCGTCAAGCTCAAGAACGGCCTGTCCGTCAGCTCCAAATTGACGACCGGCTACGCCCACTTCACCACGCGCCAGAACATCCAGTACAACTGGATTCCGCTGGACAAATCAGCCGAGGTGATGGACTTGCTGGCCAGTGTCAGCATGCACGGCATCCAGACCAGCGGCAACTGCATACGCAACATCACCAGCGACGAACGCGCCGGCATTGCGGTGGACGAAATTGCCGACCCCCGGCCTTTCGGCGAAATCCTGCGCCAGTGGAGCACATTGCACCCGGAGTTCGCCTTCCTGCCACGCAAGTTCAAGATCGCCATCAGCGGCGCCCGCGAAGACCGCGCCGCCACCGCCTGGCATGACGTGGGCCTGCACCTGATCCGTAATGCCGAAGGTGAACTCGGCTTCAAGGTGCAGGTTGGCGGTGGCATGGGTCGCACGCCGGTGATTGGCACCGTGATCCGCGAGTTCCTGCCCTGGCACCAGATCATGAATTTCATCGAAGCCATCGTGCGGGTCTACAACCGCTACGGCCGTCGCGACAACATCTACAAGGCGCGTATCAAGATTCTGGTCAAAGCCGAAGGCCAGCGCTACATCGACGACGTCGAGGCCGAGTACCTGCAGATTCTGGAACACGACGGCGGACCGCACACCATCACGCAAGCCGAGCTGGACCGGGTCACCGCCTCCTTTGTGCCGCCCACGCTTAATTGCGACCGCAAAAGCGCCGATGCCAAGATCGCCAACATCCTGCGTGCCGCCGCCGAAGACGACATCGAGTTTGGCCGCTGGCTCAAGCAAAACGTGGCGCCCCACCGCAACCCCGACCTGCGTGCCGTGACCCTGTCTTTCAAACGCCTGGGCCAGGCCCCCGGCGACGCCACGGCCGACCAGCTGGACACGGCGGCCGACCTGGCGGATCGTTTCAGCGCCGGCGAAGTGCGAGTCACCCACGACCAGAACCTGTTGCTGCCCTGGGTGCGTTGCGACGAGTTGCCCGAGCTCTGGCGCGCCGCGCGCAAGGCCGGTTTTGCCAAGCCCAACATCCGCCTGCTGACCGACATGATTGCCTGCCCCGGCGGCGATTTTTGCTCGCTGGCCAATGCGCGCTCCATCCCGATTGCCGAAGCGATTACCGAGCGTTACCAGGACATGGACGAGTTGCATGACCTGGGCGAGATCGATTTACACATCAGCGGCTGCATCAACTCCTGCGGCCACCACCACAGCGGCCACATCGGCATCCTGGGCGTGGACAAGGATGGCCTCGAGTGGTACCAGGTCTCGCTGGGCGGCTCGGACGGCTCCACGCTGAGCGGCGCACCCGTTCCCGGCAAGGTGGTGGGTCCCTCGTTTTCGGCCGCCGAAGTGCCCGAGGTGATCGAAGCCGTGCTGGACACCTACCGCAGCGAGCGCCAGGCCGGCGAAACCTTTATTGCGACATTCCGCCGTATTGGCATCGACCCCTTCAAGGCCGCCGCCAAGGGTGCACGTTTGCCGGCTGCGACCGAAGCCGTCTGAGGAAACCCCATGAAATTACTGCCTTTTACCGACGTTCCCGCGCTGAGCGAAGACCCCAGCGTTCTTGTGCTGGCCAACGACGCGGACCCGCTGCAAGCCCCGCTGCAAGGGATTCAGCGCATAGACCTGTTTTTCCCAAAATTCACAGACGGCCGCGCCTTCAGCCAGGCTTTTTTGCTGCGCCGCCGCCGCGAGTTCCGGGGTGAAATCCGCGCCACCGGCGACGTGCTGGTGGACCAGCTGGCCCAGATGGAACGCAGCGGTTTTGACAGCGCCGTGTTGCGCGCCGACCAGGACATGGGGATCGCCCAGCGTGTATTGAGCACTTACCCCGGTTATGGCGTGGGCCGTTACCAGGGTGATGCCGTACACGTCACACCGCATTTTGCGGATGCAGGCCAGGTCTGACCATGGGTGCCATTTCGCTCTACGCCAAGGCCTCGCCGGATTTCGCGCAAAAGCTGGCCGCCAGCCGCGCGCTGCTGATCTCGGCCGCCGCGCAATACACACCGCTGACCCAGGCCTCCAGCCTGGGTGCGGAAGACATGGTGGTGACCCAGCTGATTCATGACACGGGCATTGGCAGCCGCGTGTTTGTGCTCGACACCGGCATGTTGCATCCGCAGACCCTGGCCTTGATCGGCCGGCTTGAAGAACGTTACGGCCTCTCTGTCGATGTCTACCAGCCGGACCCGGCGGCGGCCGCCGATTTTGTGCGCGACAACGGCGAGGACGCGATGTACCGCAGCCTGGACCTGCGCAAAGGCTGCTGCCACATCCGCAAGATGGAACCGCTGGAGCGTGCCTTGACCGGCAAAAAAGGCTGGATCACCGGCCTGCGCCGCGAACAGTCGAACGCCAGAGCCGACGTGCATGACGTGGAGCAGCAGGAATTACTCATCCAGGGTGAAACCGTCTCACGCGCCAAGATCAACCCGCTGGCCGACTGGACCTGGGGCGATGTCTGGCACTTCATTGCCGCGAACAACATTCCCTACAACCCGCTGCACGACGAGTTTTTCCCCAGCATAGGCTGCGCACCCTGCACCCGCGCCGTGACCCTGGGTGAAGACTTCCGCTCCGGCCGCTGGTGGTGGGAGCAGGAAAGTGCCAAGGAATGTGGCTTGCACGTGGCCGCCGACGGCACCCATGAAGCCGAAGAACCGGCCGCCTTTGAACCTCTTGTCCGTCCCGTTTCCAGCATCATCCCCATCAGGCAGATCCCCGCATGAACGCACGCACCGAACCCCAACTGCTCAGCAAGCTGAGCAATTCCCATCTCGATGCGCTGGAGGAAGAAACCATCTTCATCCTGCGCGAGGTGGCCGCCGCCTTTGAACGCCCGACCCTGCTGTTTTCGGGCGGCAAGGACTCGCTGGTGATGCTCAAATGCGCCGAAAAAGCCTTTGGCGTGGGCCGTATCCCCTATCCGCTGCTGATGATAGACACCGGCCACAACTTCCACGAAGTAACCGATTTCCGCGACCTGCGGGCCAAAGAATTAGGCGCCGAGCTGATTGTGCGCAACGTGGAAGACTCGATGAAACGCGGCACCGTGCGCCTGGCGCATCCCGGCGAATCGCGGAATGTGCACCAGTCGGTGACCTTGCTGGAGGCAATTGAGGAGTTCCGCTTTGACGCCTTGATAGGCGGCGCCCGCCGCGACGAGGAAAAGGCTCGCGCTAAGGAGCGCATTTTTTCGCACCGCGACAGCTTCGGCCAGTGGCAGCCCAAGGCCCAGCGGCCCGAGCTCTGGACCCTGTTCAACACCCGGCTGCAGCCCGGCGAGCACTTTCGCGTGTTCCCGATTTCCAACTGGACCGAACTCGACGTCTGGCAATACATCGAACGCGAGCAGATCGCCCTGCCTTCGCTTTATTACGCGCACCAGCGCAAGGTCGTCGAGCGCAAAGGTTTGCTGGTGCCCGTGACCGAACTCACGCCGGCGCGCGAAGGCGAGCAGATCGTTGAAAAAACCGTGCGTTTTCGCACCGTGGGCGACATCACCTGCACCTGCCCGGTGGACAGCCCGGCCGCCACGGCCGCCGAAATTGTGATCGAAACACTGGCCGCCGACGTGAGCGAACGCGGCGCCACACGCATGGACGACAAAACCTCCGATGCGTCCATGGAAAAACGCAAGAAAGACGGGTACTTTTAGTTCTCCCCCGCAGCAGGCTTCGCCTGCTTCCCCCCAGGGGGCGGCGCCTGCGGGCCGGCGAAGCCGGACCCGCGGCCCCCACTGACATGGACACTCCCTACATTTTGAGACTGAGATGAACACAAGCACCAACACTATTGATTTAATAGCTGATAGCGTAATACCTACGGGGGCTACAGGCCAAAATGACTTGAGGTCTGCGCTGAAGTTCATCACCTGCGGCTCGGTCGACGACGGTAAAAGCACCCTGATCGGTCGCCTGCTGGTGGACAGCCGTGCGGTGCTGCAAGACCACCTGGCCGGCGTGCAACGCGGCGGCGAGACCGATCTGGCTCTGCTGACGGACGGCCTGTCGGCCGAGCGCGAACAAGGCATCACCATCGATGTGGCTTACCGCTACTTCGCCACCGAAAGCCGTAAGTTCATCATTGGGGATGCACCCGGCCATGAGCAATACACACGCAACATGGTCACGGCGGCATCGAGTGCCGACGCCGCCGTGGTGCTGGTCGACGCCACCAAGCTGGACTGGAACAACCCGGCCATGGAGTTGCTGCCGCAGACCCGCCGCCATTCGCTGCTGGTCAACCTGCTGCGTGTGCCCTCCATCGTGTTCGCCGTGAACAAGCTGGATGCCGTGGAAGACGCCACCCTGGCCTTCAACAACATCAGTGCCGCACTCCAGGCTTTCGCCGAGGCCGCGAAGATCCCGGTCAAGGCCACGGTGCCGGTGTCGGCGCTCAAGGGTTACAACGTGGTCGACGCCAAACCGGGCTGGTGCGGTTATGAGGGCTTGTCGCTGCTGCAACTGCTGGAGCACCTGCCGGCCACGCCCGCGGAAACTACCGAGGCTTTTGCCTTCCCGGTGCAGTGGGTGGAAAAATTCTCCTCGTCGGCCGACACCTCCCAGGGCCGCCGCGTTTTCTGGGGCCGCGTCGCCACCGGTGGCGTGCAACCAGGCCAGACCGTGACCGTGTTGCCCAGCGGGCAAACCGCCGTGGTGGCCCAGGTGCTGGACCATACCCGCCAGCCCAAGTCCATCCTGGCCGGCCACAGCGCGGGTATTGTGCTGGACCGCGAAGTGGATGTGTCGCGCGGCGACTGGCTGCTGGCCGAAGACAGCTTCACGCCTTCGCGCGAACTGTCGGCCACCATCGCCTGGATGGACGACGAACCCCTGGTCGCCGGGCGTGTCTACTGGGCGCTGCAAGGCCACCGCTGGGTCAAGGCCAAGGTCAAACGCATCGTCCACAAGCTGGATGTCAACACCCTCGCCGAGGAAGACGCCACCGAACTGCCGCCCAATGCGATTGGCCATGTGGAACTGAGTTTGCAGGAGGCCCTGGCCACCCTGCCGTATGCGCGTTCACGCATCCTGGGCTCGCTGGTGCTGGTGGACACGGCCTCACACAAGACTTCCGCCGCCGCGCTGATCCAGTGACGGCCAGTCGCCCCTTTTTAAAGCCATTTTTGAAACAGGCCATCCCTGTTTAACCCCTGCGTGCGAAACCTCATAAAATCAAGGGTTTCCACCGATTAGCTTAGAACAACATGACTCACATCGTCTCCGAATCGTGCATCCGCTGCAAATACACCGACTGTGTGGATGTCTGCCCCGTGGATTGTTTCCGCGAAGGCCCGAACATGCTGGTGATCGATCCGGACGAATGTATTGACTGCGCCGTCTGTATTCCCGAATGCCCGGTCAACGCGATTTATGCCGAGGAAGATGTGCCGGCCGATCAAATCGCGTTTATCAAACTCAATGTCGAGTTGAGCCAGGCGGCGGGCTGGAAAAGCATCACCAAGCGCAAGGAAGCCTTGCCGGATGCCGAAGAGTGGAAAGACAAGACGGGTAAGCTGTCCGAGCTGGTAAGGTAACTTGGCACACCCCCGTCGGATGCTCACTTCGTGTAGCACCTTCCCCCCTTGCAGGGGGCGGCGCCAGCGGCCTGGCAAAGCCAGTTCCGCGGCGTCCGCTGGCGAGGGATTCGGACATTGGGCAACGACATGATTCAAACCGATGCGCTGGTCATAGGCGCCGGGCCGGTCGGCCTGTTCCAGGTCTTCCAGCTCGGTTTGCTGGAGATCCAGGCCCATGTCGTGGACTCCCTGCCCCACCCCGGTGGCCAGTGTATGGAGCTGTACCCCGACAAACCGATTTACGACATTCCCGGCGTACTGCGCTACACGGGCCGGGAGTTGGTGGCCAATCTGCTCAAGCAAATTGAACCGTTTGCTCACACGTTTCACCTGGGCCAGGAAGTCCGCGTGCTGGAGCAGCGCCCCGACGGCCGGTTTTTTGTGGAGACATCTAGAGGCAGCCAGTTCCTGGCCAAAACCATCATCGTGGCAGCGGGCGTGGGCGCCTTCCAGCCCAAGTTGCTGAAGATAGATGGCCTGGACAAGTTCAATAACAGCCAACTGTTTTACCGCGTTGACCATCCCGACCACTTTGTCGGCAAGAAGCTTGTCATCGTGGGCGGTGACGACGCGGCGCTGGACTGGGCATGCCGTTTGGCGACCGAGGGCAAAACCGCCAGTGTGACGCTGCTGCACCGCCGCGACGTCTTCCAGGCGGCGCCCGAAGCCACGACAAAAATCAAAGCGCTGTGCAATGCAGGAAAAATGCGCTTTGAAGTTGGCCAAGTGACGGGTTACGACGAGAAGGACGGCCGGCTTGTTGCCGCCCAGGTCACCGATGTAGAAGGCCAGACACACCCGCTGCCGCTGGATGCGTTGCTGGTTTTACTCGGCCTGTCGCCCAAGCTCGGGCCAGTGGCGCACTGGGGCCTGGACATGGAGCGCAAACAACTGCTGGTGGATACCGAGAAGTTTTCAACCAGCATCCCGGGCATCTTCGCCGTCGGCGACATCAACACCTACCCCGGCAAGAAAAAACTGATCCTCAGCGGTTTCCATGAAAGCGCACTGGCCGCCTTTGGCGCGGCAGCGCTGGTCTTTCCGGACAAAAAAATCATGCTGCAATACACCACCACCAGTCCGCGCCTGCACCAGTTGCTGGGTGTAGATGGCGGCACCTGAACCGGCAATACAACGCCTCTCTTCAACCCGGCGGGCTTGAAGTGGTCACCTCCAGCGGCGCCAGCAAGGCCTGCAGGTCTTCGGGGCCGAATTTAAGGACGGTTGCACTGTCGCTGCCCAACACACCCTCGGCCAGCGCGGCCTTGCGAGCCTGCAGCTCCAGCATGCGTTCTTCAATGCTGCCTTCCACCACCAGCTTGTAGACAAACACCGGCTGGTCCTGCCCGATACGGTGGGCGCGGGCCGTGGCCTGCTCTTCCACGGCAGGGTTCCACCAGGGGTCCACATGGATCACCGTGTCCGCCGCCGTCAGGTTGAGGCCAACACCACCGGCCTTCAGACTGACCAGCAGGATGGGCACGGTTTTATCCTGGAAGCGGCGCACCACCTCGCCGCGCTTTTTCGGCGGCGTATCACCCGTCAGTGACAGCCAGGGAAGCTGCAGCGCCTGCAGTTCGGCTTCTATCATCGCCAGCATGCCGGTGAACTGCGAAAACACCAACACACGCCGGCCCTCGGCAATCAGCTCGGGGAGCATGCCGCCCAGCAGCTCCAGCTTGGCCCGGCCCATGGCGCGCGAAGGTTTCACGCCTCGCAGCAGGTAGGGGTCGCAGCAGACTTGGCGCAGCTTGAGCAGCGCGTCCAGGATGGATATCTGCGCCCCGGCAAAACTGTTGCGCGTCAACACCCGGCGCACCTGCTCATTGGCGGCGACACGCACACTTTCATACAGCTCGCGCTGGCCGCCGAGCAACTGCACACGCTTGATGACCTCGGTGCGCGGCGGCAGTTCGGTGGCGACCTCGTCCTTGCGCCGGCGCAGGATAAAAGGACGCACACGCTGCGCCAGCAGTTGCGCACGCAGGGTTTCGCCATTGGTCTCTATCGGCTTGCGCCACAGCCGCGCAAAGCTGCGGGCATCGCCCAGAAAACCGGGCATCAAAAAATCGAACTGCGCCCAGAGTTCGCCTAAATGGTTTTCCAGCGGTGTGCCGGTCAGGCACAGGCGATGCCGCGCTTGCAGGCGGCGAAGCGCGCGGGCGCTGCGGCCGGCTGCGTTTTTCACCCATTGCGCCTCATCAAGAATGAGCAGGTGAAACGGCTGCTCCGCCAGTACATCCACATCACGCCAGAGCAGCGGGTAGGTGGTCAGCACGACGTCGTGGTCCGGCATGGCCTGGAATACTTCTGCACGGTCCGGCCCCTGCAACACCAGCAGGCGCAAGCCCGGAGCCATGCGCCTGGCCTCGGCCTGCCAGTTGAACACCAACGAGGTGGGCACCACCACCAGGCTGGGCAGCGTCATCCGGCCCGCCTGTTTTTCGATGAGCAGGTGGGCCAGCGCCTGCGCTGTTTTACCCAGTCCCATGTCGTCGGCCAGGATGCCGCCCAGCTGGTGGGTGCGCAGGTATTGCAACCAGGCCAGGCCCTGAAACTGGTAGGGCCGCAGCGTCACGCCCAGGCCAGCCGGCGCATCCACCGACTTGGGGCCGCCTGCTCCCTGCAGGCGCTGCGCCAGCTCACGCAAACCGGCGTCGCCCCGGGACTGCCAGGCACTTCCCACGCCCGCTCGGGCGGCACCCGAATCGAGCATATCCAGCCGCCAGGCGTCCCACGCCGACAGGCGCAAGGGTCCCTCGGCACGCCGGGGATCGGTCAGCAAATCCAGCATGCTGCCCACAATCGTCTTGAGCAGGGCTGCCGGGACGGCCACCCGTTTGCCACCCGGCGCACGCAAGGTAATCGCCGATTTATCGTCGATGGCCAACACCTGCCGGGCATTCAGCCAGCGGCTGTCGCGGCGCAAGAGGTCGGCCATCATGGGCGCGAGGTCCAGCGTCTGGCCATCCACCTCCACACCGAGCGTGAGCAGCCAGGAGCCTTCGCGCGGCGCCAGGCCCAGGGCTTGCACAACGGGTGGGCGGCCGTGCATGGGCGCGGCCACTTCCTTGCCCAACACCTCGCCGGTGTCGGGGCTGATCACCAGGCGCCAGGCGTCCACCGGCACACTTTCATGGGCAAAACCGGGCCGCACCACGACGGCCCAGCCTTGCGCCTGCAGAGCCGGCAATTGATCCGCCCAGAAATCCGCAAAAGATTCCTCCTGTACCAGCGACCAGAAGACACCATGGCCTGCCTCAGCATCGTCGCTGCGCCACTGCAAGGCATCGGGCGGCACCGGGTGCAGGCCCAGCGTCCACAAGCCATCCATGGCCTCGGCTTCGGCATACAGGTCACGCTGGAAGGCCACGAACCTGCCATAGCTGTCCGCCACGTTTTGGACAGGTGCGGCGCGGCTGTTGAGCACCGTCACCGGCGCCGGGCATTCCCAATACAAGCCACCGTCGAGGGCATAGGTCCAGTCCACCTGCACCACCGTCACCTGCTCGCCGCGCGGGCCAAACGGACCGTTGGGTTTCATGCCCAGCAAACCATCGCCGCGCGTCAGCGTCTGCAAGGTCAGGCGTGGGCGAAAACGGGCAGCAACAACTGGCACGGCGCTCACAGCTGGACGCGCCTTGGCACGTGCCGGAAAAGGCAGACAGGTACAGGAGAACAAACACGCATGGCGCTGATTGTCCATGGGGCCTGCCTGAACCCTGCGTGTGTCTGCTCGCTGCCCCATTCCGGCGTCATTCCTCCGCTACATTTTTAATAGCTGACTGCGCTTACCCTGATTGGGCTAGAGCATTATTTAATGCCTAAAAAGGTCGAAAAAAGCACCTCCTGAGGCCAACAATTGCGGATTTTATAAGCCAAAAAGGCCTGTAACCCAATCAGGATAAGCGCAAGCAGCTATCAATTAAGTAGCATCCTGAGGTTACCTGCACGGCCACCCGAACCAAGCGTGCATTCGCCAGGATCTGGCGTCGCCGCTATTCGATTGAGAAAACCGCTGTGCCATCCAGCCCGCTTTTGAGTGGGTTTTTTCATTCCAAGGGTAATCCCGAATTTTCCTTGAAGACGGGATTGGCAACAATCTGGTCCAACCAATCTGGTTAAACCAATTATGACCACAGCCCTAGACAGCACCCAAGTCCTCTCCCGCATCCTGCCCTTCATCCGTGAGCGCGGTTATGCGGCGGGTGACCGTATTCCCTCGGAGCGCGAACTGGCCGAGCGTTTCAAAATCAGCCGTGGCATCCTGCGGGAAGCGTTGTCGGCGCTGGAAGCCATGCGTGTGATCCAGCGCAAGCCGCAGTCCGGCATCTACCTGCGCGATATCGCCACGGAAGCCTCTGTCGACATGCTGGTCCTCGAATCCGACCTCGGCATGCCGGTGTCGGCAGCAGACGTGAAAGACCTGAACGAATTCCGCTCCATGCTGGAAGTTCAGTCGGTGGGCCTGGCCTGCAGCCGCCGTACCGACGCCGACCTGGCTCGCATCGACGCGGTTTTGACAACCTCCAGAGAACGCCACGCGGCCGGCCAATCCATCAGTGATCAGGACGCGCTGTTTCACATGGCTTTGTGCGCGGCCAGCGGCAACAAGTTGATCCAGCGTGCAGCCAACTCCTTCTGGCTGGCCTCCAAAGCGCGGCGCGCCCAGTATTTCAGCGATCCGGCCAACGGCCTGCGCTCCATCCGGCAACACACAGCCTTGCGGGATGCCGTCGAGGCTGGTGATTCGTCGCGCGCACTCGCCGTGTTGGGCGATCACCTGGGCAATGTGGAGCGCTACTGGATGTTGCATGTCGGCCCCGCCGACCAGGCCAGTCCGCCGACCACGGCCTGACGCCCTTCTTTTCCTCGCCTTCTTTTCACTTTTTTCACGACTGTGTTACCTGCCGTGTCCCTGCCCCGCGTCCTGCTCACCAATCCCATCCACCCCGAGGTGGCCCGCCAACTGGCCGTGCACTTCGACCTGCACCTTGCCAGTGCGACGGATGCGGCCTCGCTTAGAAGCGCCGCGTCGGATGCCAGTTTCATCGTGGTGCGCTCGCCGCTGCCCGAAGATCTTTTTGCGGGCGCAGCTCAACTGCGTGGTGTGGTGCGGCATGGTGCCGGGCTGGACATGATTCCGGTTGATGCGGCCAGCCGCCATGGCGTGGCCGTTGCCAACGTGCCGGCCGTCAATGCCGGCAGCGTGGCCGAATACGCGGTGGCGCAAATGCTCAATCTGGCGCGCCACCTGGCCCACATCAACACCACACTGCGCAACACGTCCTGGGCCGCCGCACGCCAACTGGCCGACGGTGCCAGCGACCTGCAGGGCAAAACGGTCGCGATTGTGGGCATGGGTGCAATCGGCCAGGCACTCGCCCGCATCTGCGCTCTGGGCTTCGGCATGCGTGTGCTGGGCATACAGCGCAGCCCGGCGCCAGACACCGAACTGCTGCATTACATCACCCTGGCCCAAGCCTTGCCGCAGGCGGACTACCTGGTGCTGGCTTGCCCGCTGACCGAAAACACACGCGGCCTGATCGGTGCCACCGAACTGGCCTGCATGAAGCCGGGTGCACGCCTCATCAATGTGGCGCGCGGCCCGGTCGTCGATGAAGTCGCGCTCGCTGCGGCGCTGAGCAGTGGTGCGCTGGCCGGCGCTGCGCTCGACGTGTTCACTACACAACCGTTGCCTCCATCGTCCCCGCTGCTGGGCCTGCCCAATGTGCTGCTGTCCCCGCACCTGGCCGGCATCACGCAGGAAAGCATGCGCCGCATGAGCGAAGGTGTCGCCAGCCAGTTGCTGGAGATGCAAGACGGCCGCCTCCCCCGCCATTTCGTCAACCCCGAAGCGCAAAAGGCCATCCTCGCGCGCTGGTCCCACCTGTCTCAATCATGAAAATCAAAAGTATCAACGCCCGCTGGCTACACGTCCCCATTCCCTACGAAAAACAACACGTGTCCGATTTCGGCCGCGTCGCCTCCTTCGACTCCGTGCTGGTCCGCATCGAAACCGACTGTGGCCTGATCGGCTGGGGCGAAGCCAAGGAAGAGGTCGGCAGCGAGGCCAATAGCCACGGCCTGGTGGCGCTGATCAACCAGAAGTTCGGCCCCGCATTGATCGGCGAAGACCCGCGCGACATCAACCGCCTCTGGGAGTTGATGTACAACGGCTGCCGCGGCCACTACGCGCTGGCGCACGGCCACGTGTTCCCCATCATGGGGCGGCGCGGCGTCTCGATTTCGGCCATCAGCGGTATCGATCTCGCCCTCTGGGACTTGCTGGGCAAACACCTCAACGCCCCGATCTGGCGCCTGCTCGGTGGCCGCAAGGCCGAGCGTATGCCGGCCTACGCCTCGGGTGGCTGGGCCGATGCCGATCACATCGGCGAACAACTGCTGGGCTACGTGGCGCGCGGCGGCTTCAAGGCCGTGAAGATGCGTGTCGGCGTGATCGACTGCGACCCCATCCACTCGGCGCGCCGCGTGATCGCCGCACGCAAGGCATTGGGCCCGGACATCGGCTTGGCCTGCGACGCCCATGGCACTTACACCGTGGCGGAGGCCAAGCGTTTCTGCCGTCTGGTGGAAGACTGCAACCTGTTGTGGTTTGAGGAGCCGGTGACGGCCGACGACAAACGCGGCATGGCCGAGGTACGCGCCGCCACGGCCATCCCGATCGCGACCGGCGAGAGCGAGTTCAACCGCTTTGACTTCCGCGACCTGGCAGAACTGCGCGCGGCCGATATCTTCCAGCCCGACCTGGCGATCTGCGGCGGGATTTCCGAAGCCATGCGTATAGGCGCTATTGCTTCGGCCTGGAACCTCAAGCTGGCACCGCATCTGTGGACAGGGGCTCTGGCCTTTGCCGCCGGCATGCATGTGGCCGCCGCGTCACCGGCCGGCTGGCTGCTGGAGTATTCCGTGGGTGCCAACCCCTTGCTGCAAGAGCTGGCCGAAGAGCAATTCGAAGTCAAGGACGGCCTGGTCGACATCCCCGACCGGCCGGGCCTCGGTATCACGATTCGCCAGGACTTCGTCGACCGCTACGCCGTGGCCTGAACCGCAACCTCTGCTTTTTTCAAATACAACGATAGGAGATTTTCATGTTCACTTCTTCCATGTCGCGCCGACTGGCGCTCGGCCTCTGCTGCGCCAGCCTGGCGCTGGCCTCCGGCCTGGCTGGCGCGCAAAGCAGCTATCCCAACAAGCCGGTCAAACTGGTCGTGCCTTTCGCAGCTGGCGGCACAACCTCCATCCTGGCGCGCATGCTGGCCGAACGCATGGGCCAGCAGATGGGCCAGCCCGTCATCGTCGACAACCGTCCGGGCGCGGGCGGCAATGTTGGCATGGACATGGTGGCCAAAGCGGAACCCGATGGTTACACCATCCTCATGGGGCCCATCGGCCTGGCCATCAACCCCGCCCTGTACGCGAAGATGCCCTTCGATCCGATCAAGGACCTTGCCCCCATCGGTTTGTACGCCGGCGTACCCAACCTGCTGGTGGTGCATCCGGCCGTGCCCGCCAACAACGTGAAGGAGCTGGTGGCCTACGCCAAAGCCCATCCCGGCAAACTCAATTACGCCTCCAACGGCAACGGCACCTCCAGCCATCTGGCCGCCGAAATGCTCAAGTCGGCGGCCGGCGTGGACATCGTCCACGTTCCCTACAAAGGCGGCGGCCCCGCCATGCAGGACCTGATTGGCGGCCAGGTCAGCATGTTGTTTGACCAGATGCCGGCGGTGTTGCCTCAGGTCCAGGGCGGACGGGTGCGCGCTTTGGGCGTTTCCAGCCTCAAACGTTCGGCCGCTGCGCAGGACATCCCTGCCGTGTCCGAAAGTGTGCCGGGCTTCGACATGACGGTCTGGTTTGGATTTCTGGCGCCCAAGGGAACACCGTCAGACATCGTCGCCCGCCTCAACTCAGAAATGAATCGCGCGCTCAAAGACCCGGCCTTCCAGGCGCAGCTCGCCGGTATGGGCGTCACACCCATGCCGAGTTCTTCCGCAGAATTCGGCACCTTCATCCGCCGCGAAATGAGCCACTGGGCCAAAGTCGTCAAGGATTCCGGCGCCAAGCTCGATTGATACGGCACACCTAATCCCTGTTCAGGAGACCCACGATGACGTTTTCTTCTTTCTCTCGTTTGTTAGGTGTGACACTGGCCTGCGCGGCCAGCCTGGGGGTGCCCGCGGTGGCGCAGACCGATTTTCCGAGCAAGGGAATGCGCGTGATCGTGCCCTTCCCGCCAGGCGGTGCATCCGACACCTTGGGCCGCATGGTGGCGCAGCACCTGTCCACGGCCTGGGGCCAGCCTGCCATCGTGGAGAATCGGCCGGGCGCAGGCGGCAACATAGGCGCCGAAGCCGGCGCCAAGGCGCCTGCCGATGGCTACACGCTAACCCTGGCCGCGGCCGGCTTCATGGCGGTGAACCCGTCGATTTATCCCAAGCTCAATTACGACTCGGCCACCGACTTCCAGCCTGTGGCCCTGCTGGTCAAAGCACCTTTGTTGCTGGTCGTCCATCCCAAGGTCCCGGCGCAAAACGCCCGTGAATTTATTGAATTGGCCAAACGCTCGCCTGGCCGCATCACCATCGGCAACGGCGGTACCGGCACGGCCCAGCATCTGGGCGGCGTGAGCTTCGGCTTGGCGGCAGGCGTCGATGTCGGCCACATTCCCTACAAGGGCAGCGCGCCGGCCACCACCGACCTGCTGGGCGGTGTGGTGGATGCGCAATTCGACAACCTGGTCACGCTGGTACCTTTTGTGAAAAGCGGCAAGCTGCGCGCCCTCGGGGTTTCGTCGACACAACGCGTGGCAGCCCTGCCGGAAGTGCCCACCCTGGCCGAAGCCGGATTGCCCGGTTTTGAGGATGGCACCTGGTATGGCATCGTCGCGCCGCGCAACACACCCAAAGCCGTTGTCGACAAGCTCAATGCCGAGCTGCTGCGTATGCTGTCGCAGCCGGACATCAAGGAAAAGCTCCTGTCCATGGGGCTTCAGCCTGCGGGCAACAGCCCCGTGGAGTTTGGCGCGCTGATCCGTTCGGAAATCGGCAAGTACCGCACCATTGTCAAAACCGCCAACGTCAAGATCGACTAAAAAGCAACAGCTGTCCGTTCCGAGGTTAGGCCGCTGGGCGGCCTCTTCCTATAATCGGCCTCGTGCCTGCAAGGGCATATTCGCTAGGGGTGTTGTGCTGTTTTAAAAAACAGCACGACTGAGAAAGTCCCTTTGAACCTGATTGAGGTAATCCTCGCGCAGGGAAGCATGTTTCAGGCGCCGGGCCCTGGGCGTCAGACAAGCCGACCTGCCATTAACGATTGGAATGTTGATGGCTACTAATCCCCCCACTCCCGCCTCTTCCGGCAGCACCAACACGGCGCTCACGCCACAACCCGCCGGCGACCGCTCGTTTGGTTTTCGCGACCACGCCGCGCTCTGGCTCAGCCTGGGCGTTGGCCTGCTGGTCATGCAGATTGGCGCCTACCTGGTGCCGGCACTGGGCGCCCAACAGGCCGCCCTGGTCATCGTGTTCGGCTCCCTTCTGGGCGCCGGGTTGCTGGCCTGGACAGCCAAGGTCGGTTGCGACAGCGGACTGTCCAGCGCCGGCCTGATGCACGCCACCTACGGCAGCAGCTTCGCGCGCCTGCCAGTCTTGCTCAACATCGTGCAGCTCGTTGGTTGGACGACTTTTGAGCTGGTTGTCATGCGCGACGGCACCCTGGCCATTGCGCGCCAGTCTGGCAGCTTCACCAGCGCCATCTGGCCCTTGCTGGCGACTTTGCTGTGGGGCGGCGTGCTGATCGCCCTGCTGTCGGGCTCCATGGTCAAGCTGGTGCGCAAATTCATAGGCCGTTACGGCCTGCCGCTGGTGATTGCCTCGCTGCTTTGGCTCACTTGGCAGTTTCTTGCCAAAGCCAATGCGCAAGGCTTTGGCACTTTGTGGAACCGCCCCGGCACAGGCGGCATGAGCACACTGGCCGCGCTGGACCTGGTGATTGCCATGCCGGTCTCGTGGCTGCCGCTGGTGGCTGACTTTGCGCGCCACGGACGTGACGGCAAAAGCGCCCTGCGCGGCACCTGGCTGGGTTACGCCGTGGCCAATATCTGGTGTTACGCGCTCGGCGTGCTGATCGCCATCACCACACCCAGCACCGACCTGGTCGCGGCACTGTTGCTCGCGCAGGGCGGCCTGATTGCCTTGGGCCTGATCCTGATTGACGAGGTGGACAACGCCTACGGCGACATTTATTCAGGCTCGGTCGCCGGCCACAGCCTGAAACCCCGCTGGAGCGTGCGTCGCTGGGGCATCACCATGGCGGTGGTGTGCACGGCCCTGGCCATGGTTTTGCCCATACACAGCCTGGAGCCGTTTTTGCTGATGCTCAGCTCGGTCTTTATCCCCCTGTACGGCGTGATCCTGGCGCGGCTGGCCGGCCGCTCCGATGTGGCGGCGCTGGTCACAGAACGGCAGGTCAACTACAGCGCCGTGCTGATCTGGTTCACAGGCATCGTCTGTTACCACGCCTGCGCGCAGCTTGCGCCGAGTTGGGGTGCGGCACTGCCGACGCTGGTGTTGACTTTTGTGCTGGCCAGATTTACCAGCGACACGCCGGCAAGAGTCAGCGCAACAGCCTAAGCAAGCGTCTAAGAGTCCAGCGGAACAAGCCGCATGACCTGCGGCGCGTGGCTGTGGTTCAGCGGCCCGCTGCCCGCGCCGGTGCGCACGGCGGCGCCAGCCTCCAGCGCGCCACGCACATAGGCCCGTGCGGCCTCCACGGCCTCAGCCAAGGACAGGCCCAAAGCCAGGTGCGCCGCAATCGCCGATGACAGCGTGCAGCCCGTGCCATGGGTGTTGGCGCTGTGAATACGCGGCGCGCGCATCCAGTGCGGCGCACCGTCTTGTGTGATCAGCAAATCACTGACCACATCCCCCGGCAAATGCCCGCCCTTGAGCAACACCGCCCGCGCACCTTGGGCCAGCAGCTCACGTGCGGCAATTTCCATCGCCTGCTCGCTCTCCAGTGGCCGGCCCACCAGCAAGGCGGCTTCGTCCAGATTCGGCGTGACCAAAGCCGCACGGCCAAACAGTTCGCGCACCAAAGCCGCAATCGCCGGGTTGTCGATCAGCACGGCACCACTGGTCGCCACCATCACCGGGTCCAGCACCACACGCGTAAGCACATGCCGGTCAATTGCCTCGGCCACGGCATGCACGATTTCGGGGGAATGCAACATGCCGATCTTCACGGCATCCACACCAATGTCTTCGACCACCGCATCGATCTGGTCCAGCAGCATTTGCTGCGGCACCCCATGGATGGCGCGCACACCCAAGGTGTTCTGCGCAGTCAGCGCCGTGATGGCCGTCATGCCGTAGCAGCCCAGTGCCGCAAAAGTCTTGAGGTCAGCCTGTATGCCCGCGCCACCGCCGCTGTCAGAACCGGCAATGCTCAGGACGCGAGGGTATTTGAATTCAAAAGCCTGATTTGTCATGGTGCCAATGCTAGCTGCAATACCAGCGCCAGAAATGAAAAAAGCACCTGATGCTTACGCATCAGGTGCTTGAATTCTTGGCTCCTCAACCTGGGCTCGAACCAGGGACCTACGGATTAACAGTCCGGCGCTCTACCAACTGAGCTATTGAGGAATGCAGCCTTAGATTATAGCCATAAATTTTGGCTCTTCTTCGCGGGCCTTCATCTTCTGCTCACAAAAAGTGGAGCGGATGAATCGCTGCGTGAGGTAGTACCATTTGCAGCGACCGCGAATTTTCGCATAGCCTGACGGCCAAAATCATCCTCAGGCTGGCTCCAGGCGTTTTATTTTTCACATCCTCTTTTATTGATGCGCAAGTCACCCCGCCCCCTGCCCTGGCTTGCTGCCGATGAAGCCTTTCCACCAGTGGACAGCGCATGGGCCGAGCATGACCCTGCACCGGGTTTGCTGGCAGCGGGCCGGACGCTGGATGTGCCTAGCTTGTTGCAAGCCTACACGCTCGGCATCTTTCCGTGGTTCAGCGCGGACCAACCCATTTTGTGGTGGAGCCCGGACCCGCGCATGGTGCTGCGCACGCAAGATTTCAAACTTCACCGCTCCTTGCGCAAGAGCCTGCTGCATTTTGAAAACACACCCGGCCATGAGATTCGTTTTGACACGGCGTTTGCCGACGTGATTCAAGCCTGCGCCAGCACTCCACGTGCCGGCCAGCCGGGCACCTGGATCTTGCCCGACATGGTGCGCGCCTATACCGCCCTGCATCTCGCCGGCCATGCACACAGCGTTGAAACCTGGGTGGATGAGCAACTCGTCGGCGGGCTTTATTGCGTGAGCCTGGGCGGCATGGTGTTTGGTGAATCGATGTTTGCGCACCAGACCGACGCGTCCAAGATTGCCTTGGCCGCCTTGGTGGCTTTTTGCCGCGCAAAAGGCATCCGCATGATTGATTGCCAGCAAAATACACTGCACCTGGCCTCGCTGGGGGCGGCTGAAATGTCGCGCACCAGCTTTGTCGCGCACGTCGCCAAAGCCGCGGGGGACACACCACCCCATTGGCAATTCGACCCTCTATACTGGAAGCAGATTTTGATGGCCAGAACGAGCTGACGACGTGACGCACCTCAAAGACCTGCCCCTCCAGACGCTGCAGTTTTATGCAACGGCACCTTATCCTTGCAGCTACCTGCCTGGCAGGCAGGCGCGCTCGCAGGTCGCCACCCCCAGCCACCTGATCCACAACGCGGCGTATTCAGAGCTGGTGACCAACGGCTTTCGCCGCAGCGGCATGTTCACTTACCGCCCTTACTGCGACGGCTGCCAGGCCTGTGTGCCTTTGCGGGTTCCCGTTCACACCTTCCAGCCGGACCGCAGCCAGCGCCGCGCCTGGAAGCGCCACCAGTCGCTGCAGGCCCGCGTGCTCAAGCTGTGTTTCATGCCCGAGCATTACCAGCTTTACCTGCGTTACCAGAACGGCCGCCACGCCGGCGGCGGCATGGACCATGACAGCATCGACCAGTACACGCAATTCCTGCTGCAAAGCCGTGTCAATTCACGCCTGGTGGAGTTCCGCGACACCCTGCCCAACGGCGAAGCTGGTGCGCTGAAAATGGTCTCTATCCTCGATGTGCTGGAGGACGGTGTCTCAGCGGTGTATACCTTTTACGAACCCGATGCGCAGGCCAGTTATGGCAACTACAGCGTGCTCTGGCAGATTGAACAGGCCAAGCGGCTGGACCTGCCTTATGTCTACCTGGGTTACTGGATCGCCGAAAGCCCGAAGATGAATTACAAGGCCAGGTTTGCACCGAACGAGGTGCTGATCGATGGGCAATGGATCGCCGCCGACAATCCCGATCCAGCAACGGCCGCCTAAGCACGGACGCACGGAAACAGCCGCACAAAAAACAATCCCTCACCCAAAGCGATTTCACAGGGTAAAATTTGTGCAAAACCTGCCTATGAGAAAGCTCGATCCCCTCAGCCCACCCGCCAAACCAACGGTACAGGTGATCGAACGTATGTTCTCCCTGCTGGAAATCCTGGCAACCCGCGAAGAAGCGGTGTCGCTCAAGGAGATCAGCGAAAAATCCGGCCTGCATCCGTCCACCGCACACCGCATCCTTAATGACCTGGCCACCGGCCGTTTTGTGGATCGACCCGTGGCCGGCAGTTACCGGCTGGGCATGCGCCTGCTGGAACTCGGCAACCTGGTGAAAGCGCGTTTGAGCGTGCGTGATGCCGCCCTGATCCCGATGCGCGAGCTGCACAAGCTGACCCAGCAACCCGTCAACCTGAGCATGCGCCAGGGCGATGAAATCATTTACGTCGAACGCGCCTACAGCGAACGTTCCGGCATGCAGGTGGTGCGGGCGATTGGCGGACGTGCGCCCTTGCACCTGACCTCGGTGGGCAAACTTTTCCTGGCTTTTGACGATCCCCAGCGCCTGCGCACCTACGCCACGCGTACCGGGCTGCCAGGCCACACCCGCAACAGCATCACCCAACTGGCGGTGCTCGAGCGCGAACTCGCGAAAGCCCGCCAATACGGTATCGCCCGTGATAACGAAGAGTTGGAACTGGGTGTGCGCTGCATGGCCGCCGGCATTTACGACGATCAAAGCAAGCTGGTGGCAGGCTTGTCGATTTCAGCGCCAGCCGACCGGCTGGACGAAAGCTGGCTGCCCAAGCTGGAAGCCACTGCGCACGAAATTTCGGCAGCGCTCGGCTACAAATCCGGAAGTTTTAAGTAAAAACGGGCTCTAGCCCTTGCTGCATATGCGCAAGCAGCTATCAATAACATAGTGATGAATGGCGGCAGGAAGCCGCCCGCGCAGACAGTCCTCAGCCGGCGGCCGGCCGGGCCACGGCGCTGACTTTGGGCGTTGCGCTGATCGGTTGTGACTCAACCCAACGACGCACACGCTCGGCGTCACCCAGGCGGCTTAACTTGCCAGCCGAATCCAGAAACACCATGATCAACTTGCGGCCGGCAATCTTGGTCTGCATGACCAGGCACTGGCCGGCTTCGGAGATGTAGCCGGTTTTTTGCAGGCCAATGTCCCAGTCCGGGTTTTTGACCAGGCGGTTGGTGTTGTTGTACTGCAGCGTGTGCCGGCCCACGGCCACCTGGTAGCCAGTCGACGTGGACAACTCACGCAACACCGGATCGGCATGCGCGGCATTGACCAGCGTCGCCAGATCTTGCGCGCTGGACTGGTTCTGGCTGGACAAGCCCGTAGGCTCGACGTAACGCGTGTCCTTCATGCCCAGCATTTTGGCCTTGGCATTCATCAGACTCACAAACGTGGGCAGGCCACCCGGATAGGTGCGGCCAAGCGCGTGCGCTGCGCGGTTTTCGCTGGACATCAGCGCCAAGTGCAGCAATTCGCCACGCGTCAGGCTGGTGCCTACGCGCAGACGTGAGCTGCTGCCTTTTTCAGTATCCACATCGTCCTGCGTGATGGTGATGACATCGTCCATCGGCAGGTGGGCATTGCTGACAATCACACCCGTCATCAACTTGGTCAAGGAAGCAATCGGCAACACGGCGTGGTCGTTTTTGCTGAACAGCACTTCCTGTGTGTCCTGGTCAATCACCAGCGCCACGCTGGATTTCAAGTCAAGTGCATCCTGCGCATTGTGCAAACCAGCAATTTGCCCGAACGAAGGTTTGGCCGGCACGATGGCGACAATCTCCGACTTGCGCCGGGACTTGGCCACAAAACGAGCGCTCTTGCGGCTGGAAACCACTTTTTTCGATACGACTTTGGCGGCATGGACCTTTTTGACCACCTGGCGTTTGGCAGGCGCGGCCTCCGCCGCAGGCGAATTCAAGCTCAACGCGGCCGAAAACGTAAGAAATCCAACGACTTGTAAACTTCGTTTGAAAATCAGATTCAGCTTGTTGAACATGGGGGTCGCCTCCAGTTGCGATTAGTGCGATGCTGGAGTGTATCCAAATAGAAAAAGTCACGCAATATCAATCGTTTGCGTAACTTTCCTAAACGCAACAATGAAGTTGCGCGTCTTTTGGGCTAATTTCGCTCTTCTGGCCGCCAAAAAATACCTAAATTGTTGAATTTAAAGGGATTTTTTGACGCCAGCCACCTTCAGCCCTGGGCTGCCACTCGGTCAGCTTTATTTTGTAACTTGCTCAGCGCACTCAAATAAGCTTTGGCCGACGCGACCACGATATCCGGGTCGGCGCCCACCCCGTTGACGACACGGCCACTGTTTTGCAGCCGTACCGTGACCTCACCCTGACTTTCGGTGGAGCCGCTGATCGCATTCACGGAATAAAGCACCATCTCGGCACCACTTTTGACATGGGTTTCGATGGCTTTGAGCGACGCATCCACCGGGCCATTGCCGTCGGATTGACCGCGCACCTCCTTGCCGTCCACGGTGAACACGACGGTGGCCTGCGGGCGCTCGCCGGTTTCGCTGTGCTGGGACAAGGAGACAAAGCCGTATTGCTCCTTTTCGTGGGTCTGGCTTTCCTCGCTGACCAGGGCCAGGATGTCTTCGTCGAAAATTTCGCTCTTGCCGTCGGCCAGCTCCTTGAAACGCGCAAAGGCGGCATTGGTATCGGCTTCGCTGTCCATCTGGATGCCGAGATCTTGCAGGCGCTGCTTGAACGCATTGCGGCCGCTGAGCTTGCCCAGCACCATCTTGTTGGAGCTCCAGCCCACGTCTTCGGCGCGCATGATTTCATAGGTTTCGCGCGCCTTCAACATACCGTCCTGGTGAATGCCGGACGCATGGGCAAACGCATTGGCGCCGACCACGGCCTTGTTCGGCTGCACCACAAAACCGGTGGTCTGGCTGACCATGCGGCTGGCCGCCACGATGTGTATCGGGTCGATGTTCATGTCCAGGCCGAAATAGTCCCTGCGCGTTTTCACGGCCATGACGATTTCTTCCAGCGAGCAGTTGCCGGCGCGCTCACCCAGGCCGTTGATCGTGCACTCAACCTGGCGCGCGCCGCCGATTTTCACGCCGGCCAGCGAATTGGCCACCGCCATGCCCAGGTCGTTGTGGCAATGCACCGACCAGATGGCCTTGTCGCTGTTGGGCACCCGTTCACGCAAGGTTTTGATGAAATTGCCATACAACTCGGGAACGGCATAACCGACTGTGTCAGGTACGTTGATGGTGGTCGCACCTTCGGCGATCACGGCCTCGATCACACGGCACAAAAAGTCCACGTCGCTGCGATAACCGTCTTCCGGGCTGAACTCGACATCGGCCACGAGATTGCGCGCAAAACGCACTGAAAGCTTGGCCTGCTCCAGCACCTGCTCCGGGCTCATACGCAGCTTTTTCTCCATGTGCAGCGCACTGGTCGCGATGAAGGTATGAATGCGGGCATTGGCCGCCCCTTTGAGGGCTTCGGCAGCGCGGGAAATATCCCGGTCATTGGCGCGCGAAAGCGAACAAATGGTGGCGTCCCTGATGGTGTTGGCAATTGCCTGCACGGCTTCAAAGTCCCCGTTGGAGCTGGCAGCAAAACCGGCTTCAATCACATCCACCTTCAGGCGTTCCAGCTGGCGCGCAATCCGCAACTTTTCATCACGTGTCATGGAAGCGCCAGGCGACTGCTCGCCATCGCGTAAGGTGGTGTCAAAAATAATCAGTTTGTCAGTCATGGGGTTCTCCTGTTGATCTTTTGCCGCTCAGGCGGCTGTGCCGCTAATTTGCTTGGGTGACATTGTAATTTTTGCGCGCTGCAGTCCGGAAATGACCGCTTTCAGCGAAGCCGACACGATATTCGCATCCCGGCCCACGCCAAACAGCGTCTGGCTTTCATTCACACGCAACTCCAGATAGGCCACCGCCTGTGCATCGGCGCCCGAGCCCACCGCATGTTCGTGGTAGTCCAGCACACGAATGGTGTGGCCCGTGGCCTCGTTCAAGCCATTGACGAAGGCATCGATGGGGCCGGTGCCCTGCCCGTCCACGGTGAAAGATTGCCCTTGAAACGTCACGTCGGCATGCATCTGCACCACCTGGCTACCCGCTTCTTCCTCGACCTGATGCCGGGGTGCCACAACACTTTGAACGCCGTACTCATGGTCAAACAAGGTCCACAAATCCTGGGCTGTCAGCTCCTTGCCGGTGGCGTCCATCACCCCCTGGACCACCTGGCTGAATTCAATTTGCAGACGGCGCGGCAACTCCAGTCCGTATTCACTTTCAAGCAGGTAGGAAATCCCGCCTTTGCCCGACTGGCTATTAACACGAATCACAGCTTCATAGCTGCGGCCCAAGTCCTTGGGGTCGATCGGCAAATAAGGCATGTCCCAGACATCGCCGTCCTTGCGTGCGGCGAAGGCTTTTTTGATGGCATCCTGGTGCGAACCAGAAAACGAGGTGTAGACCAAGTCACCCGCATAAGGGTGGCGCGGATGCACCGGCAACTGGTTGCAGTGCTCCACCGTGCGGCGAATATCGTCGATGTCTGAAAAATCAAGGCCTGGGTGAACGCCCTGGGTGTAAAGGTTGAGTGCAACATTGACCAGGTCGAGGTTGCCGGTACGCTCGCCATTGCCAAACAAACAACCTTCTACACGGTCGGCGCCGGCCATCAAGGCCAGTTCCGCAGCAGCCGTCCCGGTGCCGCGGTCATTGTGGGGATGCACGGAAAGAATCACCCCATCGCGCCGTTCGATATGACGGTGCATCCACTCGATCATGTCCGCGAAAATATTCGGCGTGGAGTGCTCGACGGTTGTCGGCAAATTGATGATGCACTTGTTCTCGGGACTGCTCTGCCAAACTTCGGTGACCGCATCGACCACGCGTTTGGAGAAGGCCAGTTCGGTGTCCGAAAACATCTCGGGTGAATATTCGAAGGTCCACTCGGTTTCAGGCTGCGTCGCCGCAAGTGCGCTAAACAACCTGGCGTTGCGCTGCACCAGCTCGATGATGCCATCTTCGCTCAAGCCCAGCACCACCCGCCGCATGATGGGTGCAATCGGATTCACCATGTGCATGATGGCTTTGCGTGCGCCTTTGAGCGATTCGAAGGTACGTTCAATCAGGGGCTCACGGGCATGCGTGAGAACTTGGATACGCACATCGTCGGGGATCAGATTGCCTTCGATCAGTTGACGCACAAAGTCAAATTCCACCTGGGAGGCCGATGGGAAACCGACCTCGATTTCCTTGAACCCGATTTTCACCAGCGTCTGGAACATGCGGTGTTTACGCGCCAGGTCCATGGGCTCGATCAGCGCCTGGTTGCCATCCCGCAGATCCGTGCTCAGCCAGATCGGCGCCTGGGTCAGCACGGCATCGGGCCAGCTGCGGTCACGCAGAGCAATCGGTTTGAAGGCGGGGTACTTGCTGGCAGGTTGTTTCAACATGTGGATCTCGTCGATTGTGAAAGTTCAAACCCAGCAACCCAAAGAAAAACGGCCCGTTGCTGGTGCAAACGGGCCGTTGAATTGGGTGTACGCGTGCGCGCTACCGTCTCCGCCCGTTGGCAGATAGCAGTAGTGCTAGCGAAATTCGTTTCATGTCTGGCAATGTATCACAAAATTTTGCGGGTTCGCGACGCCGAGGACATGGCGCCTGGAACCGACTGCTTGACTAGTGAAGTCCCCGCTCGTCGGGCTCATCGGTCGAGGTCGAGATCAGGCTGGTCTGCAGGCCCTTGGCTTTGCGCCACGCATACAACGCATAACCGGAAAAGCCATAAATGATGAACAGGCCGAAAATCACGGTCGGCGGGTCAATATTGATCACAGCGATGCCCAAGGCAATCAGCACGATCACGACAAACGGAACGCTGCGTTTGATGCTGAGGTCCTTGAAGCTGTAAAAAGGCACGTTGGTCACCATGGTCAAGCCCGAATACAGGGTCAAGGCAAACATGAACCAGCGTACGTCTTCACCCTGCACGCCCGCTTCCGCCATCAGCCAGATAAACCCCGCCACCAGCGCCGCCGCCGCCGGCGAAGGCAATCCTTGGAAGAAGCGTTTGTCGACAACCGCCGTGTTGACGTTGAAGCGAGCCAACCTGAGCGCGGCGCAGGCACAGTACACAAATGCCGCAACCCAACCCCAACGGCCCAAGCTGGTCAAGGCCCACACATAGGCAATCAACGCTGGCGCAGCACCAAACGAGACCATGTCGGACAAGGAGTCCATCTGCTCGCCAAACGCACTCTGGGTGTTGGTCATACGCGCCACACGGCCATCCAGGCTGTCCAGCACCATGGCACAAAACACACCAATGGCCGCTTGATCAAAGCGTCCATTCATAGCCATCACAATGGCGTAAAAACCGCCAAACAGCGCAGCCAGCGTGAACAGGTTGGGCAGTATGTAAATACCCTTGCGCCGCTTGCGCGGCACGGCGTCGTCAACGTCTACCTGTGAGTTCTCGCCGTCATGCATAAAAAATTCCCTCGATTGCTGCTTGGCAGGCGCAGAAGGCACGCCGAACAGCCGCATTCGCCTGGAGGTCATGGCGCGCAGATAGTGATTGAGTCATAAACAGAGGATACCAAACGAAAGTGCCGCAAACGAAAAAGCCGCGCAAGTGTTTTGCGCGGCTTGAAAGCTGAGCCAGTCTGGGCCTGATAAGGCCCAGCCGATTCATCAGTTGCGGGTTTGGTCAACCAGCTTGTTCTTGGCGATCCAAGGCATCATGGCGCGGAGCTTTTTGCCCACGACTTCGATCTGGTGCTCGGCATTCAGGCGGCGGCGGCTGATCAGTGTCGGCGCGCCAGCATGATTTTCCAGCAGGAAGCTCTTCGCGTATTCGCCGGTCTGGATGTCCTTCAGGCACTTGCGCATGGCTTCTTTCGTGGCCGAGGTCACGATGTTCGGGCCGGTCACGTATTCGCCGTATTCAGCGTTATTCGAGATCGAGTAGTTCATGTTGGCGATGCCGCCTTCATAAATCAGGTCGACGATCAGCTTGAGCTCGTGCAGGCACTCGAAGTACGCCATTTCAGGGGCGTAACCGGCTTCCACCAGCGTCTCGAAACCAGCCTTGATCAGTTCAACCGTACCGCCGCACAGAACAGCCTGCTCGCCGAACAAGTCGGTTTCGGTTTCTTCGCGGAAGTTGGTTTCGATGATGCCGGCCTTGCCGCCACCGTTGGCCATGGCATAGCTCAGGGCCAGATCGCGGGCCTTGCCGCTCTTGTCCTGGTGCACAGCGACCAGGTGGGGCACGCCGCCACCCTGGGTGTAGGTGTTGCGAACCGTGTGGCCAGGGGCTTTCGGCGCGACCATCCAGACGTCGAGGTCAGCGCGCGGGATCACGGCACCGTAATGCACGTTGAAGCCGTGAGCAAACACCAGCGAGGCACCCTGCTTGATATTGGGGGCCACGTCGTTTTTGTAAACCGAGCCGATTTGCTCGTCAGGCAACAGAATCATCACAACGTCAGCTGCCTTGACCGCATCAGCCACTTCAGCCACCTTGAGGCCGGCTTTTTCAACCTTGGGCCACGAAGCGCCGCCTTTACGCAGACCGACCACGACCTTGACGCCGCTGTCGTTCAAGTTTTGCGCATGGGCATGACCCTGGCTGCCGTAACCGATGATGGCGACGGTTTTGCCCTTGATCAGGCTCAGGTCGCAGTCTTTGTCGTAAAAAACTTTCATTTTTCTCTTTCGGAATAAGTATTGGCGAAAATGCCCTTCGACAGGCTCAGGGCGAACGGTCAACGCATATCGCCACTCCAAAATCCGTTCGCGTTGAGCCTGTCGAAACGCGCGCACGGACAGCTGAAATCAAACTCTGAGAATTCTCTCACCACGGCCTATGCCGCTGGCGCCGGTGCGCACTGTTTCCAGAATCGCACTGCGGTCAATCGCCTCCAGAAACGCGTCGTTTTTGGTCTGATCACCGGTCAACTCAATCGTGTAACTCTTTTCCGTCACGTCAATGATCCGACCGCGAAATATATCAGCCATGCGTTTCATCTCCTCGCGCTCCTTGCCGACAGCACGAACCTTGACCATCATCAACTCACGTTCGGTGTACGAGCCTTCGGTCAGATCCACCACCTTGACGACCTCGATCAGGCGGTTCAGATGTTTGGTGATCTGCTCGATCACGTCGTCGGAACCGGTGGTCTGGATGGTCATGCGCGACAAACTCGCGTCTTCGGTAGGTGCAACGGTCAGGCTCTCGATGTTGTAGCCACGGGCCGAGAACAGGCCAACCACGCGGGAAAGAGCGCCCGGCTCGTTTTCCAGCAAAACTGCAATGATGTGTTTCATAAGAAGATTCCTCTTTTCGCTGCCCTCCCCTGCGCACGGTAATGCGCAGGCTCGGCAGACAATAGATTCGTCAGGTGACGGTGAATGAATGGGGAAAGCGCGACTCAGAGGTCTTCAGACCCGAGCAGCATTTCAGTGATGCCTTTGCCGGCCTTGACCATGGGGAACACGTTTTCAGTCGGATCGGTACGGAAGTCCATAAACACCGTGCGATCTTTCAGCTTGCGTGCTTCACGCAGCGCGGGCTCCACATCCTGTGGCTTTTCTATCAACATGCCGACATGGCCGTAGGCTTCGGCCAGCTTCACGAAGTTGGGCAAGGCGTCCATATAGCTGCTGCTATAACGGCCTTCGTAGTCAATTTCCTGCCATTGGCGCACCATGCCCAGGTAACGGTTGTTCAACGAACATATCTTGATCGGCGTGTTGTACTGCAGGCAGGTGGACAGCTCCTGGATGTTCATCTGCACCGAACCTTCACCGGTGATGCAGAAAACCTCGCTCTCGGGTTTGGCCAGCTTGATGCCCATGGCATAAGGAATACCCACACCCATGGTGCCCAGGCCGCCCGAATTGATCCAGCGGCGCGGTTCGTCAAATTTGTAATACTGCGCCGCCCACATCTGGTGCTGGCCGACGTCGGACGTGATGTAGGTATCGGCGTCCTTGGTCATGTTCCAGAGTGTCTCGACCACGTATTGCGGTTTGATCACGTCGCCCGTGCCCAGGCTGTATTTCATGCAGTCGCGCTTGCGCCAGGCTTCAATGGTGTCCCACCAGCCGCCCAGGGCGTTGGCGTCAGGCTTGAGGCCGGACTCCTTGATCATGGCAATCAGCTCAAGCAACACGTCTTTGACGTCGCCGACGATGGGGACGTCGACCTTGACACGTTTGGAAATGCTGGACGGGTCGATGTCAATATGGATGATCTTGCGTTCGTTTTGCGCAAAGTGTTTCGGGTTGCCGATCACACGATCGTCAAAACGGGCGCCGACGGCCAGCAACACGTCGCAGTTCTGCATCGCATTGTTGGCTTCGAGCGTGCCGTGCATACCCAGCATGCCGAGGAATTTTTTATCGCTGGCCGGGTAAGCGCCCAGACCCATCAAGGTGTTGGTGCAGGGGTAACCCAACATATCCACCAGCGTGCGCAATTCTTGCGAGGCGTTGCTCAGCAACACACCGCCGCCGGTGTAGATATAAGGCCGCTTGGCCGTCAACAACAGTTGCAGCGCCTTGCGAATTTGTCCGCCGTGGCCTTTGCGCACCGGGTTGTAAGAGCGCATTTCAACCGTCTGCGGGTAACCGGTGTAGAGCGTTTTGTTGAAGGACACGTCCTTGGGAATGTCGACCACGACCGGGCCGGGACGTCCGGTACGGGCAATGTGAAAAGCTTTTTTCAGGGTCTCCGCCATGTCGCGCACATCCTTGACCAGGAAGTTGTGCTTGACGATAGGACGGGTGATGCCCACGGTATCGCATTCCTGAAAGGCATCAAGGCCGATGGCCGCAACCGGCACTTGCCCCGTGATGATCACCATCGGGATGCTGTCCATGTAGGCCGTGGCAATACCGGTGATCGCATTGGTCACGCCGGGACCGGAAGTGACCAGCGCCACGCCAACATCACCGGTGGCGCGGGCATAGCCGTCGGCCGCGTGCACGGCAGCCTGCTCATGGCGCACCAGGATGTGTTGAATCGAATCTTGCTTGTAAAAAGCGTCGTAGATGTGCAGAACGGCGCCGCCTGGGTAACCCCAGATGTGCTTGACACCTTCGGCCTGCAGAGCCTTCACGAGGATTTCAGCGCCCCGGAGTTCTTGCGAATTGGAATTGGCAGAGGCTGCCGCTGCTGCCGACGTCATTTCGGCTTTTGTGATTTCCATGATGAACCTTTGTGAATTTCTCTAACGAAATACCTTGGGTGCCTCTTCACCCACTCTTGTGAAGCGGTGTTGAGACTTGAGGCCAAAACCATGAGCGAAAACATAATCCGCCGAGCCATGACCCGTTTGCTGTTTGAATTGCAATGAACATTATAAGACACCCACCGACCTTCAATTTTCAAAAACTCCAAAAAAATCCAGCTTGAACGGCCCTTGATGCGATAATTTTCCAGCTTGTGACCATCTCCGGTAGCAGGGCCTGTCGGGCCCGGGACGCTAACAAAGCGCCTGGCAAGAATGCAAAGCAATGACCGTGCTGGGACAAACCGGAACTCAAACCGTTGGCAACCGAACAAGAACTTTCCGACTTCCTGAAAAGCGTTGAAAAACGCGCCTTCAAGCGCAGCGTTTACCACGTGCGAGACGACGAGGCCGCGCTCGATATCGTTCAGGACAGCATGATGAAGCTGGCCCAGCACTATGGCGACAAACCCGCGGCCGAACTGCCCATGTTGTTCCAGCGCATCCTGTCCAACACCACGCTGGACTGGTTTCGCCGGCGCAAGACGCGCAACGCGCTGTTTTCCAACATGAGTGACTTCGAATCCGCCGGGGACGACGGAGATTTCGATTTGCTTGAAACTTTAGAGGCCTCAACCAGCTCTGAAGGTACGGAGAGCGCCCAGGACGCGACCGAACGGGCTCAAATCCTGAAAGAAATTGAAGCCGAGATCAAGGAATTGCCCGGCCGTCAACGAGAAGCCTTTCTCATGCGTTACTGGGAGGAAATGGACGTTGCTGAGACCGCTGCGGCCATGGGTTGCTCCGAAGGCAGCGTGAAAACGCATTGTTCGAGAGCCGTCCATGCGCTCAGTAAAGCTTTGGCCGCCAGGGGAATAAAACTATGAATAACTCGCAACAAAACCGCACCGACATCCTGCAAGACCGCTACGGCCTGAAAACCGCCTCCTACCTGTCAGCGGGTGCGGCAGACCTGCCTTACGATATTTCGGAGCGCCTGCGCGCCGCACGCGCCCAGGCCGTGGCCGTGCGCAAGATCGCCAAGATCCAGACCGCGCCCGTTGCGGCCAGCAGCAGCACGGGATCAACACTGACCTGGGGTTCGGACGAAGGTTTTGGCCTGTGGCGCCGGATTGGTTCGGTACTGCCGCTGATCGCCCTGGTCGCAGGCCTGCTGACCATCAACTCCCTGCAGTCGGACAACGTGGTCCGGGAACTGGCCGAGGTCGATTCAGCCCTGCTGACCGATGATTTGCCACCGGACGCTTACTCGGACCCCGGTTTTGTGCAATTTCTCAAAGCCACGCTGTAAACCCGCCTTGCCCGTCACTGAAAAGAAAAACTGAGCCCATGACCGTGCGACCGACCTGCCCCTCCGACAAGCACATGCTTGACCTGTTGGCGCCGTCTTGGGTGCTGCTTCTTGCGCTGGCGGTCTCGACCGGCGCCAGCGCCCAGCCGACAGCCCCCAAGGCTGCAGCAGCACCCGCCGTTCCGGCCAAAACCGTTGTGGCCCAGGCCTCCGCCGGTCCGGGCTGGGCCGAGTTGAGCCCGGCACAACGCGACATTCTCAAACCGCTGGCACCCAATTGGGCCTCGCTGAGCCAGACCCACAAACGCAAGTGGCTGCAAATGGCCAAAAGCTACCCGGCCCTGCCCACCGATGAGCAGGCCAAAATGCAGGGCCGCATGCAGGAATGGGGGGCCTTGAGTTCACAACAGCGGACCCAGGCCAGGCTGAATTTTGCAAAAACCAAAGAACTCTCCAAAGAGCTGACGCCTGAAGAAAAAAAGGCTAAATGGGAAGCCTATCAGTCGCTCAGTGACGACGAAAAGCACAAACTCGCCGCCAAGGCGCCGGCCAAACCCCTAGGTGCTGCGCCCGCCCTCAAACCGGTCGCGCGGCAGAAGCTGGCCACCATTCCTTCGGCCACTGACAAACCCAAGGTCCCGGCAGCGCCTAAAATTGCGGTTTCGCAGTCAATTGACAGCCCGCCGGGCACGGCGCCGGCCGCTGCCGCCGCGCCGGGTGTCACACCGGCTCAGCCGCACTAGCCTTCACCGGCCTGCCAGCCACGCCGGGGTACCGGCCGGATGCTGATCAATTTGCACTGTAGCCCTTCTCCCCTCTCATTTGAACGCTACAAAATTGATAGTCAATTCCGCTGACCGCGCCCCCACCCCGTCCTTGCGCAGGCGCATGGCTTGCTGGCTTTACGAGGGCTTGCTGATGTTCGGCGTGGTTTTTATCGCCGGTTACCTGTTTGGCACACTGAGCCAGACGCGTAATGCGCTGGACAACCGCCATGCCTTGCAAGCCTTTCTTTTTGTGATTTTTGGCATTTATTTCGTCTGGTTCTGGGCCAAAGGCCAGACCCTGGCGATGAAAACATGGAATATCCGCGTGGTGGACACCCAGGGCGCGGCCATCAGCCAAAAACGTGCGCTGCTGCGTTATGCACTGAGTTGGCTATGGTTTTTGCCGCCCTTGGCGATCAGTTGGATCTTCGGCGTGCCAGGCCAGGAAGCCGCGGTGCTGATCCTCGGCTGGGTGGCGATCTGGGCGATTTTGTCGCGCTTTCACCCTGACCGGCAGTTCTGGCACGATGCGCTGGCCGGCACCCGGCTGGTTTCCAGCCTGCCCCTGGGCACACCGGCCAAAGCGGCCTGAAAATACCGGCCGGCCATGAAACCTTCGCATCCAACTGCCACAAAGCCGCACGACAATCGGCCCATGTCCGAACAAGTTTCCTCGACCGCAGGTCAGAGCCACCCAGCGGCTACCGCGCCCAGCGCTGACCCCGTCAACCCCCAAAAAAACCGTAAAGGCCTGAACCGCGTCTGGCATGCGCTCGGCTACTCGCTGGCGGGCCTGCGCGCGGGCTGGCACGAGACCGCCTTTCGCCAGGAAGCTTTGGCCAGCCTGATCCTGCTGCCGGTGTCGGTCTGGCTCGGTCGTACCTGGGTGGAAACCGTGTTGCTGGCCGGCGCAGTGGTCCTGGTGATGATCATCGAACTGCTCAACACCGGCATAGAAACGGCGATTGACCGCATTGGCCCCGAATGGCACGACCTGTCCAAACGCGCCAAAGACATGGGCAGCGCGGCCGTTTTACTCAGCTTGCTGCTGTGCGCCGGCATTTGGGCCACGGCCCTGTTTCAAAGGTTTTTCACGACATGAAGCCCGCTTTTTCCCTCTGCGTTTATTGCGGCTCACGCCCGGGCGTGGACCCCGTTTTTGCTGAAACCGCACGCCAGGTCGGCCGCTGGATAGGCGAGCACGGCGGGCAACTGGTCTATGGCGGCGGCCGCAACGGCCTGATGGGCCTCGTCGCCGACGCCACGCTGGCGGCGGGCGGCCGGGTGATCGGCGTGATCCCGAAAGCGCTGGTGGAAAAGGAATGGGCCCACACCGGCTGCACAGAACTGCACATCGTGGACACCATGCATGAGCGTAAACGCCTGATGGCCGAACATGCCGATGCTTTTTTGTCGCTGCCGGGCGGCATAGGCACACTGGAAGAATTTTTCGAGGTCTGGACCTGGCGCCAGCTCGGTTATCACGCCAAACCGGTGGGCCTGCTCAATCTGGGCGGTTATTACACCGAACTGCTGACGTTCCTGAATTCGTCGGTCAAAAGCGGCTTCATGAGCGACTGGCAGATGGAACTGATTTGTGTCGCCAGCGAGCCAACCGACTTGCTGCAGCAACTGGTGCAGGCGGCGGGCATGGCGCCCGAGGGACTGCGGCTCGACCAGATTTAAGGCACTCGCTTCAGGTCCCATGGGGGCTATCTCTTTACAAGCCGGGGCCGCGGGACTGGCTTAGCCAGACCGCAGGCGCAGCGGCCCCCCAGGGGGGCAGGGAGCTACACGAAGTGAGCGACCGTGGGGGGCCTAAACAGCAGATTCGTCCTCTTCCCCGGTCCGGATACGCACCACACGTTCAACGCTGGTGATGAAAATCTTGCCGTCGCCAATCTTGCCGGTGCGGGCAGCACGCACGATGGCTTCCACGCAACGGTCCACGTCGTCGGACTTCACCACCACTTCAACCTTGACCTTGGGCAGAAAGTCGACCACGTATTCGGCGCCGCGATACAGCTCGGTATGGCCTTTCTGGCGGCCAAAACCCTTGACTTCGGTGACCGTCAGGCCGGTCACGCCGCATTCGGCCAGGGCTTCACGGACTTCTTCGAGCTTGAAAGGTTTGAGGACAGCGGTAATTTGTTTCATAGTCGGATTGTCTCTTAGTTAATCAGGTCAGGCTCTGAACTTGCTGGTCACAGGATAGCGCCAATCCTTGCCGAAGCTGCGGTGGGTCACCCGTATGCCTATCGGGGCCTGGCGGCGTTTGTATTCGTTGATCTTGATCAGACGGGTCACACGCTCGACCACGGCCGCGTCAAAACCGGCGGCCAGAATACTTTCAATACTTTCGTCGTTTTCCATGTAACGCTGCAAAATCGCGTCCAGCACCTCGTAAGGCGGCAGGCTGTCCTGGTCGGTCTGGTCGGCGCGCAACTCGGCGCTGGGCGGACGCGTGATGATGCGCTCCGGAATCGGGTTGCTGCCCGTGCCGTAGGGGTCGTTGTCATTGCGCCAGCGCGCCAGCTTGAACACCGTGGTTTTCAGCAAGTCCTTGATCACCGCAAAACCGCCCGCCATGTCGCCGTACAAGGTGCAATAACCGGTCGCCATTTCACTCTTGTTGCCGGTGGTCAGCACGATGGCGCCGAACTTGTTGGACAGCGCCATCAAGAACACGCCGCGTATCCGCGCCTGGATGTTTTCCTCGGTCGTGTCTTCCTTCAGGCCCTTGAACTCGCCGGCCAGCGAGGCCTTGAAGGCCTCAAACTCCGGCACGATGGACAACTCGTCGTAACGCACTTTCATGCGTTCGGCCATCTCACGTGCGTCTATCCAGGAGATGTCGGCCGTGTAGGGCGAAGGCATCATCACCGTGCGCACCTTGTCGGCGCCCAGCGCATCGACGGCAATCGCCAGCACCAGCGCTGAATCAATACCGCCCGACAAACCCAGAATTGCGCCCGGAAAGCCATTTTTGCCCAGGTAGTCACGCACACCCAGCACCAGCGCGTCCCACAAATCGGCCTCGGCGCTGCGCTCGGGCACCACAGTCGCTACCAATTTAATAGCTGCTTGCGCCCGCTGCGCCTGGACAGCAAACAGATTTTCCTTGAAACTTTCGGCCCGGCCGGCCAAGGTGCCGTCGGCCTGCAGGGCAAACGAGTGGCCTTCAAAAACGATTTCATCCTGGCCGCCGACCAGGTGCGCATAAACCATGGGCAAGCCGGTGGCCAACACACGCTCACGCATCATCAGTTCACGCTCGCCGCCTTTGCCCACATGGAAAGGCGAGGCGTTGATGACGGCCAGCAGCTCGGCGCCGGCCTCTTTGGCCAGCCGCGCCGGCTCTTCAAACCAGGCGTCTTCGCAGATCAGCAGCCCGACGCTGATGCTGTCTTCGCCTTCACCGGCCTGAAACACACACGTGCCCTGACCCGGCGTGAAATAACGTCGCTCGTCAAACACCTGGTAATTGGGCAACTCGCGTTTGGCATAGGTTTCGATGATGTGTCCCTCGCGCAAGACCTTGGCCGCGTTGTGCCGCTGCTGCACTTCCACACTTTTGGTACGCAAGCCCTTGCCGTTGTCGCCGTGGGTGGGCGTGCCCACCACCACGGTCAGCCCTTTTAACCCGGCCAGCTCACTGGCCACCCGATTCACGGCATCATCACAGGCTTGAATAAACGAGCGGCGCAGAAACAGGTCTTCGGCCGCGTAGCCGCAAATCGCCAGCTCGGGCGTCAGCAGCAGCCGCACGCCGTCGGCATAAGCCGTGTGGGCGGCGTCTATGATTTTTTGCGCGTTGCCCGGCATGTCGCCGACGCAGTAGTTCAATTGGGCAACACAGATTTTGAGTGACATGAGTGAAATTGAACCCTGAAAAACACGTGAAAAACAACGCAAACGATTATGTCATCCGCGTGCTGGATTCGCCGCGCCAGGTCGATGCCGCCGCCTGGAATACCCTGCTCGCCGCGCAAGACCCGGCCAGCGGGCTCAACCCCTTCATGCGCCACGAGTACCTGAGCGCCATGCTGGAAAGCGGCAGCGCCACGCCAAAAACCGGCTGGACCGCGCGTTTTGTCATCCTCTCGCAAGGCGACGAGATGGTCGCGGCCTGCGCGCTGTACCTGAAAGACCACTCCTACGGCGAATACGTCTTCGACCACGCCTGGGCCAACGCCTACCACCAGCACGGCCTGCCCTACTACCCCAAGGCCCTGGTCGCACCGCCCTTCACGCCCGTGCCCGGCGCCCGCCTGCTGGCGCGGGACGCCGAAACCCGCACCTTGCTGGTCAAGGCCCTGGTGGCCTGGTGCAGCGATGAAAAGTTGTCCTCGCTGCACCTGCTGTTTGCCAGCGATGAGGATGTGGCCGCGTGTGAGGCGGCGGGTTTGATGCTGCGCCACAACATACAGTTCCACTGGACTGGCCCGCCTTCCGGCTATCGCGACTTCGACGACTTCCTGATGTCCCTGAGCCAGGAAAAACGTAAAAAAATCCGCCAGGAGCGACGCAAGGTCAGTGACGCCGGTGTCAGCTTCCGCTGGTCGCTGGGCCAGGACATCTCGACGGCCGACTGGGACTTTTTCTACCGCTGTTACGAGCGCACCTATTACGAACACGGCAACGCACCTTACCTGAGCCGCGACTTCTTCCAGCGTATGCAGGACGACATGCCGGAGAACTGGCTGCTGTTTGTGGCAGAGCGTGACGGCACCCCCATCGCTACGAGTTTGATAGCTGTCAGCGCAAGAACAATGGCCCCCACGCTCCCCACTGCGTGTGGTTCGCTGCCCCCCGAAGGGGCTGAACTTGCTCGGGGCGGCCCTTCGCTGCGTTCGCCAAGGGCTGCAGGCCAATTTGATGCTAAAAACCCCAGCAAAATCGCCTACGGCCGTTATTGGGGCGCACTCGAGCGGGTGGATTGCCTGCACTTTGAAGCCTGTTATTACCAGCCGCTGCAGTGGTGCATCCAGCACGGCTACCAGCGCTTTGAAGGTGGTGCTCAAGGCGAACACAAAATGGCGCGCGCCCTGCTGCCCGTGAAAACCACCAGCGCCCATTGGCTGGCGCACCCGGCTTTTGCCGATGCGGTGGAGCGCTTTCTGGAACGTGAAGGCGAAGGGATCGCCGGCTACATGGAAGAACTGGAGCGGCGCAACCCGTTCAAACAAGACTACTCAAAATGAGGGTCCTTCCGCTGTCGAGGGGGCTAGGCTGTTTCGCCAGCCTCCATGGCTTGGTTCCAGCGACGCTGCATCTCGTCTGGCGATACCTGCTCGACGCGAGTAGCGACTGTCCATTTGTGTCCGAACGGGTCCAACAGCATGCCGCTGCGGTCTCCAAAAAACTGGTCCTGAACCTTGCGCAGTTCTGTGGCGCCCAGCGCAATGGCACGCGCAAAAGTTGCATCGACATCAGCCACATACAAGTGCAGGGTCACGGGTGTGCCGCCCACGGCCGCTGGACTCAGCGCGCCAAAATCTGGGTATTCATCCGCCAGCATGAGCGTTGAACCGGCAATCTTCAGCTCTGCATGCCCGATTTTCCCGGAACCCTCGCTGAGACGGAACAGTTCTTCGGCGCCAAATGCGTCGGCAAAAAAAGCGATGGCTTGGGCTGCCCCCTTCACGACGATATAAGGCATCAAGCCCGGTGTCGTTTCAATGCTTTTGTCCATGGTCATAAAATTTCCTGGGTAAAATGAATTTAATTACGAAACGTATCGTCACGAAAATATCCATGACTGTCAAGCTCCCTGATTCGCCCTTGCGTCAACGCGGGCGTCCGCGCAGCATGGACGCTCACGCGGCCATCCTCAAAGCCGCCAGACAACTACTGGAAGACGGAGGCCTGCCGGCAGTCACGATGGAGGCTGTGGCAGCGCGCGCTGGCGTTGGCAAACCCACGCTGTACCGGTGGTGGCCCGACCGGCACGCGGTGGCCATGGCCGCCTTGATGGATCAATCAGATCCTTCTTTGCCCGCGAACAAGGCGCAAGCTCCGTTGCAGGCCCTGCGCAGCCAACTCGAAGCAGTCAGTGAGCTGTTTTCCGGAAAAATGGGCCGCAACGTGGCGACGATGATTGCCACAGCTGATGCCGGAACCGAACTGTCAAAGTCGTTCCGCAATCATTTTGTGATGACGAGGCGAGCCGAAGGCCTGGATTTTCTGGCCCAAGCGGTGGCGCAAGGGCATATTCGCAGCGACCTGGATCTGGACCTTGCCGTAGACCTGATCTATGGCGCGCTGTTCTTTCGCTTGCTGATGGGTCATGCGCCGTTATCGGCAACTTTTGTACGGCAAGTTCTTTCTGACGTGCTGGAGGGATTTGCAACCAAGTACGTCGAGGCGGCAAAGCCGCGCGGCGCGCTGAAAAAATCCCCGTAAGAGCTGATTCCCCACCTCACCCCGGGCAACAGCTGGCCGCGACAAGGCGGCAAATGAAGCTATCAATTCAATAGCGCATGACGCCCGTACTTATTGCTCTAGATGCCTATTTTCCCTTATGAACCGGCTTGTTTTAAGCTCTTGCTGATGCTGAACCCTGACGCCAAACCGCCCAGCAACAACACAGCCGGCGCGCCGCCCGCGCCGCTGGGCCGCACCCATGCCCGGCGCCTGCGCGAGATTTACCGCTCCGCTGGCTGGCCCAGCCAGGATCTGGTCGAGATTGAGTTGCTGGCCTGGGGCATGCTGCAGCGTGTCTCTGGCCCCAGCGGTCACGAAACCCTGCGTGTCACCGATGCCGGTGTGTCTTATCTGGCCGCCACCTTGGTGCGCAACCGCTCGGCGTTGTCGGCCCACGAGGCGCTGGTGGAACGCCTGGCCGGCGAGATGGTGCGTGCCGGCCGCATCACCTGGCGGGGCTTGGGTCTGCGGGCGCAGCTGCCGCCCGCCATCGAAGGCGGCCCGGCACGCTGGTGTATCGCGCGGCCCGATGTGTTTTCAATCCGCAACACCTCGGTGGCGGCTTATGTGGACCCCATCGTGCACGAGATCAAGGTGCACCGCTCCGATTTGCTGGGCGACCTGCGCCGCCCCGAAAAACGCGCGGCCTACCTGGACCTGGGCGGCGAGTGCTGGTACGTGTTGGGCTGCGATGCCAAGGGCCGGTGTATTGCCGAACCCGACGAAGTGCCGGCGGAATGCGGCGTGATGGTGGTCGACAACCATCGCCTGGTGGTCGCGCGTGTCGCGCCGCGGCATTCGCGGCAGGCCTTGCCTTTTGGCGTGTGGGTGGCGCTGGCCAAGGCGACCCCGGTGGCGGGCTTGAACGAGGATGCCCAGGGAATGCTGGATGATGCGCAAGCATCCGGCCCTTAGCGGCCAGGCGACGGCCCCTCTGGAGCAACCCCTGTTGGCGCGGTGACAGCGCCTCCACGGGCTCAGGGTATCGGCATCGGTTCTTCGGCGGGATGCGTCAGCGCCATGTTTTTGTAGGCGGCGAACCAGGTCTCTCGCGGGTAATTCTCGGGGTCACGCACGGCCAGGAATTTGGCTAACTCGAAATGGTTGATCTTTCCCGGCACGGGCACCTCGTCGAGATGCGCCTTGCCATGGATATGCGACATGATGGTCCTGGCGGCGTGGGCATAGGCCCAGGGCGCGGAGCCCGTGGCTTCGAGTCCCACGGCCAGAAAAAACAGATTCGGTGCGTCGAGTGATCGAAACAGGCAACCACAACGCGCTGCCAATTCGTCAACCCGGGTGATCGCCGCCAAGGCTGGGGAATCAAAATAGCCGAGATCCATCGCATAACCAGTGCCCCAAAGAATCAGGTCGACATCAATCCGCTCACCCGAGGAGAGCAGAACCGTCCGATCAACGATTTGCGCTATTTCGCCCCGTTGCCTGGCGATCTTGCTGAAATTCTCAATCATGGCGCGGCGGCCAGGAATCAGCTGATCCCGGGTGATATCAAAGTCGCCTGCGGGAAGAATGTCCTGAAGGCCAAACTTTTCGTAGCGCCCCTTCAGATCAAGGTTGATGTCCCGATTCATCTGCGCGACGGAAACACCCAGCATCTGCTGCTTGGCCAGTCCACGGATGTCGCCGGCGATATGTTTGGGTTTGCGTGTCGGGAGCATCCATTTCAGGCTGCGATAAAGCCAGACCACCTTGCGCGCCTGGTGTTCGAAGCAGAGATCCAGCAGGTCATAGGCAGAAGCACCACCACCGACCACCAGCACATCTTTACCAGTGAGCACATGGGGGTCTTCCAGCGTGGAGGAGTGGTATTCCTGAATCGATGGGTTGACTCTTTCGGTCGGGGGTGTGAAGGCGCGATTGTGTCCTCCAGTGGCGGCGATGAGAAATCTCGAAAAATAACGCTGATCTGGTGTAGTCACCGTCCAGCCATCGGGGGTTTCCTTGGCCGTCGTCACCGCCGTATCCAGCCGCATCGAGGAAGCCAGATCAAATTTATCGACCCAGGCCTGAATGTGGCTGGCGATACTGGCCTGCCGCGCCCCGCTGATGGGAATATCGCCCAAAGCCCAGTCGACAGGGTTGATCTGTATATCCTGCCAGGAAGGTAGTTGGGACCAAAGCCCGCCCACGGTAGGCTGCTTTTCGAGCAGCAACACCTTCAGCCCCGCCTTTTTTGCGTAGTAAAGACTGATCACGCCGCCTATACCGCCACCCACAATGATGAGGTCCAAAGGGTCTTGGGCATGCATGTTGTTCTCCTGCTTTTTCGGCTTGCCATCTACCAACCCGAACAGAAAATGCTGGCTACGCCAAGCCCAGCAGAAGCTCACTATAGGTGCTTGTGCCGCCAAAATCCATCCCTGTTTTGATGCGCACCTTGACCTCACACGGCAAAC